>NZ_JBEPEH010000004.1:0-219555 GCF_040300725.1 Dactylosporangium sp. NPDC000244
CCCGGTTCGCGCCGCCCGGTTCGCGCCGCCCGGTTCGCGCCGCCCGGTTCGCGCCGCCCGGTTCGCGCCGCCCGGTTCGCGCCGCCCGGTTCGCGGCGCCCGCCCGCGCGAAAGGCGCCCGCCGGGCGCGCTCCGATCAGAGCGCGTCGAGGGCCTGGGTGAGGTCGGCGATGATGTCCTGCGGCTCCTCCAGGCCGACCGACAGCCGCAGCAGCGCCGGATCGATCCCGCCCGCGGTGCCGCCGTGCGTGAACAGCAGGCTCACCGGGTGCGTGATCAGCGTCTCGGTGCCGCCGAGGCTCACCGCGTTGAGCGCCAGCCGGGTTCCCTGCAACACACGCTGAGCGACCTCGGCCGAGGCGACCGTGAACGACAGCATGCCGCCGAACCCGCTCATCTGCCGCCGCGCGAGCTCGTGCTGCGGGTGGCTCGGCAGGCCCGGGTAGTGCACGGCGGCCACGGCCGGGTGGGCGGCCAGGGCCTCGGCGACCGCCTGGCCGTTGGCGTTGTGCCGGGCCATCCGCAGCGGGAACGTGCGCAGGCCGCGCGCGAGCAGCCAGGCCTCGAACGGGTGGCAGGTCGGGCCGAGCACGCGCGCGGTCTCCCAGGCGCGCTCGATGAGCCCGGCCCGGCCTGTGAGCACGCCGGCGGTGACGTCGCTGTGGCCGTTGAGGTACTTCGTCGCCGACTGCACCACGAGGTCCACGCCGAGGTCGAGGGGGCGGGTGTTGTACGGCGAGGAGAACGTGTTGTCGACCACGAACAGCGCGCCCGGCGCCGCGGCCCGCACCGCGGCCAGGTCCGTCAGCACCATCGCCGGGTTGCTCGGGGTCTCGGCGTAGACGAGGTCCGTGTGCTCGTCGACGGCGCTCGGCAGGTTCTCCTGCTGCACCAGGGAGACGTGAGCGCCGAAGGAGGGCAGCACGTCGCGCAGCAGCGTCAACGCCGCCGTGTAGTGGTTGGTCTGGGCGACGACCCGGGTGCCGGCCCGCACGTTCGACAGCAGCGCGGCGCTGACCGCGGCCATCCCGCTGCCCAGCAGCAGCGCCCGCTCGGCGCCGTCGAGGTCGGCAAGCATCGCCTCGGCCTCGGCGGCGTTCGGGGAGCCGTAGCGCGTGTAGTACCCGACCGGCGCCACCGCCTCCGCGATCTGCGCGGCCTCGGGGCCGCGGGGTAGCTCATAGGTGCTCGTCTGATAGACCGGTGTCGTCACCGGTGTGCCGCCCGGCCGCTCGGGGACGTCCGGGTGCAGCAGGCGGGTCATGCTCGGGCGGATCTCCATGGGCCCAGTATCGCCGCTTCCGAGATGCCCGATTTGCCACGAACGAGAGGGTTCTTCGTTATGTTGCCTCCATGCGACATAGACGGATCGGAGCGGTCGTCCTCGCCATCGCGCTGCTGGGTGTACCGCAGCCGGCATTCGCGGCCGACCAGCCCCAGACGACCGTGGTGCGGCCCGGCGACACGCTCTGGGGTCTCGCCCACCGCAACGGCACCACGGTGCAGGACCTGCAGCGCCTGAACAACCTCGGCACGTCCACCCTCATCCGCGTCGGCCAGACGCTCGTCCTGCACGACGACGCGGCCGCGATCCGGGCCCGCAAGACGGCGACGGCCATCGCCTACGCCAAGGCCCAGGTCGGCAAGCCCTACAAGTTCGCCACCGCCGGCCCCGACACGTTCGACTGCTCGGGCCTGGTGATGATGGCCTGGGAGGCGGCCGGCGTGCGGCTGCCCCGGGTCACGTACGACCAGATCAAGGTCGGCGAGCGGACCACCCGCGACCAGCTGGTCCCCGGTGACCTCGTGTTCACCAACAACGGCGGCCACGTCGAGCTCTACATCGGCGACGACCAGGTGGTCAACGCCGGGCACACCGGCGTCTCCGTGCACCTGCAGGACCTGCCCCGCGAGGAGCAGATCGTCGCCTACGTGCACCTCACCGACGTGTGACGAGGTCCTCGAGGAGCCCGGCGAAGGCCGACTCGGCGGCCCCGATCGACGGTCCGAGGGCGCCCAGCCCGGCCGGGACGATCGGCGGGAGGGCGTCGCGGCGCCAGGCCATCGCGGCTCGCCGTACCGCCGCGGAGAAGACGTCCCCGGCCGACGCCATCAGGTCCGCGCCCAGCCCGCCCAGGGTCACCACGGCCGGGTCCAGCGCGTTGAGCAGCGCCCCGACGCCCCGGCCGAACGCGTCGGCCGCCTCGTGCACGGCGGCCCGGGCGGCACCGTCCCCGGCCCTCGCCGCGGCCAGCACCGCGCCCGCGAAGGCCCGGGGGTCGGCCGGGGCGGGCCGGCCGAGCGCGCGGGCCATCGCCCGGCCGTCGACGGTCACGTCCCAGCACCCGCTCGCCCCGCACGGGCAGGCCAGCGCCGGATCGCCGAACGGCACGTGCCCGAACTCGGCGGCGCCCGGCGCCGGGGCGCCGTCGATGAGCACGACCCCGCCGACGCCGACCTCGACGGTCAGGTAGAGGGCGACCGCGTGGCCCCGGGCGGCCCCGCGCAGCGCCTCGGCCACCCCGGCGAGGGCCGCGTCGTTGCCGACGGTCAGCGGCAGCCCGCAGCCGAGGCCGGAGAGGTCGACGTCGCGCCAGTTGAGGGTCGCGGCCTGCACGACGGTCGTGCCGCGCACGGTCGCGGGGACGGAGACCGCGACGCCCACGATGCGCCCGGTGCGCTCGGTGCGCAGCGCCCGCACCGCGTCCGCGATCTCGCCCAGCACCGCGGCGGGGTCGCCGCCGTGGCGGTGCACGGGCGCGGGGGCCAGCGCGCCGCCGACGGCCGCGGTGGTGACCCGCCAGGTCGCGTGGGTGAGCTCGACCACGGCGACGAGCGGCCCCTCGGGGTGCGGGACGAGCACGGTGGTGGGCCGGCCGCGCCCGGCGCTGGGCGCGGCGACCTCGCCGAGCAGCCGGGCCGCGCGCAGGCGCCCCATGATCTCGGTGGCCGAGCCGCTGCTGAGGCCGAGCCGGGCGGCCGCCTCGGCCCGGGTCACTCCGGGATTCGCGTGGGCGAACCGCAGCAGGTCTAGGGCGGCGGGCATTCCTCGAATATACTCGACCTACGAGTTTATTTGGAGGACGGCATGCGATTCGCGGCGGTACTACTCGATATGGACGGCACCCTCGTCGACTCGGACGCGGCGGTCGAACGGGCATGGCTCATGTGGGCGAACGAGGCCGGCGTGCCGATCGAGCAGCTGCGCCCCCGCATGCACGGCGCCCCGGCCCCGACCACGATCCGCGCGGTGCGCCCGGACCTGTCCGAGGAGGAGGTGCAGGCGGCGTCGCGGCGGCAGCTCGAGCTGCAGTACGCCGACCTCGACGACGTCGTGCCCACCCCCGGCACGGCCCGGCTGCTGGTCGCGCTCAAGGAGCTGGAGCTGCCCTGGGCCGTGGTCACGAGCGCCGACCGCCGGCTGGCCTCGGCCCGGCTGGGCGCGGTCGGCATCGAGCCGCCGCTGCTCGTGACGGTCGAGGAGACCCCGCGGGGCAAGCCGCACCCGGACCCGTATCTCGCGGCCGCCGCCCGCCTCGGCGTCGACCCGGCCGCCTGCCTGGTGGTCGAGGACTCCCGGCCCGGCATCGACGCGGGCCACGCGGCGGGGTGCACGGTCGCGGCCCTGCGCGGCCTGGACGCGGACCTGCGCATCACGACGCTGGCGGACCTGGCCGACATCCTGATCCAGCAGTCGTAGCGTCCCCGCCGGCCGACCCGACGGGGGTGCCGGTGCGGGCGGCGCGGGCCGTGCCCCAGTCGTAGAGCGCCTGCAGCACCGGCGCGAGGCTGCGGCCCTCCCCGGTCAGGGCGTACTCCACGTGCGGCGGGTTCGTGCCCAGGTCGCGGCGGGCGACGAGGCCGTCGGCCTCCAGCTCGCGCAGGCACTGGGTCAGCATCTTCTCCGACACGTCCGGCATGCGGCGGCGCAGCTCGCCGTAGCGGTGCACGCCCTCCTTGAGGTGGGCCAGGATCACCGGGCGCCACTTGCCGCCGATGACGTCCACGGCCAGTTCGACCGGGCAGTGGTACCGCTTCACCGTGCTCCTCCCGAAGGCCACGCACCGAAAAGTGCGTACTTGTCGCCGTCCGCCGAACCGTGATCCCGTCGCGGTGTGACTCCGACACTCTACGAATGGGCGGGCGGCGAGGCGGCGCTCGAACGGCTCACCGACGTGTTCTACGACAGGGTGCTCGCCGACCCGGTGCTCGCGCCCGTGTTCGCGCACATGGACCCCGGGCACGCGCACTTCGTGGCGATGTGGCTCGGCGAGGTGCTCGGCGGGCCGGCCGCGTACACCGCGCGGCGCGGCGGCTACCCCCACATGCTCGGCAAGCATCTGGGCCGCGGCATCACCGAGGCCCAGCGGCGCCGCTGGCTCGGGCTCATGATGGACGCCGCCGACGAGGCGGGGCTGCCCGGCGATCCCGAGTTCCGGGCCGCGTTCGTCGGCTACCTGGAGTGGGGGACGCGGCTCGCGGTGAGCAACTCCCGGCCCGGTGCGGAACCGGTCCGCGAGGCACCGGTTCCGCGCTGGGGCTGGGGCGAGGCGCCGCCCTATCAGCCGTCGTGAGCCGCTACTGCCACGTCATGTCGAGCTGGTTCTGGTAGTTGACGTAGCCGGCCCGGGCGAACGCGCGCGCCATCGGCACGTTGCCGGCGTCGGTGCTGGCCCGGATCCGGGGAATGTCGTGCGCGGCCAGCACGCGGGTGCCCTCGGCGAGGATCGCGTCGACGTAGCCGTGGCCGCGATGCTCGGGCAGCACCGCGATGTAGGCGATGATCGGCCCGTAGTCGTTGCGCGCCGGGAAGACGAACCCGACGGGCTCGCCGTCGGGCCGGGTCGCGACGCGCCACCAGTCCTGCGGGCTCGAATATCGTTCGAGCTCGTCGTGGAAGTGCTCCTCGGCGACCGCGCGCGGGCTCATACGCTCGAGGCCGGCGCGGTGGTGCGCGTCGAGGGTGCCCGCGACGGCGCGGGTCATCAGGTCCAGCGCCTCCCCGGTGCCCGCGAAGCCGCGGAAGCGCAGCCGGCCTTCGTCGGGGCCTTCGTCGGGCGCGACCGGCGTGCCGGGCCGCCACTCGAGCCGGAGCCGTTCGACGAGCAGGCGCGCGCCGAGGTGCTCCAGGGCGGCCAGGCGCGGCTGTGCCGTCGCGTCCGCCTGACGCCAGTCCGGCGGCACGAACCGGATGTACTCGGGCGGGGCCGACCCGGCCGGCACGAGCCGTTCGAGCGCGGCGCGCACCAGCGCCTCCCCGGTCGCCGCGTGGCCGTCGGCGAAGTCGAAGAAGTCCATGAGCTGCGGCTCCGTGGCCCCCGGGCGCGCCCACCAGCCGGCGCGGGCGAGGACATCCCCGTCGCGCTCGGCGATCCAGAGCCACTCGGGCCGGCGGTTGCCGCGCTCGAGGTCGCCCGGCACCTCGCCGTCGAGCTCGTAGGTCAGGCGGAGGAACAGGGGTAGTTCAGCGGGCCCGGTGATCGGGCGGAAGGTGACGTGCATGTGTGACTGCTCCAATGCGTGGTGCACGGACTGCGGACATGACCGGCTCCTCCCTTCCGGCGATCACGTGTCGCCGCCGACCTTCCTACCGGCGCCGGCCCCGGCCCGCAACCGCATTTCGCCGAGCATCGCGTCGACCGAGCCGGCCGGGTCGGTGATCGGGAACTGCACCGCCCGCACCGCCCCGGCGGGGTCGAGCAGCAGCGTGAGCCGCTTGAGCCGGTCGGCGCCGGCGACCCGGAACGTGGGCAGGCGCAGCGCGGCCGCGAGCCGGACGTCCTGGTCGGACAGCAGCGGGAACGGCAGCCGCGCGTGCTCGGCGAAGGCCCGCAGCTGGTCGGGGCGCTGGGTGCTGATCCCGCGGATGTCCGCGCCGAGTTCACGGAAGGCGGGCTCCCGTTGGGCGTACGTCAGCGACTCCAGCGTGCACCCCGTGGCGCCCGGGATGTCGCCCCAGCCGGGCGGGTGCCCTCCGGCTCCGGGTGCGAAGGCGCCGGGGAAGCAGTACAGCACCGTCCAGTTCTTGCTGTGCAGCCCCGGCACCGGGTGGCCGACGAGGGCGTGGACCCGCCGCGCCTCGGCCTCGGTGCCGATCGCGTCCAGCGAGCCGTCGCCCATCACGTGCCGCGAGCCCCAGTCCTGCAGCGCGACGAGCACCGGCAGCAGCCCCTCGCCCTTGGGCGTGAGGACGTAGTCGTGGCGGGGCGGGTGCTGCGAGTACGGCCGCCGCCGCAGCACGCCGTGCTCGACCAGGGCGCCGAGCCGCTCGGTAAGGGCCCGCCGGCTCACGCCCAGCCCCTTCGCGAGCGCGTCGAAGCGGGTGGTCCCCCCGGCGATGTCCCGCACGATGAGGAACGTCCACCAGTCGCCCATGACGCCGAGCGCCTGCGCGATCCCGCAGTCGGCGTCGGCCAGATCCTCGTGCCGCACCCATGCAGTATAGTCAGTTCCAATTTGGAACCCACTGAGGAGTGCGCATGTTCTGGCGCTGGTGGTCGGCAGGTATGGCCAGTTCCGCGGGGTCCGCGATCAGCGCCGTGGCGCTGCCGCTCACCGCCCTCACGGTGCTCGACGCCACCCCGGTGCAGATGGGGCTCGTCGCCGCCGCCGGCTACGCGGCCTGGCTGCTCATCGGCATGCCCGCCGGCGTGCTCGTGCAGCGGCTGCCCCTGCGCGGCGCGCAGATCGCCATGGACGTGCTGCGCGCCGCGGCGGTCGCGTCGATCCCGGTCGCGTGGGCGTTCGGCGTGCTCACCATCGCCCAGCTCATCGCGGTCGCGCTCGTGGTGAGCCTCGCGACCGTCGTCTTCGGCGTGGCCAACGCGACGTTCCTGCCCGCGATCGTGCCCCGCGAGCAGCTGCAGTCCCGCAACAGCCTCACCTCGGCCACCGACGCGGTCGTGCAGCTCGGCGGCCCGTCGGCCGGCGGCCTGCTCGTGCAGTTGCTCGGGCCCGTGCCCACGCTGCTCGCCGACGCCGCGAGCTACATCGCCTCGGCCGCGTTCCTGCGCACGCTCCCGGCGCGGCGCACCCCCGCGCCGCAGGCCTGGCCGCCGATGCGCCGCATGATCGCCGAGGGCTGGCGCTTCGTGGCCCGCCACCCCGTGATGGGCCCGGGCATGTGGACCGCGACGGCCGTGAACTTCGTGTGCGGGGCGCAGCTGGCGCTGTTTCCGCTGTACCTCGTCCGGGTCCTGCACACCCCGCCCGGGCTCCTCGGCGTGCTGCTCGCCGCCGAGGGCGCCGGCACGCTGCTCGGCGCCGCCCTGACGTCCCGCGTCACGGCCCGCGCCGGTGCCGGGCGCGCCCTGATCCTGGCGTCCTTCGTCGCCGTACTGGGAGCCACGACCATTCCCATCGGCAGCGGCTGGGCCGCCTACCTCGCCTTCGCGCTGGGCAACATCGTCTTCGCCGGCGGCGTGGTGGTCCTGAGCGTCACGACGCGCACCTACCGCCAGCTCGCCACCCCGCCCGAGCTGCTGCCGCGGGTGGCCGCGACGGTCCGCTTCGTGTCGTGGGGCGCGATCCCGGTCGGCGGGCTGCTCGCGGGCCTCCTGGCGGACGCGACGAACGCCCGCACGGCCCTCTTCGCCGCCGCGGCGGCGACGGTCCTGGCCCCGCTCGCCCTGCTCGCGAGCGCCCGCATCCGCTCAGCTGGTCTGGATCCGCACGACGACCTCGGACTCGGTGACCTTCTGCACGGAGATGTCGAAGCCCTCCGCGGAGGTGCTGCCGTCGACGGGCACGCTGACGACCGTCCCGCCGACGTCGAGCTTGACCTGGCCGTTGTCGACCCCGACGAGCTTGACGTCGACGCCGAGCACCGAGGACTCGGCGTCGACCCCGCGGTCGAACGTGACCGTGCAGGCGCTCGTGGTGCAGTCGACGTTGTCGGTACTGCACGCGCCCGCCCCGAGCGCGAGCACGAACCCGGCGGCGAGCGCGGCGGACCTACGACCCAGCTTCGTAGCCATCATGCGGACCGAGTCTAGACGGCCCGCGCACGCACACCCCGGGCCCTCGCGCGCGGCGCCGGTCAGGTGGCCTGGCGGGTCGGCATGATGGTGACCTGCTGCAGGTTCACGTGCCTCGGCAGGGCCGCGGTGAAGGCGATGACCTCGGCGACGTCCTGCGGGGTCAGCCACTCGACGGTGTCGCGGGTGTCGTCGAGCCACTCGCGCGCGCCCGGGTCGGTGACGTGGTCCTGCAGCTCGGTCCCCACGATGCCGGGCTCGATCGCCGTGACGCGGACGTCCTTCGCGCCGAGCTCCACGCGCAGGTGGCGGGAGAGGTGCGTGATGAAGGCCTTCGTCGCGGCGTAGACGGCGAAGTTCGGGAAGATGTTCTCGGCCGCGATCGACGAGGTGTTCACGAGGTCGGCCCGGCGGCCCTCGGCCGCGGCGGACACGAGCTGCGGGACCACGGCGCCGATGGTGTGCATCGCGGCGGACACGTTCAGGTCGATCTGGCGCTGCCACTGGTCGGTGCGCAGCTGCTCGACCGGGGCCGGGAGCATCACGCCGGCGTTGTTGACGACCAGGTCGGCCGGGCCGAGCGTGGCGGCGGCCCGGTCGGCGGCGGCCGTCAGGGCGTCGGCGTCGGTGACGTCGACGGGCACGCCGAGCGCGGTACCGCCGGCCAGGGTGATCTCCCCGACGAGCTCGTCGAGGCGGTCCTGGCGGCGGGCGAGCAGGGCGACGCGAGCGCCGCGGTCTGCGAGCACGGTCGCGGTGGCCGCGCCGATGCCGCTGGACGCGCCGGTGACCAGCGCGACGCGGCCCTGCAGGGAGTCGTCGGTCATGCCCCCAGCGAACCCGTGGTGCGCCCCCGCCGCCCTCCCCCGCCCCGAAGGAGCCGCGGGGAGGCACGACCCGGCGGTGGTGTCACGGGTCCGCCAGCGACCGCAGCACCGCGCCGAGATGGTCGGCGGCCCCGCACAGCGCCTGGATCGCGTCGGCCGCGACGGGGCCCGTGGGCGGCGGCGCCGCCAGCAGCTCGGTCAGCACCCCGAGCGTCGTGGCCACCGCGTCGGCGACCGGGTCGGGGCGGCGGCCACGGCGGCGGGCCACGGTGTGCTGGACCCAGGCCAGGCGGGCCGTCTCCAGCCGCTCGACCCCGCCGGCGCCGGCCGCGGCCCGGTCCGCCGCCCAGTGCAGGTCCGCCCGGTCCTCGACGTCGAGGCCGGCGAGCGTCTCCAGCGACTCCTGCCGGTCGACGAGCGCGGCCGTGAGATGGGCGAGCAGATGCGCGCGGCGGCGGTCGGGGTCGAGGTCCTGCATGATGTACCGCGGATCCCCGGGAATGCCGAGCACGGTCATCGCCCGCAGCAGATCGTCGGTGCCAGGCAGGTCCATCGCGCCACCCTAGACCGGCCGGTCCGCGGCGGGCTGTGACGAATCCGGCAGTCCGCCGGAGCGGGCCGGCAACCGCCGCTCGTGGATCCTCACGCATCCGTCATCCGGCCCCACCGGGGCCGAAATCCGGCGAAACACCTGGTCGCGGCGCTGGCGGAGGGGCGTGCCGGACTCGGCGCGAGGTTGCCCTAGGCTGTGTCGAATTGGCGGCGGCGGGGCCTCCCGGTGACCCGATACATTCCCCTGCATAGGAGGTGGCACGGTGTCACAGAGTGCGAACGGGGACGACAACTTAGGCCGGCGCAACGCCTGGCTCTACTACCTGCTCGTCGGCGGTGTGGGCATCGTGCTGCTGCCGTTCACGGTGGCGCTGCACGCCGAGCTCTGGCCGCAGCTCGTCGCGATCCTGCTGCTGGCCGGCTCCTGCGTCGTCGGGTTCCTGACGAGCTGGCGCACCCGCAAGCCGCGCACGCTCGTGGTGCGCCCGGACGCGTTCGAGGCGCCGCCCGCGTACTTCCGGCTTGCCGTCAACGCCGCGGGCCTGCCGCCGATCGTGGGCATCCTGTGCAGCATCGTCTACGACGACGATGACTGGGGCGTGTTCACCTGGATGCTGTTCGCGGTGACGCTCGGCTTCGCCTATCTGATGGTGTACGCCCTCGTCATGCTCATCCGCGGCACCGGGCGCCTCGTCCTGCGCGCCGACGGGCTCAGCGTCGTCGACGCGACCACCACGCACGAGGTGCCGTGGGCGGCCATCATGTCCGGCCCGCTGCCGACGGTCTTCGGCGTCGGCCGGCTCGGCATCCTGTGGCCGGAGCTGGTGACCACGACCGGGTTCGGGCGCAAGAAGAACCTGCAGCGCATCCAGCTGCAGCTGCAGTCCAGCGCCGTGCACCGCGAGTTCCTGCACGACGCGGTCAACCACTACCTCAACCACCCCGAGGACCGCGGCTCGATCGGCACCGAGGAAGGGCTCACGCACCTCCTGGCGACGATGCCGGCCTAGGCGGCCATCCCGAGGGAGCGCAGGTGGCGGGCCTCCCGGGCGGAGCGGGCGAGGGCCTGGGTCGTGCGCGGGCCGGCGATCCCGTCGACGGCGAGCCCGGCGCGGGCCTGGAAGCGGCGCAGCGCCTGCGGCAGCTCGGCCTCGAACGCGCCGGGCCGGATCAGCCCGAGCTCCGCGAGCAGCGCCCGGACCTCGCGCGGATCGGCGGGCGGGACGGCCTCGTCGGTCGCGTTGACGGTGCCGGCGAGGGCGGCGCCGACGACGGTGAAGATGCGGCGAACGGTCATACGTCGAGTGTGTTGCGCAAACGTTCGGCAGGCGTCAGGGAAAACCCTGTCAACCGACCCTGAAAACGTCCGTCGTCAGGTCCAGCGCGGCGCGGACCGGGTCGCCCTGCCAGCGGCTCGGGAACGCCTCGCGCAGCGTCCAGCCGGCGCGCAGCAGGGCCCGCTGGCGTTCGAGGTGGGCCCGGTTGCCGTCCGGGTGCGGGGCGCAGACGAGGCCGTCGCCGTCCACCACGAGATCGACGGTCCAGTCCCCGACCCGGTAGGCGGAGTGGACCTCCCGCCCGGCCGCGGACAGCTCGGTGGCGAGGCGGGCGGCCCACGGTACCGCCGCCGGATCCGCGGCATCGAGGGCCGGGCGGGGGTCGCCGGCGTGGGCGAGGAAGTCCGCGATCAGGCCGCTGCCGCTCGTGAGGGAGGTGACCACGACCAGGCGGCGGCGCGCGCGGGTGGTCATGACGTTGAACAGGTTCGGCTCGGCGGCGAAGCGCAGCCGGGCCGGGGTGTCGCCGTCGACGAGGCCGAGCGAGACGACGACGGTGTCGGCCTCGCCGCCCTGGAACGCGTGCACGGTGCCGCAGCGCAGCCCGAGCCGCTCGATCTCCTCGGCCGTGAGCTCCTTGAGCAGCGCGGCCTCGATCGCGTCGGCCTGCGGGCGGAAGGGCGTGACGACGCCGATCCCGGTGCGCCCGGCGGCGGCCAGCCCGCGCACGGTCCCCAGCACCGCGTCGACCTCGGCCTGGTTGACGCCGTCGCGCACCGCGGCCCCGGCGACCCGCACGACGTCGATCGCGTCCTCGCGCTCGGCGGCCGGGGTGCGGGTCATGAGCGTGAGCCGGCCGTCGTAGAAGCGGCGCGCGGCGAACGCGATGAGGTGCGGGGCGCACCGGTAGTGCTCGCCGAGCCAGGTCGCCGGGGCGGCGCCGACGGCCACGTCGAAGGCGCTGGAGCGGCGCACGTCGATCCGGTCCGGCAGCCCGTGCTTCGCGAGGGTCGCGGCCACGTCGACGTCGGCGACGAACGACACGAACCGCAGCTGGCTCGGGTCGCCGGCGACGAGCGCCCGGCGGGCCCGGGCCAGCACGGGCGCGGCCCGGATCTGGTCGATGTGCGCGGCCTCGTCGAGGATGACGAGGTCGAACAGGCCGGGCACGGGCGGCAGCAGGTCCTCGACGTCGGCGACGGTGCCGACCCACAGCGGCAGCGCCTTGACGAGCGCCGGCCCGTCGAGCGCGGCGAGGGCCTCGCGGCGGCGGTTGCGCCCGGCCCGCAGCGCGGCCCCGAGCTCGGCGGTGCTGCCGCGGGCGGAGCGGCCCCACCGGTCGGCGGCGGCCGCGGCGTCGCGCATCGCGGACCCGACGGCGGCCCGCAGCCGGGCGTCGGCGTCCAGCAGCGCCGGCCAGACCGCGCCGAGGTCGGTCCCGCCCCGCACGGCGAGCGTGGCGGCGGCCCGGTCGGCCTCGACGGCGCCGAGCAGCTCGGCGAGCCGCCGCGGCTCGACACCGTAGCGGCGCCGCACGCGCCATTCGCGCAGAAGGCGGGACGCGAGGAGCCTTTTCGCCGCCGGTACGTCGAAATCGGCGCCGAACACCCGGGGCGCCTCGGCCCGCAGCCCGGCCAGCAGCGGCTCCCACACGGCCATCTCGGCGGCCTTGCGCTCCAGGTCCAGCGCCGCGCCGATCGCGTGCTCCAGGCGCTCGACGGTCTCGGCGGCCGCCCGCACCTCGGCCCGGCGCGCGTCCAGCTCCTTGCCGCCGACGCCCTCGGGCCGCCCGGACGTGAGCGCGTGGGCGAACCGGTCGCGCCGCTCGGCGTCGCCGAACAGCACCGGCTCGGCCCCCGGGAACCGCCCGAGCAGCCCCGCGAGCACCTCGGCGGCGTGACTGGCCTGGGTCGCGACGAGCACGGACCCGCCCCGGTGGACGGTGTCGAGCGCGGCCGCGACGACCGCGTGGCTCTTGCCGTTGCCGGGCGGCCCGGACACGACGACGACCCGCTCCCGGCGCACCCGGCGGACCACCTCGCGCTGGGCCCGGTTCAGCGGCAGCGGCGAGTACACGGCCTCGTCGGCGGCATCGTCCGGCCCGGCGCCGTCGCCGTACACCTGCGCGAGCGCGGTCCGCTCCAGCCCCGGCCGGGTCGACCAGGCCCGCAGGGTGTCCCGCAGGCCCGGCGTGGCGACGTCGCGGGCCACGTACAGCGCCGCGCCGGCCCGCCCGAGCAGCCGCGCGTCGGGCTTGAACCCGGCGGCGTCCGCGGCGGTCTCGATCCAGGCGCCGGTCCCGACGGCCGCGAGCCACGCCGCCGTCCCGATCCCGGGCGCCGACTCCAGCACCGCGGCGAGCCCGCGATCCCCGATGAGCGGCGTGACCTCGAGGTCCCCGGCGGAGGTGACCCGGTATCCGCGCAGCCGGCTCCCCGACCCCTCCAGCCGCACCGGCTCGAAGAGCAGCGGCAGCCGCACCGTGCGCGCGACCCCGTCGACGTCGGCGGTGCCGACCAGCCACGCCCAGCCCCGCCGCAGCAGCCGCTCCTCCCGGTGGAGCGAGTCGAGCGCGGCGAGGCGCTGCGCGGCCTTGCCGGCGGGCACCCGGTCGGGCTCGGTCAGCCAGAGCGGTGCCGGCGCCCCCTTGGCGACGTCGAGCACGCGGTCCCGGCCGGCCGGCGCGAGGTCGGCGAGCGCGGCGAGGACGCGGCTGGGCTCCATAGGAGCCCGATTCTGTCATGCACGTTCACGCGCTACGCATCCGTCGATGCCACGGCGTAGAGGTTCACGCGGGGTGTTCACCATCCGCCGCGGCACGAACGCGTTGATCGCCGACAGCGCCGCCCGCGTGCGCCGGGGCAGGGCGCGGCGCACGGAGCGGTCCGGGCGGCTCAGCGCGTACGACTCGCGCAGCGTCAGGCCCAGGCCCCAGCCCTCCGGCTCGCGCGGGTCCTCGCACGCCCACACGAGGCCGGCGGCCATGCGCTGCAGCGGGCCCCGCGGCCGGGCGACGATCCACGAGCCGTACGTGTCCAGCGCCACCCGGCCCCCCGGGAACCCCGCCGCGAGGTGCCCGAGCGCCGCGCGGACCTGGCCCGGCTCGAGGTACACGAGCACCCCCTCGGCCAGCAGCAGGTAGGGGCCGGGCGACTCCAGCACCGCGGGAACCCAGTCCGCCGACAGCACCGAGCCGGCCACCGTGCGCCGGCGGGGGCCGTCCGGCAGCAGGGCGCGGCGCAGCCCGGCGGCGTCCGGCAGGTCCACGAACACCCAGGAGGCGGTGCCGTTGTCGAGCCGGTCCGCCCGCGTGGTGAGCCCCGCGCCGAGCTCCACCACCGTCCCGTTCGGACACTCGGCGAGGAAGTCGCGCGTCCACGCGTCGTACGAGGACGAGCGCAGCACGTGGAACAGTGCCGTCAGGCCCGCGTGCCGCTCGAAGATGCCGAAGTCGTAGTCGATCGCCTCGACCAGCCGCCGGGCGGTCGCGTCGCCCGAGGTCGCGCGGGCGTGCAAGGTGATGAACATGGTCTGCTGGATCGCCCCGAGATCGGCCACGGCGGAAGCATAGACGGTGGCCTTCGTCGCATTTTGTCGGTTGAGTTGGGTTTATGTCAGGTCTCGGATTGACACCGCCCGGGGCCGCCCATAAGTTTCGAGCCACCATGACGCACCTCGGCGGATCATCGAAGCTGCTCAGGGCCATGAACGACGCGGCCGCCCTGAGTCATGTGCTGGAACGCGGGCCGCTGACCCGCGGGGAGCTGCGCGACCTCACCGGGCTGTCCAAGCCGACGATCTCCGAGGCGCTGCGCCGCCTGACGGAGGCGCGGCTGGTGAGCGTCGTCGGCTACGTCAGCGCCGGGCCGGGGCCCAACGCCGAGGTGTACGCGGTGAACCCGGACGCCGCCTACGCGGTGGCGCTGTCCGTGCGGTCGGTCCGCGACCCGGACAGCCACGGCACGCCCGCGGTCACCGCCGCCGTCACCGACCTCGCCGGCGCGGTCCGCGGCCGGCTGGAGTCGGCCGTCGACTTCACCGGCACCGACACCGTGGCCGTGGTCGCCGACATCGTCGACCAGGTGTGCAAGGAGGCCGGCGTCGCCCGCGACCCGGTCGCCCACGTGCAGATCGCCGTCGCCGGCTCCTACGACCAGCGCGTCGACGTCCTGCACCACGTGGACATCCCCGGCTGGGGCCGCTCGGGGCTGGTCGAGGACCTGCGCCGGCGCCTCGGCGTGACCGTCGGCGTCGACAACGACGTGAACCTGGCCGCCGTCGCCGAGCGGGCCCACGGCGCCGGGAGCGACGCGGAGAGCTTCACGCTGCTGTGGCTCGGCGAGGCGGGCCTGGGCCTGGCCATCGACCTCGGCGGCACCCTGCTGCGGGGCGCGCGGGGCGGGGCCGGCGAGATCGGATACATGCCGATCGGCGCGAGCACCGACTTCCAGACCCTCGTCGGCGGCGCCGCGGTCCTCGAGCTGGGCGCGGCCCACGGGTTCGCCGCCCCGACGGCCGCGGGCACCATGGCCGCCGTGGCCGCCCGGGCCGCCGACGGGGACCCGGCCGCGGCCGAGTTCGTCACCGTCCTCGCGGGCCGCATCGCGATTGGCCTCTCGGCCGTCGTCGCGGTGCTCGACCCGCCGCTGGTCGTCATCGGCGGCGAGGTCGGCCGGGCCGGCGGCGAGCTGCTCGGCGCCGCGGTGGCCGCGGCCCTGGCCGAGGCGGCCCCGCTGGACACCACCATCGCCACGACGCGGGTGCAGGACGACGCCGCCCTGCTGGGCGCCCAGGAGGCCGGCCGGGCCTCGGTGCGCGAGGCCCTGCTGGCCGACCTGAGCCGCCCGTAGCCCGCGGGTCAGTCGTCCTCGGACTTCTTCGGCTTACGCTTGCGGGCGGCGGCCCGCTTGCGCGGTTTCGGCGCCCCGGACGCCAGCTTCGTGTAGGTCAGCATGTTCGCCAGCCCGATACCGACCGCGGCGAACAGCACCTGGATGCCGAGCTCCCACCAGCTCCACTGGATCTTCCACACCTTGACGACGGCCTTGTCGTCGAGGTTGACGAGCTCGGCCACGAGCGTGCCCAGCAGCGCCGCGCCGACACCGATCAGGAACGTGATGAACACGCCGATCGACTGCCGGCCGGGGAGCACCAGCCGCCCGAGCACGCCGATGAGCAGGCCGATCGGGATGGCCACCCAGAAGTCGTTGATGTGCATGTTGGTCGCGCGCTCCCCTCGCGTGTCGGTCGAGACGGGACCGTACACGATTGCTTCGATGCGTTTTGCTCGGGCCCGCGTCACCTGCGGACCGTCGCTCCCGCCAGAAATCCCGGCCTCCGCGGCGGCACGGACGAGGACCGCACCGCCTCGAGCGGGAACCGCGGGCGCCCCTTGTGCCGGGGCACGCCGCGAGAGACGGTGGAATCGGGACAATCGGGAAGGAGGCGCGCCATGCTGCTGGAACACTGCCCGATCGTGGTCGGTGTGGACGGCTCGGCCGCAGCGCTGGGCGCCGTGCGCTGGGCCGCCGACGAGGCCGCGCGACAGCAACGCACGCTGCGGATCGTGCACGCGCTGAGCTGGAAGGGGCCCGCGGACGGCCAGGGCCTGGTGCTGGACGCGGCCACGGAGGCCAAGGGCTGGCAGCCGGGCATCGCGGTGGAGACCATGACCCTGGGCGGCTCCCCCGCGTGGATCCTGCGCCAGCAGTCCCGCACGGCCGCCCTGGTGGTCATCGGCGGCCGGGTCCACGACGGCAGCGTGCTGGACGCGTCGGTCAGCGCGCACCTGGCGTCCTTCGCCCACTGCCCCGTGCTCGTCATCAACAACGGCTGGCGCTGGGCCGACCCGACGACCGCGCTGCCGGCCCACGCCCCGGTCGTCGTCGGCGTCGACGGCTCCCCGTCGAGCCAGCGCGCCCTCGCGTTCGGCTACGGCGAGGCCGCCTCCCGCCATGTGCCCCTGCTCGCCGTCCACGCCGGCCGGGCCCGCCCGCACGAGGTCGTCGCCGCCGGGCTCGAGCCGTGGCTGTACCGCCACCCGGAGGTCGAGACCCACTTCGACAGCCGCGACACGGGCGTGCTGGAAACCCTGACGGAAGCGGCCCGTAACGCCCTCATGCTCGTCGTGGGCGCGCACCGGGTGGGCTGGTACGAGCAGCCCCGCCCGAACCCGGTGACCCAGCTCGTCGTCCACCACGCCGCCTCGCCGGTCCTGGTCACCCGCAGCGTCTAGAGCGGCGTCTAGAGCAGCGTCTAGACGGGCACCGGATCGGCCCCGCGGGCGCCGCCCGGGCGGCAGCGGGCCAGGCGTCGCGTGGCCAGCCAGACGCCCCGCACGGCGCCGTGGCGGGTGATGGCCTCGGCCGCGTAGTGCGAGCAGCTCGGCGTGAACCGGCAGCACGGCCGCGCCCGTTTGGCGGAGACCTCGGTCTGGTACCGCCGGATCGCCCCGACGAGCGGGCCCTCCGGCGACGCCGCCCGCCGCGGCGCCCGCGCCATCGTGAAGAGCATCGCCGGCAGCGACAGCAGCCCCACCATGAGGCAGGGCCCGTCGATCGCCTCGCCGATGCAGCAGCCCGCCTCGAGCAGGCAGGCATCGCGCAGGCAGCTGTTGCCGCCGCCGCGCCGGTAGCCGTAGTCGTCGTGATGCCGGTGCCGCCGGCGGGACCATCGTTCGCGCATGACTCCGTGATACCGCCCCGGCGCCACCCGTAGGGGAGCCCCCCGACGTCAGCTCGCGCTGGACTCCCGGGCCTCCTGGAACACGCCCGCGCCCGCCAGCTCCGAGATGACGTCGTTGAGGGTGTCGATCTCCGCGTCCGTGTTCGCCGCGGTCACCTGCACCCGGAAGCCGACCTGGTCGCGCGGCACGCCCGGGTAGGGCGCCAGCGTCACGAACAGCCCGCGCTCCCACAGCAGCTCGGACACGTCGACGAGGTCGCGGTCCAGCGCGATCGGCAGCTCGATGATCGGGGTGTCGTCGGTGTTGGGCGTGAACACCCCGAGCCCGCGCACGTGGTTGAGCACGCGCATCGACATCCGGTAGAGCTCGGCCCGCAGCTTGTCGCCGCGCTCCGCGTTCACGTCGAAGCCGGCGAGCACCGTGGCCAGCGAGGCGGTCGGGGACGGGCCGGAGTAGAGATACGGCGCCGCCGAGGCCTTGAGCCGGTTCTTGAGCGCCGCCGGCACCGCGAGGAAGGCCATGAGCGACGAGTACGCCTTCGAGAAGCCCCCGACGAGCACCACGTCGTCGTAGGACTCCCCGCAGTACCGGATGATGCTGTTCCCGGCGGTGCCGTAAGGGCTGGTCTCGTCGGCCGAGCGGCCGCCGATGACGCCGAAGCCGTGCGCGTCGTCGACGTAGAGCACGGCGCCGTGGGCCCGGCACAGGTCGAGGTATTCCCGCACGTCCGGGATGTTGCCGGTCATGCTGTTGACGCCGTCCATGCACACGAGCACCGGGCCGCCGGCCTTGGACGCCGCCGCGGCCGCCCCGGGCAGCAGCGACGCCAGCTCGTCCAGCGAGCGGAACCGCGAGAGCGTGGCGCCCTGGGCCCGGGCGAAGACGCAGCCGTCCCAGATGGTCTTGTGGGCCCGGGCGTCGATGAGGATCTGGCCCTGCTGGGCGAGCACCGGGATGACGGAGAGGTGGATCTGCGTGATGGTCGGCAGGACCAGGGCGTCCTCGGCCCCGAGCAGCGCGGCCAGCCGCTCCTCGATCTGCGGGTACAGCGCCGGGTTGCCCAGCATCCGCGACCACGACGGGTGCGTGCCCCAGCGGCGCAGCTGCTCCTCGACCGCCCCGATGATCTGCGGCTCCAGGTCGAAGCCGAGGTAGTTGCAGGAGGCCCAGTCGGTCAGCCAGTGCTCCCCGACGCGGATGCGCCGCCCGTCGATCTCGTCGATGACCGCGTCGTAGAATCGCGTCTCGGTGCGGAGGCGGGCGATGCCGCTGTACCGCGGGTCAAGGTCAACTTCGGTGGCCAGCTCTGAGGCGTGCACAAAATCCTCCGGGGTGTTTCAGGCCGCGGTTCGGCCTCCCCGTTGAGGCCCCGACGCATCGTCCGACAACCATTGACTCGCGTCACCGTAGCTCAGCGGCCTCGAGAACAAGTACCCCTGGCCGTGGTCACAACCCATCGTGACCAGCAGTTCGCGCTCCGCCGATGTCTCGATGCCCTCGGCGACGACCTGCAACTTGAGGATCCGGGCGAGCTGCACGATCATGTCCACGACCGCGTGCTGCTCGGCCGAGGAGACCACCGTGTCGATGAAGCTCTTGTCCAGCTTGAGCACGTCGACGGGGAGTCGCCGCAGGTAGGACAGCGACGAGAAGCCGGTGCCGAAGTCGTCGATGGCGATGCGCACCCCGGCCTGGCGCAGGGCCGCGAGCTCGGCCGCGACCTCGCCGTCGTCGTGCAGCAGCAGGCTCTCGGTCATCTCCAGCAGCAGCCCGCCCGGCGGCAGGCCCATCCGGTCGATCTCGGCGAGCACCCACTGGGCGAAGTCCGGCGCGCGGAACTGCCGGGCCGAGACGTTCACGGAGACATAGATCTCATCTTCGGGGTACGCGATCCGCCACTGCGCCGCGGCCGTGATGGCCTGGCTGAGCACCCAGGCGCCGAGCGGGACGATGAGCCCGCTCTCCTCGGCGACGGAGATGAACTCGTCCGGCGGGACCATGCCGCGGGTCGGATGGTCCCAGCGCACGAGGGCCTCGAAGCCGCGGGTGCGGTCGTCGGCGAGCGTGACGATGGGCTGGAAGTGCAGCAGGAAGGCCTCGCCGGCGATGGCCCGGTCGAGGTCGGCGCGCAGCTTGTGCCGCTCGACGACGGCGCTGTGCAGCGAGGACTCGAAGCGCCGCCAGCGGTCGCGGCCGGCGTCCTTGGCCACGTAGACGGCGAGGTCGGCGTGGCGCAGCAGCTCCTGGGCGCTCGCGGCCTCGGCGGTGGTGGACACGCCGATGCTGGCCGTGGCCGACACCGTGCCGTGGGCGAGCTCGAACGGCGCCTTGAAGCTCTGCAGCACCCGCTCCGCCACCCGCTCCACGTCGGCGGAGGTCCCGGCCCGGCGGACCAGGGCCGCGAACTCGTCGCCGCCGAGCCGCGCGACGGTGCCGGCCGCGCCGTAGGAGCCGTCGACGGCCCGCAGCGCCTCGGTCAGCCGCTGCCCGACCGCGACGAGCAGGGCGTCGCCGGCGCCGTGGCCGAAGGTGTCGTTGACCACCTTGAAGTCGTCGAGCTCGACGATGAGCACGCCGACCGTCGCGCCCGTCTCGGCGCCGGACGCGACCGCCTCCTGGACCCGGGTGAGGAAGACCTCGCGGTTCGGCAGGCCGGTGAGGGCGTCGAAGGTGGCGCGCTGGTACAGCTCCGCCTGCAGCCGGCTGCGCTCGGTCACGTCCCGCAGGGTCACCACGACCCCGCGCACGGTGGGCTCGCCGCGCAGGTCGCGGAAGGTCGCCTCGACCAGCGCGGGCCGCCCGTCGGGGCCGGTCACCTGCAGGTCCTGCCCGGGCCGGGCGCTGTCGGCGACGGGCGCGTCCACGGGGCGGCGGGGCAGGTCGGCGGGCAGCGGCGCGGGGCGGTGGACCGGCTCGGTGGCGCGGACCTCGGCCAGGCGCCGGGCGACCTCGGCCGCGCTCTCCTCGGCGAACGCCGTCGGCAGCGGGGTGCCGAGCAGGTCGGAGCCGAACAGCGCCCGCGCGGAGGGGCTGGCGTAGCCGACGAGGTCGCCGTCGCCGACGATGAGGATGACGTCGGCGGTGTTGAGCACGAGGGTGCGGAAGTACGCCTCGCTGTTGCGCCGCCCGACCTCATCGCCGAGCGCGATGCGCTCCAGGGCCATCGCGGCCTGGGTCGCGAGGATCTGCGCGGCCTCCTGCAGCCCGGCGAGCACCACCTCGTCGGCGGCCACGTACAGCGCCCGCTCGGCGGCCCGCCCGTCGGCCAGGGCCAGCGGGCAGCACAGGGCGACCTCGAAGCCGCCGAGCTCGGCGGCGAGCTCGGGGTCCAGCTCGGACAGGTACGGCATCGACACCTTCGGCCCGCGGGCGGGGCCGAGCGCGACGGCGTAGGAGCGTCCGGGCGGCAGCAGCTCGGCGACGGCGCCGCGGACGGTCCGGGCGACACCCCCGGCGTCGGTGGCCATGAGCAGCGCGGCACCGGCGCTGCGCAGGCGTCGCTCGCGCTGCACGGTGAGCCGCTGCGCGCGCACCGCCCGGCCCAGCCGCAGCAGGACCAGTCCGGACAGCAGCGCCGACACGGCGGCAATGGCGGCGGCGTCGCGCACCTGGCCTCCCCGCATCTCGACGAACAGCACGATCGGAGCGATGAACAATGACAGCCCGAGCAGCAGCAGGCGGCCGAGCCGCTCCTCGCCGCCGCGATGGACCTGGGGCTCGGTCAGCTGCCGCATCGAGGGATGCAGCGCGGCGACGCCCCACAGCACGTAGAACGCGGCCCAGCCGATGTCGATCGGGCCCCCGGTGTGCCAGCTGCCGGCGAGCTGGTGCAGACCGTAGCCGACGTCGGAGCTGAGCAGCCCGACACCGCCGAGGGCGAGCAGCGCCAGGGCGGCGTGGAACCGCACGGAGGCGATGAGCCGCGCGCCGACGAGCAGCACGACGATGTCGGCGAGCGGGTAGGCGATGGAGATGGTCCGGTCCAGCGTGGACAGGTTCGGATTGTCCACGTAGGGCCGGATCAGGAAGATGTACGACAGCAGGCCGAGCCCGGCCGTCAGCGTGACGGCGTCGAACAGGCCGCCGAGGTCGCGCCGGACCACGCCGAGGCGGTAGAGCCAGACCAGGGCCGCGGCGATGAGGACGTACATCGTGAGGTAGAACGCGTCCGCGAGCGACGGGAAGCCGGACTGGTGCAGCAGCCGGGTCAGCACGTCGGCGATGAGGTCGCCGGTGATGAAGCAGGCGACCGCGCCGGCCAGCAGCAGCCAGGGCGCCCGCTTGCGGGGCTTGTGCAGGTGCACGCCGAGCAGGATCGCGGCCACGCTCGAGCAGCCGATCGCGGACCACAGCACGGGATGGAGGCTGGGCAGCGCGAAGTTGGCGATCACCAGGACCGCCATCGCACCGGCGTAACCCGCCAGCACCCCGCGTGCCGACCCGCTCACTCTCTGCTGCTTTCGTTAGCGATCACCAGCCCCGCCCCGCGCGCTCGCGGCGAGGCAGACGCTACCCAGTTCGCTGCCGAATGAGGAGTACCTGGCAGGATCGTTCCGAGCGGCCCGCGCGACGCTTTTGACGCCATTTGCGCATTTGGCGGTTTAGATGGTACTGCCCAGTGCCCGTCATATCTACACCGTGCGATGACCCGTTTTACGCTGGGCAACCAAACGATCGGATTCATTCACGCAAACGTTCAGTGTCACTCGCAGTCATGCGCAGTCATTCGCGCTGTTCGCGTCTGACCATGGTGATTGAGAGGGCCGCGGTCAGGACGGCGACGCACCAGACCCCGCCGACGGCCCAGGCCCCGAACAGCAGCAGCGCCGAGAGCTCCGTGGCCAGGGCCGCGACCGAGGTGACCGTCGCCCGGGCGGCCCCGTCGATGACGGCCTGCAGGCGCGCGTCGGCGATGACGAGCACCAGGCGGTACAACCCGTAGAAACCGGCGACGAGGACAATCCCGGCCGGGCGGTCCAGCGCGGCCGCCCCGGCCAGCAGCAGCCCGGCGGCCAGCATCAGCCCCGCGAGTCCCCGGCCGGGCAGTCCCCCGGCGCGGGCGGCCAGCGCGGCCCCGGCGGCCCCGCCGAGCGTGATGACGAGGGTGGCGGCCGGGTTCAGGGCGGTGGGCACGCCCCAGCCGTGGGCGAGCAGCGGGAAGTACTCCTCGACTGCGTCGAGCCCGGCGAGCGCGGCGAGCACGAGGGCCGCGGCGCGCACGGCCGGGCGCCCGGCCGCCTCGCGCACGCCGTCGCGCAGGGTGGCGAAGTACCCGAGCCCGCCACCGTTCCCGGGTCCGCCACCGTCGCCGGCCCCGGGTCCGTCGCCGTCGCCGGCCCCGGGTCCGTCGCCGTCGCCGGCCACGGGTCCGCCCGCGGCCCCGCGGACCTCGGGCAGCCGCGCGGCGAGCGCGGACGCGGCCAGGCAGATGGCGACGCTGACCCAGCCGACGAGCGGGTAGCCGCCGAGCGGGAACAGCACCGCGGCGACCACGGCCGCCGGCACCTGCGCGACCAGCCCGGCCGCGGTGACCTGGCCGGAGACGCGCACGTACCGGCTCTCGTGCCCGGCCGCCAGCAGCCCGTCGTAGAGCAGCGCCTCGATCGACCCGCTCGCCAGCGCCCCGCCGAGGCCCCAGAGCACGAACCCGGCCGCGAACACGGCGAAGGAGGGCAGCGCAGTCCACAGCGCGAACCCGGCCGCCTGCAGCAGCCCGGCCGCGACCAGGTTGGCGCGGCGGGAGAAGCGATCGGCGAGGGCGCCGGTGGGCACCTCGGCGGCGATCCCGACCGCGGACCAGAGCGCGAACAGCAGCGAGATCTCGCCGCCGGACAGGCCGGTGTCGGTGAACAGCAGGGCGTACAGCGGATAGAGCGGAACGGCGTCGGACAGCAGCGCCCAGCCGACCCCGCGGCGGCTCAGGCGGCGGACGTCGGCGGGCAGGGGCTCCGGTGTTCTGCGTCAACCGAACGGCATGCCGCGCACGCTACTTGATCGCGGCGAGGAACGCGTCCGCAATTGCGCCCGTGGCCTGGCTCGTGCCGTCGGTGACGTACACGCAGTAGGCGATCCCGTCCCGCACGCCGACGCTCAGCCCGGGCACGCTGAGCGTTCCCGTCACCTTGGCGCCGGCCTGGGCCTTCGTGTCCTTGATGAGCACCGGCTCCTGCCACGCACCGCGATCCAGGGCGGCGGCGGCCGCGGCGTACCCGATCGGGGCGGCCGTCACGCCGTTCGCGTCGGCGCGGCCGGTGAACACGTCCGCGCCCAGGTTCCACGTGCCGCCGACGCCGAGGCTCGCCGGGTCCGCGGGCCACGCCGGGCCGGGGATCTCGCCGAGGAAGGCGAGGTTGTACCCCGCCGGGCCCGGCCCGTTCGCGACGGCGAGGACGGTGCCGTCGCTGACCTTCACGACCACCAGCGCCGAGGGCTTCCCGCTGCCGGCGAGGGCGGCGTCGGCGGCCTGCTGCACCTTCACGTCGATGGTCGTGGCGATGACCGCCCCGTCCTGGGCCGGCAGCGTGAACAGCGGCTCGACGGCGTCCTTCTCGAACGGCGCGATGGAGACTCCCGGCAGCCCTCGGAGCTGGGTGTCGTACCGTCGCTGCATCCCGGTGAGCCCGGAGACGTCACCGGCCTTGAGCGCCCCCTTGCTCGCGTCGATGATCTCCTTCGTCGCCGGGCCGGAGGTGCCGAGCAGAGCCCGGGCGAACGTGCGGGTCATCGGCAGCGAGAGGGTGCCCGCCTTCACCCGGATGCCGGGCGTCTTGTTCAGGTCGGTGGCGATCTCGTCGAAGTCGGTCTTGCGCAGCGTCACCACGTCGACGAACGCGTCCGGCTTGGCCGCCTGGAGCTTCGCGGGCAGCCCCTGCACGTCGACGTCGGCCTGCACCGAGCGGAACACGTCGCCGAGGTGCGTCACCAGGTCGGGCACGTTCGGCACGGCCTGGGGCTCGACGCCGACGTAGACGACGGGCGTCTCGGCGACGATCGGGGTGCCGTCGGCGGCCGCGATCTTCCCGCGCCTGGCCGGGGTCGCGCGCAGGGACAGGTGCTGGCCGTCCTCCAGCTCCGGGTGCACGGTGCCGGGGCCGAAGTACACCTGCCAGCGTTTGCCGAGCAGCCGCGCGTGCACGGTGGTGTCGTAGGCCCACTTCCGCCCGTCGGGCAGCGTCCACGCCACGGCGACGCTCAGCGTGGCGTCGGACGCCTGAAGCTTGGCCTTGCCGTGCGGGGTGAGCTCGGGCCGGCGCGCGGACAGGTCGCCCTCGGTGCCGGCCAGCAGCTCCTTGGCCGCCGCGGGGTCCAGGGTGCGGCCCTGCGGGGTGAGCAGGTCCGGGAAGCCGGTGAAGTCGGCCTTGCGCCAGTCGGCGAGGAAGGCCGTGAACCTGTCGTTCACGGCCTTGTCCCGATCGTCGTCACAGGCGGCGGCCAGGGGCGCGACCAGGGTCAGCGCGCCGAGCAGCAGCAGGATCCCCCGTAGCCTCGTCACCCGCCGACGATAGCGGCCTCCGCCTCCGCAAGCTCCGGCGGAGGCCTTCCAAGCTGTGCCTCCTGGTGAGCGGCCCCTCCGCTTCGCTGCGGACCGCTCACGCTATGCGGACAAGCGCGACACGGATCGCATCTTGTTCATTGCGTCAAGTGCGGCAACTTTGTACGACTCCGCGAGCGTCGGGTAGTTGAAGACCGCGTCCACCAGGTAGTCCACGGTCCCGCCGCAGCCCATCACGGTCTGTCCGATGTGGACGAGCTCGGTGGCGCCGGTGCCGAAGACGTGCACGCCGAGGATCTTGCGGTCCTCGGGCGAGACGATGATCTTCAGCATGCCGTACGAGTCGCCGATGATCTGCCCGCGGGCCAGCTCCCGGTAACGGGAGATGCCCACCTCGAACGGGATGCTCGCGTCGGTGAGGTCATCCTCGGTGCGCCCGACGAAGCTGATCTCCGGGATGGTGTAGATGCCGATCGGCTGGAGCTGGCCCATGCCCCGCACCGGCTCGTCGCACGCGTGATGCGCGGCCAGGCGGCCCTGCTCCATCGAGGTCGAGGCGAGGGCCGGGAAGCCGATGATGTCGCCGACGGCGTAGATGTGCGGGACCTCGGTGCGGAAGTGCTCGTCGACCTTGATCCGCCCGCGCGTGTCGGCGCTGAGCCCGGCCTTGTCCAGCCCGAGCAGGTCGGCGGCGCCCTGGCGGCCGGCCGAGTACATGACGGTGTCGGCGGCGATGCGCTTGCCGCTGGCCAGGACCGCGACCGCGGTGCGCCCGTGCCGCTCGACGGCGGCGACGGACTCGCGGAAGCGGAAGGACACCGACAGGTCGCGCAGGTGGTACTTGAGCGCCTCGACGATCTCCAGGTCGCAGAAGTCGAGCATGCGCTCCCGCCGCTCGACCACGGTCACCTTGGTGCCCAGGGCCGCGAACATGGAGGCGTACTCGATGCCGATGACCCCGGCGCCGACCACCACCATCGAGGCGGGCACCTTGTCGAGGTTGAGGATGCCGTCGGAGTCGATGATCGTCACGTCGTCGAAGTCCACGCTGTCGGGCCGGGCCGGCCGCGTCCCCGCCGCGACGATGATCTTCTCCGCGCTCACGTGCGACTCGCGCCCCTGGTCGTCCTCGAGCGCGATGGTGTGCGGGTCGACGAACCGCCCCGTCCCCTGCAGCAGCCGGACCCGGTTGCGGGCGAGCTGGCTGCGGATGACCTCGATCTCGCGCCCGATGACGTGCGTGGTGCGCGCGCCCAGGTCGCCGACGGTGATGTCCTCCTTGACGCGGTAGCTCTGGCCGTACATCTCGCGCTGGTTGAGGCCGGTCAGGTACAGGACCGCCTCGCGCAGCGTCTTGCTCGGAATGGTGCCCGTGTTGATGCAGACCCCGCCGATCATGTTGCGCCGTTCGACGACGGCGACCCGGCGGTCGAGCTTGGCGGCGGCGATGGCGGCCTTCTGACCACCCGGCCCGGAGCCGAGCACGAGGACATCGAAGTCGTACATGGTCCACAGTCTCCCCGGCGCGCCCGGGACGCGTAAAGACGCGTGCGCCTATGGTCGCCCGCTCTTCAAGCTGCGGCTACACAGCCGGGTCTGCTTCCCCGGGCGGCCGGGCTGTTCTCTCGCTGGCTGCGGCTACGGCTTTAGGCCCGGCTGCGGCCGGGGGTGCTGCGGCGGCGGGGCTGCTCTCTCGCCGGCCGCGGCGGGCTCGGGCGTGCTCCGCGGCGGGTGGCGGGCGTGCTCCGCGGCGGGTGGCGGGCCTTGCGGCTATGGTCGTCGGCGTGAAGCGTCTTCTGCAAGCCGTGGCCACGCGCCTGGGTGTGCGCCGCCCCGCCCCCGCTCCGGCGCCGGCCCCCCGCCCGCGCGCCCCGCACCCCGTTCCCGGCCCGCCGCCGCAGCGCCACGAGACCGAGAAGCTGCTCGAATACTCCCCCGTCCTCGACGGCGACGCCGACCCGGGCGAGATCGTGTGGACCTGGGTGCAGTACGAGGAGGACCCGCACCAGGGCAAGGACCGCCCGGTGCTGGTCGTCGGCCGGCAGGGTGCCGCGGTGCTGGGCCTGATGCTGTCGAGCCAGTCGGAGCGGGACGGGCAGCGCAACTGGTTCGCCCTGGGCCCCGGCTCGTGGGACCGCGACAAGCGCCCGAGCTGGGTACGGTTGGACCGCGTCCTGACGGTCGACGCCGACGGCATCCGGCGCGAGGGCGCGATCCTGGACCGCGAGCGCTTCGACCGCGTCGCGGCGGAGCTGCGCTCGGGCTACGGCTGGTCCTGACGCTCCCGGCTCTTTTCGCCCTGTTCCGCGCACCCACGTCTGGCACGGCCGCCGGCGCTCGGCTCGAATCTCATCCGGGCGCCCGGCCCCGGGCCGACCGGCCCTCCCGTCGTCGGTGCGCCGGCCGGCCGTGCCCGGTCCGGGGTCGCCGGTGTGCGACGCGGCCCGGCTCCTCCGCCAGCACTCGGCCACGCGCGGCCCGGCCATCGGCGCTCGGCTCAGCCCGGCCCGGCCACCAGCACTCGGCTCAGCCCGGTTCGGCCACCGGCGCTCGGCGAGGTCAGCTCCCGCCTGCCCGGGTCGACGATCGGTGCCCGGTGCCCGGCTCAATCGAGTTCGGGCGGTGCGGCTTCGCAAGTGAACGGCGCCGGTTTCCCACGGAAATGTCCGAACACTTCATATCCGGACATTTCCGACTTTTCGTATATGCCGGGGTTTACGACTGCTGCGTGACCTGCATCGGCAGCATCCGGCCGAGTTCCTCGCGCATCACCGCGGCCGCCGCGTCGAAGTCGTCGGCCTTGGTCTCCGTGCCGTCGCGGGTCACCACGCGCCACTTGCCGTCGGCCGACGAGGACAGGGTCGCGCGGCTGGGCTGAATGCCGCGCTCGAAGTCCGCGGTCGAGGAGGCGGTGAACGTGGCGACCGCCGGGCGGTGGCGGTGCAAAAATCGGTCGGCGACGGCGAGCAGCGGCTCGCGCACGTCGGTGTCGGCCGGGATCGGGGTGATGTCATAGCAGCGGTACGCGCGCGCGGCCACCAGCACCCGAATGCGCTCGGCGTCGAGCATCAGCGCACCGTCCGCGTGATCGTCCGCCGTGAGCCCGACCTGCACGAACCCGCGGGGCCCGTGCAGCCCAGCGGCGACGGCCGCGACCGCGGGGGCGAGCTCGAGCCGGCTGCCGCTCCCCTCGACCGGCGCGGCCAGGTGGCGCAGGAGCAGCGACCCGACTCCCGCGCTGAGCACCGAGTCGGTGCGGTCGGCCTCGGTGAGCCCGAGCAGCCGCGGCGTCTGCCCCGGCTGACTGGCACTGGCCAGCAGGAACGACAGTTCGGCGGCGGTCATGCTGAGCTGTTCGGTGGAGGTCCCGTCCATGGCGTCCTATCCCGTCGCGCGGCTGTCGTGGCAATGCCCCCTGCGACCGGCGCGGCGAACGCTCCGCCGCATCGAGGGGTCGAAAGGCTCAACGTCGCCGGCCGCCGGGAGTCACGCATCGATTCCACCTCCGGCAGGACTCACCGCCGCCCGCCGGAGGGCACGCACCGAATCCCACCTCCCGTTCCGCGGCCCGCAGGACCCGTCTTCGCTGCCCCGGCAGGACTCGCCGCCGGCCGCCGGAGGGCACGCACCGAATCCACCGTCCGTTCCACCGCCCGCAGGACTCGCCTTCGGGTGCCGACCTCTGGTGGGCCCCCACCGAATCCGTCGCCTGTGTGAAGCCGCCACCGATCGCCCGCGGAGCACCCCGAATCCGCCCGCTCGTAGGACTCACCTTCCACCGCCCGGAGGACTCGCCGCTGGCCGCCGGGGCACCTACCGAATCCGTCGCTTGTGGGGTTCGACGCCGGTCTGCCGAGTTGTCGAGGCGGCGGGAAAGCGGATCGCGATAGGTTCGAATACAGGGGGTGAAGGCGGGCGGCGCTAACCGACACGCGCTGGTTTCAAATCGGGCGTGGGATCGCGAGGGCCGACCACGGGGGCGGTAACATGCCGCGTGTTCGACCGGAGAGGGACCTCGCTTGACGCAGCGTGACAGGCCATGGGGGCGGAAATGACCGACGGCATCGCGACCGGCACCGTGGGTGGGTGCGTGGTGGTCACGCCGACCGGGGCGCTCGATGTTGCCACCTCGCCGGAGCTGCACGCGCTGCTGCATCAGACCCTCGACGACGGCGAGACGCGGCTCGTGCTCGACCTGTCCCAGGTCGACTTCATCGACTCCACGGCGCTGCGGGTGCTGGTGTCGATCCACAAGCGCCTGCGCGAGGGCGGCGGCTTCGCCGTGGTGTGCCCGCACGCGCGCATCCGGCGGATCTTCGACCTGACCGCGCTCGACCGGGTACTGACGCTGACCGACACCGTGGACGAGGCCCTGGCGGCACTCAGCAAGACGCCCCGGTAGCCGGGCGGCACCGACCAGACCGCGGTGCGCGAGGCGGATTCGTCCAGCCGGGTAGGGCGACGCGGACGGGCGGATGCCGGAATGGCTCGCACGCATGGCGCGCGGGCGAAAAGACAGCCGGCCGTGCCATGCGGGCCGCGGTGCGTCAGGCGGGCTCGTCCGGGCGGGGGTGGCGGATGCCAGGGTGGTCCGCGGGCAGAGCCCGGCGCAGAACCCACCAGCTCACCGCCAGGCAAGCGGCCACCAGAGGCCAGGTCAGGATCGTCTGCGCGGCGGCCAGCCACAGCACGGCACCCGCGGCGTAGAGCGGGATGAAGACGGCGAGGCGGATGACGTACTGCAGCACCCACACCCAACTCGCGCGCTGATATGCCCGCAGCAGGGCCCGGTCGGACCGCCAGCGGGTCTTCTGGCCCAGGACCGTGCCGACGATCAGGCCGAGGAAGGGCCAGCGGACCAGAATGCTCGCGGCCCAGGCCAGGGCGGAGACGGCGTTGGTCAGCACGCGTACGCCGAAGAAGTCCTCGGCCCGCCCGGTACGCAGGGCCACCAGGGCACCGGCGCAGACGACGAGCAGACTCAGGACCGTGCCGATCGGGCGCCGGCGCTCCACCAGACGCCAACCGGCGACGATCGCGCCGGCCAGCACGGCGATGCCCGCGCCCCACGGGATCGAGTGGCCGCCGGCCAGCCAGCCGATCGCGAAGCCGGCCAGCGGGGCCGCGGTCTCGACGGCCGAGCGCCAGCCGCCGAGCAGATCGGTGAGCGACTCGTCCGCGGGCTGACCAGAACCGGCGGCGTCCGCGGGCTGATCCGAGCCGACGGCGTCCGCAGCGGCCGGAGTCACAGGAGTCACAGGAGTCACAGGAGCATCATCGCGGGAGGGTCGAACCGCGTCGGCACCACTCGGGCCGTCCCCCGCGTTGGCCAGCTCTGCCGGCTCACCCTCGCGCGCCATCCGTCCCCCGCCTCGCCCACGCTCCGCTCGAACGAAGGTTAGCCTGCCCTATCGGAGGTGAGCGAGGCAAGAAGACGAATGCGCTGGGCATCACGGCCATGACGCACGGTCAGCAGTCCGAACACGCACGCCGCGCCTCACGGTCAGCACACCAGGCGCTTCCCATGAGACGCGACCGCAAACGCGCGAAGCCGGTCAGCCGTGACTCACGGTCAGCGCGTAGAACTTCACCTTCGCGCCGTTCGTGGTGCTCTCCGACGAGGACTGGTTGTAGGAGCCGGCCTTGAAGTACATCCCGTACTGGTTGAACGACGACGGAATCCCATAGCTCGTCGTGCTGCCGTTGATCGTCAGCTTGATGGTGTTCCCGCCGGAGACCGCGATCACGTAGCTCCACTTCACCCCGAGCGGCACGTTGCCCACGGTGTGCAGCGTCTGGCCGCCGTCCGGCGAGTTCTCGGTGCCGAGGATGATGTCGCCGTTCGGCCGGTAGTACAGCTCCAGCAGCGGCTTCGTCGACGGTCCGCCGGTGCCGAGGTGGATCTGCCCGACGCACACGTTCTTCGTGACCGAGGGGATGCGCAGCGTCGCGGAGAGCTTGTGCGAGCCCGCGAGCTTCCAGTCGGCCGCACTGCCATTGGCGTTCATCTCGCGCAGTTCGGAGCGCGCGTAGTTGGAGTTCGGCGTGGTCACGCCCTTCTCCGGCGCCCAGAACGTCATCGAGCCGTCGGTCTTGTCGGTGAAGAAGTACGCCGGGTTGACGTACCCGTTCGCCCCCTTCAGCTGCGAGGGCGGGATCTGCGTCGGCGATCCGGGGCTGCCCGTCGGCAGCTGGAGCTGCCAGATGGACAGGTCGAAGTTCCCGCCCGGCGCGACGGCCGGGTCGAGGCCCGACGAAGGCGTCGTCGGCGTCGTCGTACCGCCCGGCAGCGTCCACGCCTGGTTCGCCGAACCCGCGCAGGTCCAGATCTGCAGGCGAGTACCGTTGGCAGAGCTCTGATCCGTGGCGTCCAGGCACTTGCCCGAACCCGTGTTGACCAGCGCCGACCCGTTCGCGGTCCACTGCTGGGCCGCGGTGCCGTTGCAGTCGTAGAGCTGGATCTTCGCACCGTTGGCGGTCGACGCCGCCGTCACGTCGAGGCACTTGCCGAGCGCTCGGACGGTGTTGTCTGCGGTGCCGACGGTCCAGCTCTGCGCGTTCGTGCCATTGCAGTCGTACAGCTGGATCGCGGCCCCGTTCGCCGAGCTCGCGGCGGCCACGTCGACGCACTTGCCGCCGAGGCCGACGATCGGCCCGGCGGTCGCCGCGGTGGCCGCGGTGACCCCGAGCACGCCGAGCGCGCCGGCCACGGCGGCGGCGGTGAACCCGATGAGAATCTTGGAGCGGCGTTTCATGGGCGGTCCCTTGCCGATCGGGGGTTATCTGGCAGAGTGGCTGCCAATAAACGCTCCCATCGATGCATTGTCAACCGGCCCGCGAACCCGAAAACGGGCATCCGCGCAGCTCACACCGTTGTTAGGAAACTTAAATTAAGTTTCGCTTAGCCAGCCGGCCGCTCCAGCAGGTTCTCCTCGAGGCGGGCGAAGGTCGCGGCGGACAGGCCGAGGTAGTCGCGGACCGACCCGTGCCTCGCGCGCAGGTCGGCGAGGAACAGCTGCATGGTCTCGGCCGGCGAGAGCAGCCACCGCGCGGGCATCCTGGCCACCTCGGGGTTGAGCGCGCGCAGGAACGCCATGCTGCGCTCGGTCGCGCCCTGGGTGAGCGCGTAGTCCTCGGCGATCACGTCGTCGGGCACGCCGAGCGCACCGAGCGTGACGGCGGACACCACGCCGGTGCGGTCCTTGCCGGCGACACAGTGCACCACGACGGGCGCGTTCTCGGCGTCGGCGATGATCTCGACCGCGGCCACGACCGCGGCCCGCCCGTCCTCGGCGAGTTCGAGGTAGCGGTTGGCCAGCCAGCGGGCGTCGCTGGCCTCGTCGGCGTCGACGGACGCCTCCCACTCCGCGTGTACCGGATGCAGATGGTGATACGTCAGCCCGTCGAACGCGTGCACCCGCCCGTCGCGCTCGATCTCGCGCGGGCGGCGCAGGTCGATGACGGTGCGCACGCCGAGCGCGGTGAACGAGGCGGCGTCGGCCGGGTCGATGCGGCTGAGCGAGTCCGACCGGAAGAGCCGGCGCCAGCGGGTCGTCCGCCCGTCGGCCGCGGGGTACCCGCCGAGGTCGCGGAAGTTGAACAGGTTGGGGTGGTCGTAGTTCCGCACGGCTTGGACCCTACGCGAGGCCGCTCCTCGCGGTGGGGGCGCGATAAGTCGGGCGCTCCGCGCGCGACTTATCGGACATTTCACGATTTACCGGTGCGTGCGGCTTTCAATGCCATTGCGCGGAGGGCGCCGCAGGCGAGTGTGTCCTTGACCGCTTCGCGGCGTTGACGAGGCCCGAGGTTGAGAGGATCGAGCCGTGGCGCGCAGACCCCATGAAGTCGTGACCGAACCGCTCGGAGCACTGCTCGCCAGCGTGCCGCGGAGCAAGCCGAGCTGGCTCACCATCGCCAAGACCACCGCGGCCGCGACGATCGCGTGGGCCCTCGCCCGGCAGCTCAACGAGAACGCCGCTGTCCTCTTCGCGCCCGTCGTGGCGGTGCTGACACTGCAGGCCAGCGTGTACGGCTCCATCGCCACCGGCCTCCAACTGCTCTTCGCGAACCTCATCGGCACCGCGCTGGCCAGCGCCTGGACGCAGCTGCTCGGGCTCACCTGGTGGTCGCTGGCCCTCGCGGCGTTCGCCGCGCTCGCGGTCGCCCGGCAGGTCACGAACACGCCCCTGGCCCGCAACCAGCTCACCATCGCGACCCTGGCGGTGCTGGTGCTGGCACCGATGGCGCGCGGGTACGGCCAATGGCGCTTCATCGACGTGGCCCTCGGCTCGGTCGTGGGGTTGACGATCGCGGTGATCGTGCCCGAACGGCCGCGGATCGCGAAGATCCGGGCGACGCTGGAGGCGTGGGGCCGCGGGTGCGTCTCGGTGCTCCAGCGCATCGCGGACGAGCTGGGTACGCGCCCGGACCCGGCGGCGGGCGGCACGCCACCCGCGAGCGAGCCGGGCACCCGCCGCAACCCGGCGAAGGGCGGGCAAGGCACCCGCCCGGACCCGGCGGCGGGCGGCGCGCCACCGGCGGGCGAGGCCGTCCGGCCGCTCGGGCCCACCGAGCGGCACGGCTGGATCGCCGAGTCGCGCAAGCTCAACGAGGTCGGCTCGGAGGCGGCCGCCGCGGTCGCCGGGGTCGAGGAGGTCACGCTCCTCAACGTGTTCGCGCGCGGGCTGCGGCGGGACGTGGAGCAGGTCCGGCGGGAGCAACTCTGGCTCGTGCGCGTCACGCTGCAGGTGCGGGCGATCTCGCTCGCGACGGACCGGCTGTACGACCGGCCGGGCCAGCCGCCGGCCCTCGACCGCGCCACGCTGCGCGCGCTCATCAACGCGCTCGCGCACCTGCTCGAGCGGCGCATCGAGGGCGAGGAGGTCAACGACACGTCGCTGCGGGCGGGGCTGATCGCGGCGGTCGAGCGCGTGCACACCGTGTTCCCGACGGCGATCGCGGTGCTCGACTCGGTGTCGCTGCTCGGGCGGCTCGACCAGCTGCGCCAGGACATCGCGGGCGAGTCCGCCGAGGCCCTGGTCGATCCGGACACTCTCCCGCGAAATGAGTGAATACCCCGTCGGGCGATAAGTCCGAAATGTCGCGGCGCGCAGCGCCCGACATTTCGGCCCACGCAGCGTCGCCCCGCACAGCGTGGCCCCACGCAGCGTCGCCCCGCACAGCGTCGCCCCGCACAGCATCGCCCCGCCCAGCATCGCCCCGCCCAGCATCGCCCCGCCCAGCATCGGCCCCGCCCAGCATCGGCCCCGCAGCGCCCGACATCTCGACCCGCGCAGCCCGCGGCCGCCCGTCGACTGTTCGGTTGATTCCGGCGCCCCCGAGAAGGTGACACAGTGCCCCTCGCATCATTCGCGGGGGAGGCAACCGATGAAGCGCATCGCGCTACTGGCCTGTGCCGTGGCGCTCGTCGCCGCGGCCGCCGGCTGCGGTCCGGCCCGGGCCGGCGACGGCAACCTGGTCGACGACTGGGCCATGCTCACGGCCGCCAAGGTCCCGGAGCCCACCGCCGGCAGCTGCTGGTCGACCACGGCGAGCACCGCCTCCGCCGCGGCCAGCGTGGCGATGATCCAGCAGCCGTGCGACATGGACCACGTCTTCGAGACGGTGAGCGTCGGGCACTTCACCGGCGCCGCGGAGAAGAGCACGAACCCGCCCGTGGCGGCGGCCCTCGCCACGGCGTGGACGGAGTGCGACCAGGCCGCGAGCGACTACCTCGGCGGCGAGTGGCAGGGCGGCCGCGTGTGGGTCGTGGTCACCGCGCCGACCGCCCGGCAGTGGGAGGGCGGCGCGCGGTTCTACCGCTGCGACGTCGGGGCGCTGCGCTCCGAGGCCGGCATGCTCGATCCGCGCAAGACGACGATGAAGGGCGCGGTCGCCGGCGACCTGAAGCTCGGCTGCGGCGTGCTGGTCGGCACCACCCAGGACAGCTGGGACGACATCACGCCGGCGAAGTGCACCGACCCGCACGACGCGGAGTACGTGGGCACGGTGTCCAGCCCGGTCAAGGACTACCCGGCCGACGAGAAGGCCTACGACGCCGCGTTCGGCAAGGCGTGCGAGACCAAGCTGCTGTCCTACGCGAACATGAGCCGCACGAGCTGGAACTCGCAGAAGGCGCTCTACTACGGGTACTGGATGACCGGCGACGAGGACGAGTGGGCCGCGGGCAACCACAGCGCCCGGTGCTACGCGATGATCGAGAAGAAGAAGATCAGCCGCTCGCTCAAGGGGGCCGGGGACGGGCAGATCTGACGACGGCGATCGCGGGAGGCGGCGAAATCACATTGCCGGGGCCGGGCGGACGGGTTATCTTCAAGGGGATGTGATCACCAGACCTTCCCGCGCCCGCGCCTGAGGACCCACGTGCCCGGCGGGCGGAAGTGTCTACCCGACTGGTGGTCCGCCTTGTCTCGACAGCCTCTGCTCGCCCATGACCTCGTGCGCACGTTCGGCACCCGCCGCGTGCTCGACGGGGTCTCCCTCACCGCCGCGCCCGGCCGCCGCATCGGCCTGATCGGCGAGAACGGCACCGGCAAGTCCACGCTGCTGCGGCTGCTGGCCGGCGCCGACGAGCCCGACGGCGGCACCGTCGAGCGCCCGGCCGACCTCGGGTACCTGCACCAGGAGATGCCGTTCGACCCGGCCGCGACCGTGGCCGACGTCGTCGCCGACGCGGTGCGCGAGGCCCGCGAGTGCCTGGCCGCCATGGACGCCGCGCTCGCCGCCGGGCACCTCGACGACTACGCCGGGCTGCTGGAGCGCGCCCAGGAGATCGACGCCTGGGACGCCGACCGGCGCGCCGGGATCGTCCTCGACGGTCTGGGTCTGGCAGCGGTACCGCATGATCGGCGCCTGTCCACCCTCTCGGGCGGGCAGCGCGGACGCCTCGCGCTCGCGGCCCTGCTCGTGCGCCGACCGGCCGCGCTGCTGCTGGACGAGCCGACGAACCACCTCGACGACGCCGCCGCGGCGTTCCTCGAGGCGCAGCTGCGGGAACTGCCCGGCGCGGTCGTGCTCGCCAGCCACGACCGGGCATTCCTCGACGCGGTCTGCACCGACGTCGTCGACCTCGACCCGGCCGTCGACGGGCCGGTCCGCTACGGCGGCGGGTACTCCGCGTACCAGGCCGAGCGCCGCGCCGAACGCGAGCGCTGGGAGCGCCGCTTCGCCGAGGAGCAGGAGGAGCTCGACGCGCTGCGCCACGCCGCCTCCGTGACCGCGCATCAGGTCGCCCACAACCGGCCCAAGCGCGACAACGAGAAGATGAACTACGGCCGCACCACGGGCCGGGTCGAGGGCCAGATCTCACGCCGCGTCCGCAACGCCGCCCGGCGCCTGGACACGCTCACCCGCGAGCAGGTCCGCAAGCCCCCGCCGCCGCTGCGGTTCCGCGCCGGTGCGCTCGCCACCGAGGCCGACGGCCTGCTCGTGGCGCTGCGCGACGTGCACGTGCCGGGCCGGCTGACCCTCGACCGGCTCGACATCCCGGCCGGCGACCGGCTCCTCGTCACGGGCGCGAACGGCACCGGCAAGTCGACGCTGCTCGCCGTCGTCGCCGGGCGGGTCCCGGCCGCGGGCGTCCAGCGCCGGCCCGGCCTGCGCGTCGGGCTGCTCACGCAGGACACGACCTTCGAGCGCCCGGACCGCACGGCCCTGGCGACCTACGAGGCCGTTCTCGGGGAGGATCGAGCGGCGGCGGTACCGCTACGCAGCCTCGGCCTGCTCACCCCGCGCGACGCGGCCAGGCCCGTCGGCGAGCTCTCCGTGGGCCAGCGCCGCCGGCTCGACCTGGCCCTGCTCATCGCGGACCCGCCGGACCTGCTGCTGCTCGACGAGCCGACGAACCACCTCTCCCCCGCGCTGTGCGACGAGCTCGAGGCGGCGCTCGCCACCGGCCCCGGCGCGTTCATCGTCGCCAGCCACGACCGCTGGCTGCGTTCCCGCTGGGCGGGTCGCACACGGCAGCTGGGCTGAGCCGCGATGGTGACGATCGACGCCATGTACGCGCGGCTGCGAGACTCGGACGACGGCGTCGGGATCCTCCTGGCGGACCTGTGGCGGCTCGATCCGGGGCCGCCGCCCGCCGGACCGCCGCCCGCGCGGCTGCGGCAGCAGGTGGCCGAGGTCGTGGGGAACATCGCGGTGCACTGGCCGCAGCGGGCGATGTTCGCCGGCGTGCGCACCCTGGAACGGCTGGGCCAGATCACGCTGGAGCACGACGAGACCTACGTGCTGGCGATGATCTCGGCCCTGGGCGACCGGGGCGAGGCCGAGCCCCGCCTGGCCGCGATCCGCGCCGACGAGGAGCTGCGTGAGTCGCTGCTGTGGCGCGTCTTCGAGGTCGAGGGCGGCGGCGAGGTGAGCCTGGCCAACGTGGACAAGTTCAGCCACCCGGACGCGGGCTGGAGCACCTGCCTGCGCACCCTCGCGGCCGACGGCACGCTGCCCCGCGCGCGGCTCCTCGACGCCTGCCTGCGCGCCCTGGCCCGGGACTTCAGCGCGTACCGCGCCGGCTTCTTCTCGCAGCTGTACACCGCCCTGGCGCCGGCCCCGGCCGAGCTCGACCAGGCGCGGCTGCTGCGCCTGCTCGCGTCGGGGGTGCCCGCGACCGTCTCGTTCGCGGCGCGGCATCTGGTCGCCGCGGACAAGGCGGGCGGGCTGGACGATCCCGCCTTCGTCGGCGGGGCCGGGGCGGCGCTGACGGTACCGGCGAAGGGTACTCCCCTGGCCGTCCTGGCGCTCCTGGACCGGATTCAGGCGCGCAACCCGTTGCTGGCCAACGACATCACGGCGGTCGTCGCGCTCGGCCTGGAGCATCGGCATCGCGAGGTGCAGCAGCGCGCCCTGGCCCTGCTGCGGGCGGCGGGCGCCACGGCGGAGATCGCCGAGCGCGTGGAGCTGCTGGAGCCGACGGTCGCCCGCGAGGCCGCCGATTGGCTCGGCGCGAGTCCGTCCACTGTGGATCAACCCTCGGTTGCGAAGCCGCCGGGCGCGTCGCCGGGAACGGAGCCGCTGGCCGGGCCGGGAACGAAGCCGCCGGGCGGGTCTGGAACGGAGCAGCCAGCCGGGCCGGGAACGGAGCCGGCGGCGGGGCCGGGACCGCAGCGATCGGTGGACGAGCGGGTCGCGGCGCTGCTCGCCGGCGAGACGGACCCGTTCGAGATCGAGCGCTTCCTCGCCGACGTCGCCGCGGGCCGGGTGGGCCGCGACCTGTCCGGACCGGCGCGGCGGGTGCACCGGCGCGGCGACGACGGGTCGCTCGGGTACGCCGTCGCCGCCCTCGTGCTCGGCGAGCCTCCCAAGGCGCGCGGGACGCTCCCGGCCGAGCGGATCCGCGAGCTGCACCGCCTGGCCGGGCCGCCGCGCACGCTGCTGGCCACGCCCACCGACGCGTCCGGGTGGCTCGACCCGGCCGAGCTCGTCGCGCGCCTGGCCGCCGCCCCGCAGCCGCCGCACCACGATCTCGTCGCCGCCCTGCTGCGCGTGCACCCCGGCGGCCGGGCCGGGGCCCTGCGCGCCGCGGCCGGGCTGCCGGGCGAGGCGGGCGCCGCGGTGCGGTACGCGCTCGGCGGGCCGCCCGCCCCGATCGGCGACCGGGCCGTATGGATCGCCGCCGCCCGTTCCCGCGCCCCGCTGGACGACGACCCGCACCTGCTCGCCGCCGGGCTCGGCGATCCGGGCCAGGGCCGGGCCGTGGACATCCCGCTGCGGGTCACCGAGCACCGGCACACCTACCGGGACGGGCCGTACACGCGGTCGGTGCAGTGGTCCGAGCCGGACCTGCGCACGTGCAACGGCGTCGCCGACCAGCCGACCGTCCTCGCCGTCCGGGACTGGCCGGGGCCCGGCTGGATTCCATGGCTGGCGCAGACCTGGCCGCACGACGCCGAGGTCTTCTGCGGCGAGGCCCTCGGGGAGATGCTCGGCGCGGCCGGCACCGAGCGGGCCTACGGCGCGTCCGCGGTCCTCGACGCCCTCGCCGTGCACCCCGGGCGGCTCGGGCCGCTGGCCGCCGGGGTCCTCGCCGCCGGGCTGACCGCTACCGAGATCGGGCCCCGCACGCTCGCCGCCGAGGCCTTCGCCGCGGTCGTACCGCCCCGCCGCCTCGACCCGGCCCTCCTCGCCGGCGCGATGGTGACCCTGGCCCACCACGCGACCGCGAGCCGCTGGTCCTCGGCGCTGCGCGCGTCCGGCGCCGCGCCCGCCGTCGCCGACGTGCTGTCCCGCGCCCTGCCGCGCCTGCCCCGCGACCACCCCGGCCTGCACGCGCTCATGGCGACCCTGCACGAGGAGTCCGTCCGGGCCGGTGGCGTCCCCGTGTCGCCCGAGCTGCGCGCGTGGCTGGCGGGGTTCGCGGGCTCGTCCAAGGCCGCGAAGACCGCCCGGGCGCTGCTGGCTGAGCCGGCATGAGCGACGTCGAGCAGGCCTACCGGTACCTGCGTCCATCCACCGTGGACGATCGCGGCACGGTGCTGTCCACGAGCGGCGGCCCGGAGCCGAACCCGTACTTCTACGACGGCCTCGTCGAGCACGCCGAGCCGGTGGCCGCCGCCCTGCTGGCCGTGGCCAGGATCGCCCGCACCCGCTTCTACACCCCGCCGAACATGGTCGCGGCCGCGATCCGGGCCGCCGATCCGGTGGTGACCGCGGACGCGGCCGGGCACCTGCGGTTCGAGGCGCTGTCGGCGTGCTGCGGCGTGTACGGCCGGCTCGACCTGCTCCCCGAAGCGCTCGAATCCGCGCCGCGCGCGTGCGGAACGACCAATGTGGACGTCAACGCGCCCATGCGCGAGGCCCTCGCCGGGATCGGCGGGCTCGATCCGATGCGGCTCGCCGTCGGGGCCGACGAACTGCGGCTGTCCACGCTGGACGGTGACGTGGTCGAGCGGCGGGTACCGCTGCCCGAGCGCTGGGTGCGCAGCCTCGCCGAGGTGCACGTGCTGGCGCGGGCGATGGAGCCGGGGGCGCGGTACCCGGCCGCGGCCGTGCGCCGGTTCCTGCAGGCCCAGCCGCGCGGGCCGCAGCACGGCACCCTCTTCGCGGCTCCGTCGCCGGGCGGCCCGCGGCTGTCCACCCGACCGGTGCCCGGGGCGGTGGGGATCGCGGGGCTGGACCGGCTGCGGGTGGTGGAGCCGCTGCTGCGCCGGGCGAGCGGGGTCCGCACCTTCGGGCTGGGCACCGCCTCCGCCTGGGTGCTCGACCTGCCGGGTGCCCGGTTCACGGCCATGCTGAGCCCGGCGCCGAGCCGCGCGTTCTCCGGAGAGGGCGGCATCCTCGACGGCGGCGATCCGACCGGCGGCGACTTGGCCGGCGGGACCGGGTTCGACCTCGCCGACGGGGTCGCGTTCGAGCGGGTGCTGCCGCTGGACGCGCTCGTCGACGCCGGGGAGCAGCCGCGGATGCGCGACGCGCGGGCGCTGGTCGCGGCCGGGGCCGTGCACCCGTCGGCGGACGGTGCCGTGGTCCACAGTGGAGGCACCCCGTACACGGTACGCGCGACGGACGGCGGGGAGCGGTGCACGTGCCAGTGGTTCGCCCAGCACGGGCTCGGCCGCGGCCCCTGCAAGCACATCCTGGCCGTGCGGCTGAGCCACCCCTAGGCACTGTCCTGCCGAGGCCTCCGGCTACGGCAGGCTGGCCCTCTCGCCGGTGAGCTCGTCGGTGACGTGGACGCGGCGGCCGGCCGGCGGGCGGTGCCGCGGGGTGGCCAGGATCTTCGTGAAGCGCGCGATGCCGTCGCGCCACCAGGTGCCGTCGGGCAGGCCGAAGAGGTTCGCGTCGAGGTCCGAGTGGACGGTGACGGTCAGGCCGCTCCAGACCCGGTCCGGCTCGCCGGGCAGGGGCGACGGGTGGTCCGAGGTCGTGTGGACGGTCGTGGACCGGGACAGTTCGGTGTACCACAGGCCGGAGCGGATGATGTCGGCCACGGTTCGCCGGGCCGCGTCCGGCGGGGCGGCGACCGTCGCGCCGCGCACGGTGGCCGACAGCGAGCCGCCGTGGTGCAGGATCACGTCGACCACCGGGGCGGCGGGGGCGAGGCGCAGCAGGTCGGCGGCCGTCCACGCGGCGATCACCAGGGGCCAGTCGGCGGCCGGATAGGCGCCGAAGTACAGCCCGGGATTCGCCTTCACGGCGCTGGACACCGACCGTACCCGTGAGCGAAGGACCGGTAACCCGTTGTCAGCCACGCGGCAGACTTTGGCAGTCGCACCCTTCGATGTCCAGACCCTCGGGCCCTGCGGCTGAGATTTAACACAAGACTTGCATGTGCAGATGACACGGTGCGGTCTTGACCCGCGGACGCCGGGATTCCTGGTGGGAACAACGGTCAGATCGTGACGCGGCCCGAGCCAAGAACTGCTGCCAATGCGTGAACAGCCTCGCGACCGGCCCGGTTGGCCCCGACCGTGCTCGCCGAGGGGCCGTAGCCGACCAGATGAACCAGCGGTTCACGAACGGTGCGGGTGCCCTCCATGCTGATGCCGCCGCCCGGCTCGCGCAGGTGCAGCGGGGCGAGGTGGGCCAGGGCCGCGCGGAAGCCGGTCGCCCAGATGACCGCGTCGAACGGCTCGAACCGCGGCCCCCACACGGCGCCGCCGGCCACGAGCCGGTCGAACATCGGGCGCCGGTGCAGGGCGCCGCGCGCCTCGGCCCGCCGGGCCAGATCGGTCCAGCCGAGGCCCGTCACGCTCACCACGCTGCGCGGCGGCAGCCCCGAGGACACCCGGGCGGCGACCTGCGCCACGACCTCGCGGCCGTAGTCCTCGGTGAACTCGCCGGCGTGGAAGACCGGCTCGCGGCGCGTCACCCACACCGCGGACGGCAGCTCGGCCAGCAGGTGGATCGCCGACGCGCCGCCGCCGACCACGAGGACCCGCTGGTGCTCGAAGTCCTCCGGCCCGCGGTAGTCCGCGTAGTGCAGCAGGCGGCCGCGGAAGTCCGACGCCCCCGGGTAGTACGGGACGTACGGCGCGGTCCAGGTGCCGGTCGCGTTGATGACGGCGCGGGCGGTCCACGAGCCGGTCCGGGCGTCGGCGCGGAAGCCGTCGCCGTCGCGGGTCACCGCGGTCACCGCGACCGGGCGCAGCACCGGCAGGTCGAAGGCGGCCTCGTAGTCGCGGAAGTACGCCGGGACGACCTCGGCCGCCGAGCCGGACGGTGGGGGCGTGAACGGGCGGCCGGGCAGGTCGAAGATGCGGTGCAGGGAGCCGGCGGCGAGCGACGGGGAGCGGTGCCGCCACGCGCCGCCCGGGCCCCGGCCGGCGTCGAGCACCGCGAAGGACAGGCCGCGCCGCCGCAGCCAGTAGGCGGCCGACAGCCCGGCCTGTCCCGCACCGATCACCAGCACGTCCACGTCCACGGCGGGTACAACCCCGCCGGGGACGCGGATCATGCCGGAAGGTGACCGGCCTTACTTCGCCTTGCCCTTCACCAGGGCCCAGGCGGTGGTGTTCAGCGTGTCCTCGGTGCCGGCCAGGCCCTCGTCCGGCGTGAACACGTCCTCGCCGAAGTCGTAGTCGAAGTCGTCCGCGGTGCCGCCGATGTTGTCCGGCCCGACGCCGAACAGGCCCGGGAACGCGCCGCCGGCGTCCATGAGGTTGGGCGTGTCGTTGAGCGGGTCGGTGTGGAAGTTGCCGTACAGGTGCCCGGCCTCGTGCGTGATCACGTTGCCCAGCGCCCGGCCGATGAACTTGATCTTGTCGCTGGCCGGGGTGATGTACGTGTTCAGGGACGCGTCGCCGCCCGGGTCGCTGAGCACGTCGAGCAGCACGATCGCGCTGTCCTCGGTCGCGTAGTTGCCCGGGTCGATGTACTGCGAGATGCCGATCGTGTCGATGCCCGACTCGGCGATCGTGCCGCCGACGACGATGCGGTGCACGTTGGGCCGGCCGAACGGGTCGGCGTCGTCGCGGCTGTTGAGGATCTTCAGCCCGACGCGCGGGTCGGTGCCGCGGGCCTTCGCGTCGGTCAGGATGTTCTCCCGCACCGTGGCGATGACCTCGTTGATCACCTTGTCCTCGTCGGCGGCGCTCAGGCCCCACCGGCCGAGGAAGCCCTGCAGCGGGCTGAGCTGGCGCACCCCGGGGCCGCCGAAGATCGCGGTGTTGATCCGGGCGCCGTCGAAGTCCAGGTAGAGCGTCTGGGTGACGCCCTGCTCCAGGGCCTCGGGGCCGGGCCGGTAGGCCTCGACGGTGATGTCGTACTGCCCGGCGAGCCCGCCGACCTCGACGGTGTAGCGGCCGTCGCGCGGCGCCACGTAGGACACGACCGCGTTGCCGCCGCCCGGCAGCGGCGAGGCGGGCGCGTAGATGAAGCTCGCGTCCTGCTCGGAGCCGAAGACGACCCTCCCGCCCGGGTCGCGGACGGTCAGGCGGGTGCCGACCCCGGCGACCGAGCCGCCGAGCACGTCGCCGGCGACCAGGTCCACGGCGTAGAAGTCGAGGTCCGGGTACGCGAGGGAGACGTCGAGGTTGTAGGCGCCCTCCCGGCCGGTGCCGAGGCCGCTGCCGGAGTCGAACGGGTCGGCCGGGAACACGGTGCCCAGGCCGTACCCGGCGATCATCAGGTAGTAGTCGCCGGTCGCCGGAATGGCGAAGTCGAGCAGGCTGCTCAGGCCGGGGCCGCTGTCGTCGTCGGCGGCGACGATCTCGCCGGTCGCGTCGTACAGGCCGACGACGGTGTCCAGGGCGCCCGAGGTGCCGGCGATGAGCCGCTGCCCGGCGTGGCCGTGGACCTTCACGAAGTCGAAGTCGCCGGTCGCGTCGCCGGTGCTGCCGTGCGGGCCGTCGCCGATGGCGCCGGTGGTGCTGAACCCGTTGCGGTTGGCGCCGAGGCCGAACTCAAACGCGAGCGGGATCGAGCCGTCGTCCTCCGCGGCCGGGTTGAGCGCCGAGGGGCTCACCGCCTCCGGCGAGAGCTGGCCCAGGACGCGGACGCGGTTGTTGAGCTTCTTGCCGGTGCCGAAGCCCTTGATCAGCTCGGCGGTGGCGTGCGAGTCGTTGGACCCGTGGGTGCCCTTCGGCTCGGCCTCGTCGTGGACGATCGGGTTCGCCGCGGCGAGCTTGTTCTGCGCCTGCTGCTGGGCGCGGGCCTTGCCGGCCGCCTTGGACTGCTCGGACCAGTAATACTTGTCGACCTTGGCCGGGTCCCGCAGCAGCGCGGTGTAGGGGTTCGCGGCCCCGGTCGCGGCCAGCTTGCCGGACGCGGTCTGCTTCGGGACCACCTGGACCCCCGCGGCGAGCTGCCGCCGGATTCCCGCCTGGAGATCACCGTGCGGGGCCTTGGGTGCCGCGGCCGCCGGTGTCTGTGCGACTACCACCCCGGCCCCGGCGATCAGGCCGGCCACGGCGATACTCGCGAGCCTCTTCCTCACTTGGCCTCCCCATTGAGTAAGGCTGATCCGAGCACGCTACCAATGATGCACTTCAATGCGTAAGGCGATCGATCGACCGAGGGACGTCAATGTCCTGGCCGGCGGTAGGGTGTACGGGTGTCCGCGGTCATCAGTCCCACCCAGCGGCAGCTGACGCCGGCGGCCGTCACGGCCTTGCTGCGCGAGCGCTCCGGCCGCGTCGCCGTCCACTGTGGACCGCTGTCGGGCGGCACCTTCGCGGCCGTCTGGGCGGTCACGCTCGACGACGGCACCGAGGCCGTGGTCAAGATCGGCCCGCCACCCGGGGTGCCGCTGCTGCGCTACGAGCGCGGGCTGATCGCCGCCGAGGCGCGCTACTACCGCCGGGCCGGCCAGGCACCCGGGGTGCCGGTGCCGCCGGTGCTCGCCGCCGACGAGGACCTGGTCCTGGCCGGACGGCTGCCGGGACGCCCGTTGACGGAGCCGGATACAGACGACGCATCGGTACGGCACGAGCTGGGCGAGGCACTCCGGCGCCTGCACACGGTGACCGGCGAGCGGTTCGGCTACGACGGGCCCGGCCGGGCGGGCGGCGACACGTGGCCCGCGGCGTTCGCGGCCATGACCGCCGACCTGCTCGCCGACGGCCGCGACTGGGGCGTGGACCTGCCGGTGCCCGAGTCCGGGATCATGGCGGCGCTCGATCGCCACGCGGGAACGCTGGCCGAGGTCACGGTGCCGAGCCTGGTGCACTTCGACCTGTGGGACGGCAACGTGCTGAGCGAGGGCGGGCGGCTCACCGGGCTCGTCGACGGCGAGCGGTACTTCTGGGGCGACCCGCTCTACGACTTCGTCTCCCCCGCCATCGGGCGCCGGATCGAGGACGAGCCCGGGCACCCCGTCCTGCGGGGGTACTACGGGCAGTCATCGGTCGCGCTCACGGACGCGCAGCGGGTGCGGCTCATGCTGTACCGAATCCAGTTCTGCCTGCTGTTGCTGATCGAGATGCCGAGCCGGGCTGTCGTGGGCGAAGCGGAGCGGGAACGCCGGGAGTGGGTCACGCCCTGGCTGCTTTCGGACCTGCGGGATCTGGGCTGATCGATCACAATGTGGTATAGATGGCATCACCTACGGTGAGGATGTCGATGGGTGTGCTGCGCGGTAGACGACTCCTGGTTGGCTTCGCCGTGCTCGTGGCGGCGCTGGCGATCGCGCTCTTCGTCCGGCCGGGCCTGGCCCCGGTCGTCTGGGCGGCGATCGGCCTCGCCTCGGCCGGCGCGATCGTCACCGGCATCGCGCGGCACCGCCCGCAGCGGCCCGCCCCGTGGTGGGCACTGTCCGCGGCGCTGATCGCGATGACGGTCGGCGACGTCCTCTACGGCCTCGCGCCGGACAACCCGCCGGCCCTTGCCGACGTCGCCTACCTCACGATGTTCCCGGTCGGCGCGGTCGCCCTCATCGGCCTGACCCGCGCCAGCACGGTCCTCGACGACCGCACCCGCCTGATCGACCTGCTCGCGCTCGGCACCGCCGCGCTGCTGGCCGCCTGGGTGTTCATCGCCTCCCCGCGCCTCGACGGCGGGCTGAGCCCGGCGGACTGGTCCACCGAGGCCGCCTTCACCCTCGGCGACGTGATCGTGCTCGTCGTGACCGTCCGCCTGGTCACCGCGGCGCCACGCAGCCCGTCCGCGATCCTGCTCGCCGCCGGCGCGGCCGCGATGCTGACCGGCGATGTGTGGTACGGCGTCGGCCACGCCGCCCACGACGCGATGCGCCCCGGCGGGCCCGCGGACCTCGCCTACGTGGTGTCGTACGCCGCCTGGGGCGCCGCCGCCCTGCTGTCCGCGATGACCAGGCTCACCGCCCCGCCGACCGGCGCCGTGCGCGCCGCCCGCGAGCCGGTGGGCGGCCTCGGCCTGATCCTGCTGCTCGTCTGCGTCGCGTTCGCCCCGCTCGTGCTCATGGTGCAGGCGCTCACCGGCGGCGTGCACGACGGCCCGATGATCGCCATCGCCTCCGGCATCACGCTCGTGCTGCTCGTGGTGCGGCTCAGCGACGCGGTCGGCAAGCACGCCAGCGCCCTGCGCCGCGAGCGCGCCCTGCGCCAGACCGGCACCGTGCTCGTCGGCGCCCACGACGCCGGCCAGGTCGCGGCCGCGGTCAAGTCGGCCGTCGCCACGCTGCTGCCCGCCGAGGCCCCGCACGCGATCGTCGTGGACTTCAGCCTCACCGACCTGCTGCCGATGGGCGAGCTCAGCGCGCCCCGCATCCAGCCGATCGCGGACATCCCGCCGCTGTGGAGCGCGAAGCTCTCCGAGTGGGACCACGTGCTCGTCTGCCCGCTCGACGCCGGCGTGCTCTACGTGGCCGGGCGCCGCCGCGACCTGCTCACCGCGATCGACGCCGTCTCCGTCGTCGCCGGGCAGGCGGCCCTCGCCCTGGCCCGCATCGGCCTGACCGACGCCGCGAGCCGCCGCGACAGCGACGAATACCTGCGCGCCGTCACCGAACACGGCGGCGACGTGGTGCTCGTCCTCGACGACGACCAGCGCATCCGGTACACCAGCCCGTCGGTCGCCGACGTGCTCGGCATCTGGCCGACGCCGTTCGCGACCCTCCGCGAGATCGTCGCCCCCGAGGACCGCGAGCAGGTCGAGCGCACCGTGGCCCGCGCCCGCGCCGAGGACCGCGACGGCACCCGCGACCAGTGGAGCCTGCGCCGCCCCGACGGCCGCCGCATCCTGCTCGAGGTCATCTTCCGCGACCTGCGCGACGACCGCCTGGTCCGGGGCATGGTCGTGACGCTGCACGACGTCACCCAGGACCGCCGCGCCGAGCACGAAGTGCTGCGCCGCGCCTTCACCGACACCCCGGCGGCCCAGAATCGGGACAGCTCGGCCCGCAAGTTCCAGTGACCCGCCGGTGACTTGGCAACGGCACACCGCCTGGGAGACCGCACTCACGCCCGAGGACCACACGGCCCTGTCCGCGCTGCTGCGCGCCGCCTTCCCCGGCCCCGAGTTCGAGCCCGACCGCTCCTGGCCGGCGTCGTGGGCGCGCAAGGAGTTCCGCGTCTGGCTCACCGATGACGGCCGGCCGGTCGCGCACCTCGGATTCGAGCGCCGCCTCGCCGGTACGGCGGCCGGCGACGTCCTCATCGCCGGGGTCGGCGACGTGGCCGTCGCCCCGTCGCATCGGGGCCGGGGCCTGGGCTCGGCGCTGATGGACGCGCTCGCCGAGGTGCTGCCGGACGCGGCCGACTTCGGGTTCCTGCAGTGCCGGGAGGAGGTCGCGGGGTTCTACGCCGCGACCGGCTGGACGCGCGTGCCCAACCCGACCCGGCACCTGCGCGTGCGCGACGCCCGCTCGGTCGTCGAGGGCGTCTTCCCCACCTTCGTCCGCCCCGGCCGCCGCCCCCTGTCCGAGTGGCCCTCCGGCCTCGTCGACCTGCGCGGCCTGCCGTGGTGACCCCGCTGGTCGACGCCGCCCGGGCCGCCGGCTTCGCCCGGTCCTGCCGGGACGAGCACGGCGAGTTGCTGCGCGTGCTGGCCCGGGGCGTCGGCGACGGCGTGATCGGCGAGACGGGCACCGGCGCCGGGGTCGGCCTGGCCTGGCTCACGGCGGGCGCGGCGCCGGGCGCACGCCTGGTGAGCATCGAGCGGGACCCGGCGCGCGCCGCCGCGGCCGCTCGGCTGTTCCGGGACGAGCCGCGGGTCGAGGTCGTGACCGGCGACTGGCGCTCGCTGCGGCCGTACGGCCCGTTCGACCTGCTGGTGCTGGACGGCGGCGGCCAGGGCAAGGGCTCCGAGCCGCCGCTGGACCCGGCCGAGTGGCTCCGCCCGGGCGGCCTCGTCGTCATGGACGATTTCACGCCGTGCACGAGCTGGCCCCCGACGTACGAGGGCCGGGTGGACGAGGCGCGGCAGTGGTGGCTGACCCACCCTGACCTGCGCGCGACCCAGGTGAACGTGACCCCCGACGCCGCCACCCTCCTGGCGACCTACCTCCCCGGCGCTACGGCACCACGGTGACGGGCCAGCGGCCCGACTTCACCAGGCGCACGGCGAGGGAGCCGACCCAGCGATGGCCGAAGCGGCGGCTCGCCCCCACCACGACCGCGTCGGCGCGCAGCTCCGTCGCCACGCGCACCAGCTCCTGGTAGGGGTCGCCGCGCACGGCGATGAAGTCCGTCGTCACGCCGGTGTGCAGGGCGCCCTCGTGGACCTGCCGGCGCATGTCCTCGATCGACTCCGCGATGGCCTGCTCGACGGCCCCGGCCGCCTCGGCGACCAGGCGGCTCGCGGCCGGGGCTCCGGTCACGAAGACGACGACCAGGCGGGCGCGCTGGCGGCGGGCCAGCCCCGCGGCGTACGCGCCGGCCCGCATCGACGTGTCCGAGCCGTCGACACCGACCACGATGACCTTCGGGCCGTCGGTCCCGAGTTCGAACTGCACGGGAACAGGATGCCGTACTAGGTCTGGTCGTGCCGGTGGGAGGGGTGTGGCCAGTCACCCGGTCGCCGCCTCCGGCCCGGGGAAGCCGTCCAGCTCGCGCACGGCCGTCTCCAGCGCGGTGTCCACGCCGTGCTCGATCATCCGCTGGTAGGCGGGGTCGCCGGCCGCGGCGACGCGCCGGATGCCCTCGGCGGAGGCGCTCACGCGCCGGCGCACGATCTCGGCGAACTCGGCGAGGGACCCGCTCCAGCCGTAGGCGTCCAGGAACAGCCGCAGCCGCCGCGGCCGCTGCTCGAAGGCGGTGAATCCCTCCGCCGTCACGACGTGCCGGGCGTGCAGCGGCACCCAGGCGAAGGCCGTGAAGGCCAGGTCCCATTCGGGGGTGACCGGAGCCGCGAAGTCCCAGTCGAAGAACCCGGTCAGGCGCCCGCCGGACCAGGCCGCGTTGTACGGCGCCGCGTCGTTGTGGCCGATGACCAGGCCGGGCCGCCAGGACCCGCCCTCACGCCAGACCGCGTCGGGCGCGGGCGTGAAGCCGGCCACGGCGGTGTGCAGGTCGCGCAGCCAGCCGGCGACCTGGCGCAGCGCGTCGTCGCTGTGGACCCATGCGGGCCAGGGCCGGGCGTCGCCCACCACGTCGCCGGGCAGGAACGACAGCACCTCCCGGCCCTGCTCGTCGAAGCCCAGCGCGCGGGGCGCACCGTCGAAGCCGGCCGCCTCCAGGTGCCGGAGCACCGCGTGCACGGACGGCGTCCAGCGGCCGGCCGCCCGCCGCACGGTGTCACCGACCCGCACCGCCCCGCCGGTGTTGCCGCCGGCCATACGTCGCTCGTCGCTCACGCCCCCATCCTGCTGTACCCATCGATCACGACGCGTGCCGGGGCGAGGGCCGGCTCCGGGGCCGGTTCCCGGTAGATGAAGCGATCGGTCACGGCGAAGCGCAGCACGAACGCCGCCGCCAGCGTGGCCAGGTTCGCCGGCACCGAGCTCAGGTGCAGGGTGGCGACCAGGAGCGTCAGGAGAGGCAGGCGTACGGCCAGGTCGAGGTTGTTCAGCACGGCGAACCGGGCCAGGCGGCTCCACCAGGGGCGGCCCGCCCGGCGGCGCCGGAAGACGAGCGAGTCGACCAGGACGAAGTTCCACAGGACGGCCACCTCGGTCGCCGCGACCGCGGAGGCCAGGTAGTGCACGCCCAGCCGGTCCGACAGCAGCCACATGACCGCCAGGTTCGGCAGGACGCCCGACGCGCCCGCGGCGCCGAAGGCCGCCAGGCGCAGCAGGCGGGTCACCGGCGGACCTTCCGGACCTCGATCTCGCCGAAGCGCTCGACGACGTCGGAGCCGGCGACGCCCGCGCGCAGGGTCGGCAGGGAGGCCAGGGTGCTGTCGGCCTGGCCCGCCATCACGATGTAGTCGATGCTCGACACGCCCGCGGGCAGGACCTCCTCCATCACCTCCGGGTCGGTGTCGACCTTCCAGAGCCAGACGGGCTTCGTGAACCCGGCGAGCTTCAGGTCGAGCCAGATGTAGTCGTCCGTCACGACGACCGAGTCGCGGGGGACGTGGTCGACGACCCAGCGTGTGGCGGCGCGGGAGTCGGCGCTGCCGTCGGTCCTCGACTGGGCGATCATCGTCGAGGCCCACGCGGGGAGCACGAGGGTCACGGCCACCAGTGCGGCCGCGCCCGCCGGGAGGTACCGGCGCCAGGAGGGCAGCCACGCCCACAGCTCGTCGCCGGCGCCCGCGATGAGCAGGGCCGCGAACGGGAGCAGGGCGATGACGTAGGCGAAGGGCAGGTAGCCGCCGCGGCACATCATCGCGACCTGGATGAGCAGCGCCAGGGCGATCGGGCGCAGGCGCGGGACGAGCAATGCCGCGGGCACGAGCAGTACACCTGGAATGATCAGCCAGGGATCGAGGTCCACCCACGAGTGGGCCAGCGAGTAGGCGCCCGACGAAGGGTCGAGGAGGCTGCCGCTGCCCGCGCGGCCGAACACCTGCCACCACAGCGCCCAGCCGAGGCTCACGTGCCCGTCCCCCGGCACGAGCTCGTTCTTGAGCAGGGCGAAGACCGGGTACGCCGAGACGAGCACGACGAACGCGACCCCGAACACGCCGAGGTTCCACGGCCGGGTGCGGCGGTCCGTGTGCCGCACGAGCAGCCAGACCAGCGCCGGGAGCAGGATGACGATGGTCTCCTTGCACAGCGCGGCCCCGGCGAACCACACCGCGCTCCACAGCGCCGCGCCGACGCTGCGCCGCGGGGAGGCGGCCGCGGCCAGGGCGGCGAGCATGAACATGGTGGCCAGGTTGTCCAGGAACACCATGCGGTGGAAGTACACGGCGAGCGGGCTCAGCGCGAACAGGGCGACGGCGACCGCCGACCAGGCGCGGTTGAACTTCAGCCGCCGGGCCAGCAGCCACAGCAGGGCGCAGCTGACCAGCGCGGCGATGAGCATGACCTCGCGGCCGACCATGACGCCGCTGGGGGCGCGGCCGAAGCCGTCGGTCAGGCCGGCGTACCCGGCGATGATGGCCCAGCCGAGGAACGGGTGGTCGTACCAGTACGTGTAGTGGGCCAGGGCGCCGTGGTCGAGCATCGCCCAGGCCTGGTCGACGTAGGTGCCCTCGTCGTCGTTGATCCGGCCCGGCCAGCCGTGCAGGTTCCACCCGTTGACGAGCCCGGCGACGACGAGCAGCGGCGCGAGGATCCAGGCGGACCGGTAGGACCGTCGCCTGGCCGGGGGCGCCGGTGCGGGGCCGGCGACCGAGCGCTCGATCTCCAGGACCGCGGTCATGACGCGAGCACCGGGCGGTGGTGGCCGCCGTGGGCCGTCTTGTGCCAGGTGGTGTTGCCGTCGAGGTGCTGCCAGACCGCCCAGAACGCCGCGCCCATCAGCACCCACTGGTACACCGGGGCGCCGATGAGCAGGAAGGCGTAGTGGCGCCACAGGACCTTCTGCCGGTACGAGCGCGCGAACTCCCGCAGCCCCAGGATTTGCGTCGCGAGCGTGATGAGGATGGGCAGGAACGGCGCGTACATGAGCATGGCCACGACCACGGGCACCTTCAGCCACACGATCGTCGCGATCGACAGCGGCAGCAGCAGCGCCGAGAAGGCCTGCAGGAACGGGGTGGCCAGGATGTACCCCGCCAGCACCCGCTGCCGCAGCGTGGGCAGCGCCGACCAGCGGCCCTCGAGCAGGATGCTGAGGAACCCCTGGTTCCAGCGCACCCGCTGCCAGAACAGCGATCCGGCCCGCTTGTTCGCGATGGTCTGCGGCACCTCCTCCCGGGTCGCGAGCTCCGGCTCGTAGGCGGCGACGACCTTCGCGCCGTACCGCGTGCACAGCAGCACCCCGAGCGCGCAGTCCTCGGTGAGGTTGTCCGGCCACCCGCCGGCCTTCTCCAGCAGCGCGCGGCGGATGAACACGGTGTTCCCGCCGAGCGGCACGAAGCCGGTCCGCACCTGGTAGAACATGCGGCTGGTGAACCAGAAGAAGTACTCCATGACGTTGTGCACCTTGAACCAGTCCCGCGCCCGCGAGCCCAGCGTCATCAGCTGCACCCCGCCCTGCACGACGTCGGCCCCGGTGCGCCCCAGGAGCGTGTCGACCCGCGTGAGCAGCTGCGGGGCCACGTCGTCCTCGGCGTCGACGACGCCGACGACGGTGCCGGTGGCCACCGCCAGGGCCGCGTTGAGCTGCCGCGGCTTGTTGGAGCGCTCGTAGGCGCGGATCACCGTGCGCACCCGCCCGTGCGGGTCGTGACCGGCCCGCACGCGCTCGACCTCGGCGATCGTGGCGTCGTCGCCCTCGCACAGCGACACGAGGATCTCGTAGTCCGGGTGGTCCTGCTCGAGCAGGTGCCGCAGCGTCCCGGCGATGACCAGGTCCTCGTGCAGCGCCGGCACGATGATCGTGAACCGCTCGTGGTGGACGCCGTCGCTGAACGGCCAGCGCATCTGCGAGACCGCCTCGGGCGTGCGCCAGCCGTACAGCCGCCAGCGCACCTCCAGCGCGCCGACGACGGTGTTGTAGACGGCGACGGCGGTCACGAGCAGCGCCAGCACCGCGGCCCCGGACAGCGGCGCGGCCACCAGCCCGGCGGTGACCGCGCCGACGAGCCCGAGCAGCGTGCCCCAGCGGGCGGCCGGGGTCGCGAACCAGGTCGTCGCCCGCAGGGTCGGCAGCTGGCGCAGGTACAGCAGCCCCTGCCGCAGGTCACCCTTGCTCTGCCCCGCCAGCCGCGCGCCGAACTCCAGCGGCAGCTCGGTCCGGCGCAGCCGCGGGTAGCGGGCCAGGATCTCCAGCAGGATCTTGAATCCGCGGGCGCGCAGCCGGTCCGGGTCGACCTTGTCCAGCCGCACCCCGAAGAACCCGGTCATCGGGTCGGTGACGCCGCGCAGCGCGACCGGGAACGCGGCCCGGGCGAGCAGCGTCGAGCCGGTCGAGACGGCCTGGCGCAGCGGCCCGTCGAGCCCGCCGCTGGTGCCGCCCTCGCGGTAGCGGCTGGCCATGACGAGGTCGTGCTCGTCGAGCGCGGCCAGCATCGCGGGCACGAGCTCCGGCGGGTGCTGCAGGTCGGCGTCCATCACGAGCGCCCGGGTCGCGCGGGCGCGCCGGTAGCCGTCGACGACCGCGCCGGCCAGTCCGCCCACGCGCTGCGCGCCGGTGCGGTGGAAGACCCGCACGCGCATGGTCGCGGGCAGTTCGCGGGCCGCGCTCGAGATGGCGGCGACGGTACCGTCGTCGTCGCTGTCGTCCACGAAGAGCAGCTCGACGTCGTCGACGACCGCGGCGAGCCGGTGCATCAGCGGCCCCACGTTGTCCTCCTCGTGCCGGCAGGGGATGACGATCGTGGCCCTTGGGCTGGTCACAGCGGATCTCCTCAAGATCACAGACGGATGACCGAACAGCGCGCCAGTGCGCTCCCGCCGCGCTCGAAGTACTCGACCGTGATCGTGTGGTCGCCCTCGAGCAGGGTGGTGTCGTACGTGTAGGTGGCCGGTGGGTGTTCGGACCAGCCGTCGATGACCACGTCCCCGTCGAGGCGCACGCGGATCCCGTCGTCGCTGGTGGCGGTGATGCGATAGGCGCCGCCGGCGAGGTGGTCGGTCCTCGTCCAGCGGGCGGAGAAGCCGTCGGCGGGGATCGCCGGGCCGGGCGAGCCGCTGCCCCAGTCGAAGTCGATGGCGCCGTCGGTGCGCAGCATCGCCGGGGCGCCGCCGAGGTCGGTGCCCACGTAGTAGGCGCCGGTCCAGCCGGCCGGGGCGGCGACGTCGCCGACGCGCTTGTAGCCGAAGTGCAGGCGGGCGCCGGCGGCGTGCTCGTAGTACTCGACCCTGATGTCGTGCGCGCCGCCGAGCAGGGAGACGTCGGCGCTGAAGTCCTCGTTCTGGTCGCGCCACTTGTCCACGATCGGCAGCCCGTCGACCGAGACGCGGACCCCGTCGTCGGAGGCGCCCGAGAAGCGGTAGAGCCCGGCGGGCAGCACGACGGTGCGGGTGTACTCCGCGCGGAAGTCGTCCACCCCGATCCCGTGCCCGGGCCCGCCCTCGCCCCACTCGTGGTCCACTGTGGACTCGCTCGCGTAATAGTCGGCGTTCGCGTCCGTGTACCTGGCGAGGTACGGCGGGGCGGCCGGGATGTCCCCGGTGCGGGCCCAGGCCAGCCGGGCCAGGGCGCCGCCGCCGTTCTCGTAGTACTCCATGACCACGGTGTGCGCGCCGTTGCCCAGCGGCAGGTGCGCGGTGTAGGGCGTCGGCCCCTGGTCGCCCCAGTGGTCGACGGCGACCTGCCCGTCGACCCACAGGCGCACCCCGTCGTCGGTCGTGGTGGTGAAGTCGTAGTACCCGGCGCTCAGCGTCAGCGACCGGGTCCACCGCGCGATGAAGTGGTCGTCGGCGATCCTCGGATCAGGCGAGCCGAGCTGCCAGTCGTGGTCGATCGCGGGCTCGTCGCGGGTCAGCGCCGGGGCGGCCGACGGCACGCTGGGCTTGTCGCCGGAGCCGGGGGTGTTCCAGTACTGCGCGGTGAACACGTCCCGCGGCTGGTCCGGCGTCGTGTCCCAGCTCAGCCGGGCGCTGGCGTCCACGACGTTGTCGTAGAACTCCATCCGCACCGTGTGCTCACCGGCGCCGAGGTCGGCCACGTGGTCGTAGGCGGTCGGGCCCTGGTCGTGCCACTGGTCGATGACGAGGTCGTCGTCGATGAAGAGGCGGGCGCCGTCGTCGGAGGCGATGGTGAAGCGGTAGCGGCCGTAGGCGAAGTACTCGGTCTTCGTCCAGCGGGCCGAGAAGTGGTCGGCGGCGATGCTCGGATCGGGCGAGCCGGTGGACCACACGAAGTCGACGGTCTTGTCGCTCCTGACGAGCGCGGGGGCGCCGTCGAGGTTCTGGTTGTCGAAGTACTCGCCGGTGAACGGGGCCGACGGGGCGTAGGTCGCGGTCCAGGTGGCGTCGGCCGGCGGGGTGGTCACGAAGTGCCGGATCGCGCCGCCGTCGGACCAGCCGGTGAAGTGGTAGACGGTGCCGGCCGCGTCCACGGCGGTCGGCGGCGCGGCGAGCTCGCGCTGGAAGCCGACCACGCCCGGCACCTGGTCCGGGGTGGCGATCGGGACGCCGTCGAGGGTCAGGCCGAGGCCGGGTGGGCTGGTCGCGAACGTCATCGTGGACGTGCGCGGGTAGATGAACACCGACCGGGCGCTCGACAGGCCGTTGCGGTCGGTGACGGTCACCTTGATCTCGAACCAGGTGTTCGCCGACGCCTCGCCCGTGGTCGGGATCGTGAACTGCCCGACCCGGCCGGTCAGCGGCCCGACGAACGGGTGCACGTGGGTGTTGTGGTGCAGGAAGACCTCGGTCTTGATGTCCCCGTCGGAGACGTCGAAGCCGGCCGCGTCGTTGCCGAAGGCGTTGACCGTGATCGTGTCGCCCGAGTCGTACGCGCTGCCGTCGACCGGCGCCGCGATCCGCACGGTGGGCGGGGTGCCGACCTGGACGACGATCGGCCGGGAGGCGACGGTGCTCGTGCCGTCGGAGACCGTGAGCGTCGCGGGATAGACCCCGACGTTCGCGTACACCTTCGCCGGGTTCGGCGCCGTGCTGCTGCTGCCGTCGCCGAAGTCCCAGGCGTACGTCAGGTCGTCCCCGTCGGGATCGCTCGTGCCGGCCGAGGAGAAGTGCACGGTCAGCGGGGCCGGGCCGCCGGTGGGGTCGGCGGCGGCGTGCACCACGGGGGCGTTGCCGGCCGGGCTGTACGACACGCGGTAGAGCTGGCCGGGGAAGTACGTGAGGTAGTAGAGCGACCCGTCGGGCGCCACCTTCAGGTCGACCACGCTGCCCGCCTCGAGGTCGAAGTCCTCGACGCGCCGGACCTGCCCGGTCTCGTCGAGCACCGCGCGCTTGATGAAGCCCCGGGAGTAGTCGCCGAAAAACAGGCTCCCGGCGTACTCGGCCGGGAACTGCGTGCCGTGGTAGACGGGTCCGGCGGTGACCGCGCCGCTGCCGCCGTCGTGGTTGTAGGCCGAGACGGGGTCGGTGTAGCCCGCGCAGCCGGTGGCGCAGCGGCCCTCGTGCACCGGCCAGCCGTAGTTGCCGCCCTTGACGACGAGGTTGAGCTCCTCCCAGGTGTAGTCGCCGACGTCGCCCGCGTAGAGGCGCCCGGTCGCGGCGTCGAACTGGAAGCGCCACGGGTTGCGCAAGCCGTAGGCCCAGATCGCCCCGAGCCGGCCCGGCTGCCCGGCGAACGGGTTGTCGGCCGGGATCGAGCCGTCCGGGTTGATCCGCAGGATCTTGCCGTGCGGGTTGGAGAGGTCCTGCGCGTTGGGCGGGTAGCCGTTGTCCCCGACCGCGAAGTAGAGCTTGCCGTCCGGCCCGAAGCGGATGCTCCCGCCGACGTGCAGCAGCTGCGACGGCGACTGGGTCTCGAAGATCGTGAAGGGGCCCTCGGTGCCGACGTCGCCGGACGCGTCGAAGCGCACGAGATGGTTTCGCAGGTCGTGGCCGGTGAAGTAGAAGTACACCCAGTGGTTGGCGACCCCGAACCCGGGATCGAACGCGACCCCGATCAGCCCGCGGTCGCCGGAGGCCTCCGAGGGCAGGTCGGCGAACGGCTGCGCGAGCAGGTGGCCGTCCTTGAAGATCTTGACTTTGCCGGTGCGCTCGAGGATGAAGACCCGCCCGTCGGGCGCGATCTCGAACCCGGTCGGCCCGTCCAGTCCCGCCCCGACGACGAGCTGCGTGGCGAACCCGGCGGGGGTGGCGGCGCGGGCCGCGGGCACGGGCCCGAGCAGCGCGGCCACGAGGGCCAGCAGGAGGGTGAACGGCAGCGTCCGGCGCACGGCGAGAATGCTCCGGCCGCGGTGTGATGCGCCCGTGGCATTTCCACGAATACGCCGTCACAGCATTGATTCGGCGCCGTTTCCAGCAATTCAGGGATGCACACGCGTGAGGCCGCAGGACTCATCCGGAAACACGCGCTTGCTCAGATCGTCACCGGCAGCGACTCGAATCCGCGCAGGACCCGGGTGGTCCGTCGATGTGGTTCGCCGTCGATGCGCAGGTCAGGATAGCGCTCGAACAGCATCCGCAGCCCAATCTCGCCCTCGAGCCGGGCCAGCGCGGCGCCGAGGCAGTAATGCACCCCGCCGGAGAACGACAAATGCTCGCGCGCATTCGTCCGGGTCACGTCGAATGTGTCAGGATCGGGGAATACCTCCGGATCGCGGTTCGCGCCGCCGAGCATCGCCATCACGACATGCCCCGGCTCGATCGCTTCTCCGCCGAATTCGGTGGCTTTCCGGCAGACACGCGCGGTCACCTGCACCGGCGAGTCGAAACGCAGCGTCTCCTCGACCGCGTTGCCCCACCGCTGCGGCTGCTCGCGCAGGATCGCCAGCTGCTCCGGGTGGCGCATGAGCAGCCAGGCGCCGGTGCCGAGCAGGTTCACGGTGGTCTCGAACCCGGCCGCGAGCAGCAGCCCCGCGGTCGCCAGCAGCTCGTCCTCGCTCAGGTCGTCGAGCCGCACCAGCTGGCTGAGCAGGTCGTCGCCGGGCTCGCGGCGCAGCCGGGCGAAGTGCCCGCGCATCCAGTCGTTGACGTGCCGGATGTTGATCTCGGTCTGCCGGTAGGTCGCGAACGACAGCCCCAGGTCCAGCGTCGGCGCGGCGGCGTTGCCCCAGGCCAGGAACTTCTGGCGCATGTCCAGCGGGACGCCGAGGATCTCCGCGATCACCGTCACCGGCAGCAGGGAGGCGAAGTCGGCGATCAGGTCGGCCGGCTTGTCCCGCAGCAGGTCGGCGCAGGTCTGCTCGATGCGCGGCCGCAGCCCCTCGATCGCGCGGGCGGTGAACACCTTCGAGACGAGCCGGCGGTACCGCGTGTGGTCCGGCGGGTCCGTCACCAGCATCGACGGCGGGTCGACCGGCCCGATCGGCGAGCTGCGGCGGCTGAACCGGAACATGAGCCCGATCGGCGCCGGCAGCGGCCGGTCGGAGAACCCGACCCCGAAGGCCTCGTGCCGCAGCACCGCCCCGGCGAGGTCGTGCCGCGCGGTGGCCCACATGAGCCGGCTGCGCACGAGCGGCGCGGTCTCGCGGATGCCCCGGTAGAACGGGTAGGGATCGGCGCGCACGGCCGGGTCGGTGAAGAACCGGGCCTGCTCGTCGCCTTTGCGCGCGGCGGCGTTGATGCCGGCCCGCATGAAGCCGTGCTTGGTGGCCCATCGAACCGCGGTGCCTGGAAGCATGACGCACCCCCTTGGTACTCGACGGTACCAAGAGGGTGCGCCTCCGGTCTACTTCGCCTCGATCGCCTCGGGCCTGCCGTTGCTCCCGCTCGCGCCGCTCGTCGCCAGCCCGGCCAGAAGGGCCTTGAGGTCGACGCCGGTCAGGTCGGTGCCCAGCTGCAGCCCCTGGGCCACGTTGCTCGCCACCGCCTTGGTCAGCGAGGTCGCACCCTCGGTCGAGATGACCGTCATCCGGTCGATCTCCCCGATCGGCGCGCTCGCCGCCCCCACCACCTCGGGCAGCACGCGCACGAGCAGGTCGAGGATGGCCGCCTGGCCGTACTCGCCGAACGCGCCGGCCTTGGCCCGCATCGCCGCCGCCTCGGCCTGCCCGCGGGCCAGCACCGCGTCCGCCTCGGCCGCGCCCTCCAGCCGCACCGCCTCCGCGGCCGCCGCGCGCCGGGCCCGGTCGCCCTCGCCGACCAGCCGCGCCTGCTCCGCCTGGGCCTGCGCCCCGGCGATGGTCGCCTGCCGCCCGGCCTCGGCCCGCGCGATCGCCGCGTTCTTGGCCGCCTCGGCCTCCTGCTCCACCCGGTAGCGCTCGGCGTCGGCGGGCTTGCGCACCTCGGTGTCGAGCTGGCGCTGCTTGAGCTCGGCGTTGCGCTCGGCCACCTTCTGCTGCTCGGCGAGGACCGCCTGCTGCATCTCGGCCTGCGCGATCGGGCCCGCGCTCGCCGAGCGGGCGTTGGCCGCGTCGATCTCGGCCTGCACCGTGGCCTTCTTGACCGCCAGGTTCCGCTCGGACTCGGCGATCGCCTCCTCGGCCCGCATCCGCTCCTGCTCGGCCCCCTGCCGCGCCTGCGCCTCGGCGATCGCGGCCAGCCGGAACACCCGGGCCGCCTCCGGCCGCCCGAGGTCCTGCAGGTAGGTGCCCGCGGTGCGGATGTCCTCGAGCTGGAACACGTCGAGGACGAGCCCCTGATGCGTGAGGGTGAGCTCGGCCTCCTCGGCGACGTGGGCCGCGAACCCGGCCCGGTCCCGGATGATCTCCTCGATGGTGAGCCGCCCGATGACGCTGCGCAGCGCGCCGGCGAGCACCTGCGCGGTGAACGTCTCGATGCGGTTCTGCTGGTGCAGGAACCGCTGCGCGGCCGGCCGGATCATCTCGGCGGTGCCGCCGACCTTGACGATGGCGACCGCCTCGGCGTCGCACCGGATGCCCTGCTTGCTCACCGCCGCGCTGACCTGGACAGGGATCTCGCGGCTGGACAGGTCCAGGCGGTAGAGCCGCTGCACGATCGGCAGCACGAACACGGACGCGCCCATGACGACCTTCTGGCCGGACAGGTCGGTGGTGACGCTGCCGTCGGCGCTCGTGACGGCGCGGCCCTTGCGGCCGGTGACGATGAACGCCTCGTTGGGCCCGGCGACACGGACCCGCGACAGCACGGAGGCGACGATGAGCACGACGAGGACGGCGAGGCCGCCGACGGCGACGTACAGGGGATTCATGACCCTTCCTCAAGGTTGAGAACGGCCGGTAGCGGCATCACGAGCACGCTGGTGGGCGTCGGGACCCCGATGACCAGCACCTGGACGCCGAGCGCGAGCGGGCCGTCCGCCCGCGCGTTGAACTTCATCGGCTGCCCGGCATACGACAGCCGCACCTGGCCGAGCCCGCCCACGGGGATCTCGCTGACGACGATCCCGGTGGCCCCGATGAGCCCGGCGCTCTCGGGGGTGGCGTCGGTGCGCATGCCGGCGACGGCGGCCACGAACCGCCCCGCCGCCCAGGCCAGCGGCGCCCCGACCACGACGCCGGCGGCGATACCGGCGAGCACCGCCGGGCCGCCGGTGCGGTGGGTGGCCTCGATCGCGATCGCCCCGCCGAACCCGAACCCGCCCAGGAACCCGCTCGTGGCGGGCAGGGCGAACCCCGGGCCCCGGCCGTGCCCCCGCGGCAGGTGCAGCCACCGCAGGTGCGGCAACCGCAGGTGCCCGAGGTGGCGGAACCGCAGGGAGATCAGCAGCAACAGCAGGCTCAGGCCACCCAGGCCAAGAAAGGCGAGCGTCACGGCGCTCATGTGCCATCCCCGTTGGTCCCGGTGTCAGGGCGCCGGGACCCGCAAGGCTGAAGATACGCCCGTCGCCGTCGACGGGCGCCGATGCGTTAGGTGACGCCGGTCACGCTCGCGGCATGCCCGTGTACTGCCGGTAACGACCGTCAGGCGCCGGCGCGCAGTACGATCTCGGTGATCTCGCTGGGCGCGAACACGCGGAACGGCGGGCCCCAGAATCCGGTGCCGCGGCTGGTGTAGAGCTGCGTGCGGTCCCCGTGCCGGGTCAGCCCTTGCACCACCGGCTGGTCGACGCGCACCAGGTAGTGGAACGGCCAGATCTGCCCGCCGTGGGTGTGCCCGGAGATCTGCAAATCGATGCCGTGCGCCACCGCGGCGTCGATCTGCTTGGGCTGGTGGGCGAGCAGCAGCACCGGCAGCCCGGGGTCGGCCCCCTCCAGCGCGATCGCGTGGTCGGCCCGATGCCCCTCCAGCCCGCTGCCGGCGGCGGTGCGGTCGTCGACCCCGGCCACCACGAGCCGGTCGCCGCCGCGCTCGATCACGATGTGCCGGTTGTGCAGCGGCTCCCAGCCGAGGCCCTGCATGTGGTCGAGCCAGCCCTGGGCCTCGCCGAAGTACTCGTGGTTGCCGGTGACGTAGACCCGCGCCAGCCCGGCCCGCACGTCGGCCAGCGGGGCCGCCTGCCCGGTGCGCTGTCCGGGGGTGCCGTCGGCGATGTCGCCGGTGTGCGCCACGATGTCGGCCCCGAGCGTGTTGACCACCTCGGTGACCCCCTTCGACCAGTCGACGCGGTCGATCGGCCCGTAGTGGGTGTCGGTCAGCTGGACGATCTTCAGCCCGTCGAGCCCGGCCCCGAGCCGCGGGATGCGCACCTCGACGCGGCGCACCCGGGGGACGCGCATGGCCTCGCGGTACCCCCACACGCCCAGCCCCAGCGCGACCACCGCGGTGAACCCGGCCGCCACGCGGGAACGCACCGGGTCGTCGACTCCCCCGGCGAGCAGGGCGAGGCGCAGCAGGTCCCCGGCCACGGCCCAGACGAACAGGATCCACACGGCGCCGAGGATCGTGTCGGCGAGGCGGGCCGCCCAGTCGACGCGGCGCCCGTGGCCGAGGAACATCGTGACGGGGAAGACGACGAGCGCCACGGCGAACACGGCGGTGCCGGCGACCCGGACCCCGAGCGGCCAGTCGTTGCCGGCCATGACCAGCGACCACCAGGGCACCCCGAACAGCAGCCCGAGCACCACGGCGAGGGTCGCCGTGAACGCCAGGGGCCGCAGGAGCGAACGCCGCCGGACCGCCGGACCGGGAACCGCCTCAGTAGTCGCCATCGGATAAGCATGACACGCAGTGCCATCCGATTCCTGAGAGCGGGCTGTGATGCCGGTTGCAGCTCGAGACCCGGGCCGCGACCAGCGTCGACGCGAAAGTGTCGTACCCCCGGTCTACGGTCGGAGGCGTCGGGATGCACGGGTTGCTTGCACAACTCCACAGGGAACGTGACGCCGTCTGGCACCATGCGGGCGTGCGGACGTTGCTTGCGTGGACTGCCGGCGGGATCGTGCTCGGCGTGGTGTCACTCCTGCTGAACCACGTGATGCCGGGCGAGTCGAGCCGGCTGGTGAACTCGGGGGCGGTGTGGGCCGCCGGGGCGTTCGCGGCCGGGGCGGTCGTGCGCGAGGGTTGGTGGCGGGTCTGGCTCGCGGGCACCGCGGTGCTGGTGGGGGCGGTGGCCGGGTATTACGGCGGGCTCGTGGTGTTCGAGGGGCGGCACGTCGGCGCCGACGTGCTCGCGGGGCCGCTCGGGTGGGGGGCGGTGGGACTGCTGGCCGGGCCGGTGTTCGCGACCGCCGGGGCGTGGTGGCGCGACGAGCGGCGGGGGCGGCGGGTCGTCGGGGTGTGCGTGCTCGGCGGGGTGTTCCTGGCCGAGGCGGCGTACCTGGCGGTGAAGGAGCGCCCGGCGGGCGAGGCCTGGATCGTGGCGGCGATCGGGCTCGCGGTGCCCCTGGTGCTCAGCCGCACCGGGCGGGAGCGGCTGCTGGCGCTGGTGGCGCTCGTGCCGGCCGCGGCGCTCGGGGCGATGGCCTACCTCGCGCTCGGCTCGGTGCTCGACGTCGCGTTCACCCGCTGAGCGAAAACATCGCGTTTCACGCCCCGGCGCAAAGACGCCGCATTCACGCGCCGAGCAGGGCGCGGAAGGGCAGACCAGGCGGGGATGGTCGTCGACGGCGTTGCGCGGGTAGCTGCAGCCGAGGATCGGCTCGCCGCGCGGATACGGGTGACGCCGCGCATGGCGGTGTGGTTGCGTTTGCCCGTGTGGCGGCCGACGGCACGATAGCCGCCGCTCGATTCGGTGGGCCGTCGTCGGGCTGGCGCGCGTCCGGACTTGCGTGCCGACCGGGGCCGCGTCGAGGTCGTCGACGAGACCACCGGGAAAGTCACGTCCCGGGCGGTGCCGATCGCGTTGGTCACCGACAACGGTCCCGCGCTCGGCTCAGCGACCTTCGCCCAGCTGTTGGCTGGGTCTGTCCCGCTGCTGCGGCACGTCCGCAAGCCCAGGTGCTGATCGGCGCTGCTGCCAGGGTGAAGACCAAAGCCAGCACGGCCACGCCGAGCAGCGCGCCGCGCAGGTCGCTGCTCTCGGCCAGCATGCCCACGTAGGCCGGGCCGAGCAGGAAGCCCAGGTAGGCGGTGGCGGCGACGGTGGAGGTGGCCCGGCCGTGCTGAGCGGGGTCGGTGCCTCGCAGGCTGCGGCTGAGCAAGGTGGGGAACAACGTCGCGGTGCCCAGGGCGGCCAGCACCAGCCCGACCAGGGCGATTGCGACCGAAGGGGCGGTGGCCAGCACCGCGCTGCCCGCGGTAGCCAACGCGCCTCCACCGAGCAACATCGCGGTGGGGTGGCTGCGTGACAGCGGCGCCAGGCTCAGGCGCGCCAGCGCGGCGGTGGCGGCGAAAGTCGCCGGGGCCGCGGCCGCCAGCTGGGGTGAGGCACTGAAGACGTCGGTGAGCATCACCGCTCCCCAGCTCTGGTGGGCGTTCTCGATGGCGTAGGCCAAGGCAGCCACCAGTCCAACGACGAACAGGGGTGAGGTCGGGCTGATCCGGCGCAGCAGGCCCGTGAGCCTGCGTGCGCCACGGGGCGCGGCCGCGCCGGAGCCTGCCGGTGCAACGCGCTCCTGACGGGCACTGGCATCGCCCTGGTGAGCCGGAATCTGCAGCGCCGTGCTGGTCAGCTGGGCAGCCGCTGCCAGAGCGCACATCACCGCCGCGACCACGGCGAAGGCCATCAGCAGTGACAGTCCCGCACCCAGCAGCGCTCCAGTGGACAGGCTGGCGATGACCACGCCCACGGAGAACAGCCCGTGGGATCGGGTGAGCAGAGGCTTGGCGGTGGCGTGCTCTGCGCGGCCAGCCAGGGTATTGATGGCCACGTCCGCGGCACCGGAGGCGGCGCCGACCACGAGCATTCCGATGATCAGCAGCACCACCCCGTCGGCGCCGGCGGTGACGAGGAGGCCGGCACCGGCCAGTGCCGCCAGCAGCCACGACGCCACACGGAGCCCGTAGCGGTCCACCGCACGTCCGGTGAAGGCCATCGCCGGCAGCGCCCCCAGGCCGATGAAGAGCAAGGCGGTGCCCAGCTGACCCTCGCTGGCCCCGGCCCGGGTGCGCAGTGTGGGAAGGGCAGCTCCCCAGGCGCCCCAGAAGATCCCGAACGCGGCGAACGCCGCGTAGGGCCCGTAGGCGGCACGGGCACGGAGGACGGGTGGACGGGACGCGGCAGCGACCGTGCCTTGACTCATGCTTCGTAACGTTACACAAGAAGTCTTCGTAACGTTACACAGCAAGATATGATGTTGTTTGTGCCCACACCTGCGCAACGACGTCCCACCGTCAAAGACGTCGCCAAGCAGGCAGGGGTCGCGCCAATGACGGTCTCCTACGCCTTCAACCACCCCGCGCGGGTCGCCGAGGCCACCCGGACCCGGGTGCTGGAGGCCGCGGCCAGGCTGGGCTACCGCCCCGACAGCACCGCCCGGGCCCTGCGCTCAGGGCGCGCCAAGCAGCTGGGGGTGGTGGTCGGGGAGCACCTGTCCTACCTCTTCGACAACCCGCAGGCGGCGCAATTCCTGGCCGGGATCACCGACGTCTGCGTCAGCGAGGACCTGGGAGTGGTGCTGATTCCCACCCGAGGGGATGCCTCGGACGTCGACCGGGTGCTGGCAGCGGCGGTGGACGGCTACGTGCTGTGGACCACCGTCGCCGATGACCCGGTGCTGGCCGCCGTCGCGAGCAGCGGGCGGCCCGCTGCCATCCAAGGCGGTCCTGCCCACCCGGGGCTGGTGTGCATCGGGCCCGATGACCGCGCGGCGGCGGCAGCGGTCGCGGCGGCCACGCCGCTGGCTGAAGCGACCCCCGTCATCATCAGCTTCCCCCTGGACCGGCGCCGCGCCAGCGGCGTCCTGCGCGGCCACGACCTGCCCCCCGACCTGATGGACCCGCAGGCGGTCCCCTTTCCCGTCACCGGGGCTCGTCTGGCCGGCTACCGCGATGCACTGACTGAGGCCGGTCAGGACTGGGGCGACGTGCGCATCGCCGTGGTGGAGCGCAATCAGCGCGAACTGGGTGAGAACGCCGCCGCAGCGCTGCTTGAGACGCTGGAGGGCTCTGGCCCCGTGGTGGTGCTGGCGATGAGCGATGAACTGGCGCTGGGGGCCCGCTCAACGGTGGGCCGCACGCAGCGGGAGGTGACGCTCACCGGGTGGGACGGCTCACGAGAGGCCACCACCTCAGGAGTTTGGTCGGTGGCGGCCTCGTTGCGCGAGCAGGGCCGTGCGTGTGCACGAGCGGCCCTGTCGGGCGAGCTCGATCGACACCAGGTCCCATGGACCGTGGTCGCGCCCGACGGACGGCCAGTCACCGACCGGTAAGTGCTGTGACCCTGCCAGTTTCTTGACTCAAGACACGTTCCGCAGCCCGGCCCGGCGTGGGGATTGGTCGCTGCACACCGAGCCAGAAGGCCCTCACGAACAGCGGCGCCCGGCCGGAGCCGGACGCCGCCAGGTGAGCGAGGGGTTCACTCCCCGATGCGGTTGCCGCCGACGGAGACGGCGGTCAGTGGCGTGGCCACGTGCTCGAGGGACTTGCCCTCCGCGTCCACGCCCAGGACTATCTCGACCACGCCGCCGATGATCATCATGGCCGCGCCGACGAGGTAGCCGATGAACAGCTTGCCCGGGTCGGTGCCCTCGCCGATCAGCCAGCCGTAGAAGATCGGGCCGATGGCGCCGAAGCACTGGGCGATCGCGAAGAACACGGCGATCGCCTGGGCGCGGATCTCCAGCGGGAAGATCTCGGAGACCGTGAGGTAGGCCGAGCTCGCGCCCGCCGAGGCGAAGAAGAAGATGACGCACCAGGCGAGCGTCTGCGTGAAGGCGTTGAGCATGCCCGCGTCGAACATCCAGGCCGAGATGGCCAGCAGCACGCCCGACAGCAGATAGGTGCCGGCGATCATCTTGCGCCGGCCGACGGTGTCGAAGAGGTGGCCGAGCAGCAGCGGTCCGGCCAGGTTGCCCACGGCGAAGGCGATCAGGTAGATCGGGGTCTTCTCGGCGTCGACGTGGTAGAACTTCGACAGCACCAGGGTGTAGGTGAAGAAGATCGCGTTGTACAGGAACGACTGCGTGATCATGAGCGAGGCCGACAGCGTGGAACGGGCCGGCATCTTCGTGAAGAGCACCTTGATCAGCGAGAGATAGCCGTGACTCGGGGCCGGCTTGACCTCGATGGCGTGGTTCTCGTCGACCGGGGCCAGGCGCTGGCCGGAGCGCTCGACGTCGCTCTCGATCTGGGCGATGGCCTCCTCGGCCTCCCGCTCACGGCCGTGCATGATGAGCCATCGGGGGCTCTCCGGCAGGTGCCGCCGCAGGTTCCAGATCAGCAGACCGATGATCGGGCCGATGAGGAAGCCCAGCCGCCAGGAGATGTTCAGCGAGATGTGGTTGAGCAGCACGTAGGTGCCGAGCGTGCCGATGATGGCGCCGCCCCAGTAGGTGCCGTTCACGCCGATGTCGACCCGGCCGCGGTACCTGGCGGGCATCATCTCGTCGATGGCGGAGTTGATCGCGGCGTACTCGCCGCCGATGCCGGCTCCGGCGATGAACCTCGTCAAGTAGAGGAAGACCAGGGCCGTGGCGTCGTTGCCCCAGGTCAGCGCCGTGAGGGCGTTGCCGGCGAGGTAGACGCCGAGGGTGACGATGAAGAGGTTCTTGCGGCCGAGGGCGTCGGAGAGACGGCCGAAGAACAGCGCGCCGAAGACCTCGCCGAGCAGGTACACGGTGGCGATCGCGCCGACCTGCGTGCTGGAGAGCCCGAGCGTCTCCTGCTTGTTCAGCACGGCCCCGACGGCACTGGCGATGGTGATCTCGAGTCCGTCGAGCACCCAGGCGGTGCCGAGCGCGATGACCATGCGCGTATGGAACGGCGCCCAGGTCAAGCGGTCGATCCGGGCGGGAATCAGACTTCGGATGATCCCGCCGGTGGGAGCTGATGCGGATTGCGTGTCAGCCAATGTGCACCTCCCGGGCGCCCGTGGACACGACCACGTGCCCATCTGTGACAGCACGTGCCCGATGCGTCAGACATCAAAACCCGCCACTTGACGGAACCGGCCGATTGGATGACGCTCTAGACGGAGAGAGCGCTCTCTCATCACCCGCACAGACCGCGCCCCGCCAGCGCCGGTCCTCCGCCTGAACCGGCGCACCCGATGGGGTGCGGCGGCGGTCACCCAACCCGCAATGACGCCCCAACCACGTCAGGGAGCTGCCTTGATGTCCGAAACAACCAGACCACCCGTCCCCGCATCCATCGATCGACGTCCACGGAATCGACGGCGCGGCCTCCTCGTGAGCGCGCTCTCTGTGGCGGTGGTCCTGGCCGGCTACGCGGCCTTCTCGATCGGCAGCGCCAGCGCCGCGAGCACGCTGCTGTCGCAGGGCAAGCCGACCACCGCGTCGTCGACGGAGAACGCCGCCAGCCCGGCCTCGGCCGCCACCGACGGCAACACCGGCACGCGCTGGTCCAGCGCGTTCAGCGACCCGCAGTGGATCCAGGTCGACCTGGGCCAGACGGCCACCATCGACCAGGTGGTGCTCAACTGGGAGGCGGCCTACGCCAAGTCCTTCCAGATCCAGACCTCGGCCAACGGCACGACCTGGACGAACGTCTACAGCACCACGACCGGCACCGGTGGCGTGCAGACGCTCAGCGTGTCCGGCTCCGGGCGCTACGTCCGGATGAACGGCACGGCCCGCGCCACCGCCTACGGCTACTCGCTGTGGGAGTTCCAGGTCTTCGGCACGTTCGGCGGCGGGTCCTGCGGCACGTCGAACTACGCCCAGGGCAAGCCGGCGACCGCGTCGTCGACGGAGAACGCCGCCAGCCCGGCCTCGGCCGCGTTCGACGGCAACACCACCACCCGCTGGTCCAGCGCGTTCAGCGACCCGCAGTGGATCCAGGTCGACCTGGGCGCCACGGCGACCGTCTGCGGCGTCGACCTGAACTGGGAGGCCGCCTACGGCAAGGCGTTCCAGATCCAGACGTCGGCCGACGGCACGACCTGGACGACGATCTACAGCACGACCACCGGCGCGGGCGGGGTGCAGAACCTGACCGTCAGCGGCTCCGGGCGCTACGTGCGGATGTACGGCACCGCCCGCGGCACCGCGTACGGCTACTCCCTGTACGAGTTCGGCGTCCGGGTCTCCACCACCACGCCGACCACGCCGGGCAGCACCCCGCCGAGCAGCCCGCCGCCGCCGGACCAGTTCTGGGGCGACACCAGCGGCATCCCGGCCGCCCAGAACGTGGTCATGGTGAAGGTGCTCAACCGCACCAACGGCCGCTACCCGGACAGCCAGGTCTACTGGAGCTTCAACGGGCAGACGCACTCGATCGCCGAACAGCCGTACATCGACATGCCGGCCAACAGCGCGGGGCGGATGTACTTCTACGTGGGCCAGCCCAACGGACAGTACTTCGACTTCATCGAGTTCACCGTCGGGGCCAACGTGTTCAACGGCAACACCACGCGGGTCGACGCGTTCGGCCTGAAGATCGCGATGCGGCTGCACGCCAAGGACGGCTACGACGTGCAGGTCGGCGAGGACTACCAGACCTTCACCGAGACGCGGGAGGCCACCTTCGCGAAGTTCATCGCCGAGGTGCCGCAGCAGTTCAAGGTGCTGGCCCAGTCGCAGGCGCCCTACCGGATCATCGCGCCGGGCAGCGACCCGACGTTCCGGGCCGGCGGGGTGAACCAGAACTACTTCACCGCCTACGCGCAGCAGTTCGGCATCAACGCGCCGACGTCGGACATCTTCGGCTGCGCCGGGGTGCTCGCCAACGACCCGACCAACTGCTCCACGCTCAACCGGCACGTGCGCGAGCGGCCGCAGGCGGACTGGTCGAACCCGAGCACGTATTACCTGGCCGCGCCGGCGAACTACTACGCGAAGTTCTGGCACGACCACGCCATCAACCGGCTCGCGTACGGCTTCCCGTACGACGACTACGCCGGGCAGTCGTCGTTCGTGTCGCACGGCAGCCCGCAGTACCTGCTGGTCGCGGTCGGCTTCTAGGAGCACCAGGAGGAGGGGTGGCGCGGATCACCCGCGCCGCCCTTTCTTCAACCCAGGTTTATCAGTCTACGTTTACTATATGGAGATCGAGCAGACCGCCGCCGCGCTGCAGATCGCGGTCGGACGGCTCGTCCGGCGGCTCCGGCAGACGCACGTGCCCGGGGAGCTGACCCTGTCGGAGGCCTCGGTCCTGTCGCGGCTGGACCGCGGCGGTCCCGCGACACCCGGGGAGCTGGCCGGCGACGAGCGGGTCAAGCCGCAGGCCATGGGCGCCACGCTGCAGACCATGGAGCAGCGCGACCTGGTGCGCCGCTCCCCCGATCCCGGCGACGGCCGCCGCGTGCTGATCACCATCACGGAGGAGGGGCGCCGGCTGCTCACCGACCGGCGCACGCTGAAGACCCACGCGCTGGCCGAGGCGATCGGGCACCTGAGCGACGACGAGCGGCGGGCGCTCGTGGAGGCGGCCCGCCTGCTGGACAAGCTGGCGGAGGAGCTGTGACCGCCACGCTGACGCAGACGAAGCCCGACCGGTACAAGTGGATCGCGCTGTCCAACACGACGCTCGGCATGCTCATGGCGACCATCGACGGCTCGATCGTCATCATCTCGCTGCCGGCCATCTTCCGGGGCATCGGGCTGGACCCCCTCGCGCCCGGGAACATCGGCTACCTGCTCTGGATGATCATGGGCTATCTGCTCGTGTCCGCGGTGCTGGTGGTCGCGCTCGGGCGGCTCGGGGACATGTTCGGCCGCGTCCGGATGTACAACCTCGGCTTCCTGATCTTCGCCATCGCCTCGGTGGCGCTGTCCTTCGACCCGTTCCACGCCGGCGCCGGGGCGATGTGGCTCATCCTCTGGCGCATCGTGCAGGCGTTCGGCGGCGCGATGCTCACGGCCAACTCCGCGGCCATCCTCACCGACGCGTTCCCGGCCCGCCAGCGCGGCATGGCGCTGGGCATCAACCAGATCACCGCGCTCGCCGGGCAGTTCCTCGGGCTGCTGCTGGGCGGGATCCTCGCCGCGATCGACTGGCGGGCGGTGTTCTGGGTCAGCGTGCCGGTCGGGGTGGTGGGCACGATCTGGTCGTACCGCAGCCTGCGCGAGACCGGCGAGCGCCACCGCTCCCCCGTCGACTGGCTCGGCAACGTCACGTTCGCCGCGGGCACCCTGCTGATCCTGGCGTCGATGACGTACGGCATCCAGCCCTACGGCGGCCATCCGACCGGCTGGACGAGCCCGCGCGTGCTCGGCGGGATCGGCCTCGGGGTGCTGCTGCTCATCGTGTTCGTGGTGGTCGAGTCGCGCATCGCGCACCCGATGTTCCGGCTGGGGCTGTTCAAGGTCCGGGCGTTCGCGGCGGGCAACCTCGCCGCGCTGCTGGTGTCGATCGCCCGCGGCGGCATGCAGTTCATGCTCATCATCTGGTTGCAGGGCATCTGGCTGCCGCTGCACGGCTACAAGTTCGAGGACACGCCGCTGTGGGCGGGCATCTTCATGCTGCCGCTGACCGCCGGGTTCCTCATCGCCGGGCCGATCTCCGGCTACCTCTCCGACCGCTTCGGCGCGCGGCTGTTCTCGACCACGGGCCTGCTGCTCGTGGCGGCCGGGTTCCTGGGGCTGCTGCTGATCCCGATCGACTTCCCGTACCCGCTCTTCGCCGCGCTGCTCGTGGTCAGCGGGCTCGGCCAGGGCATGTTCTCCGCCCCGAACACCTCGGCGATCATGAGCAGCGTGCCGGCGAACCAGCGCGGCGTGGCCTCGGGCATGCGCGCCACGTTCCAGAACGCCGGCACCTCGCTGTCGATCGGGGTGTTCTTCTCGCTCATGGTGGTGGGCCTGGCCCACGCGCTGCCGCAGACGCTGACGAGCGGCCTCACCGCGCAGGGCGTGCCGCAGGACGTGGCCGCGTCCGTCGCCTCGCTGCCGCCGGTGAGCACCCTGTTCGCGGCGTTCCTGGGCAGCAACCCGGTCGCGCACCTGCTGGAGCCGTACGGCGTGCTGGGGAACCTGCCGCCGGCCAACGCCACGACGCTGACCGGGCACGAGTTCTTCCCGAACCTCATCGCGCAGCCGTTCCACGACGGGCTCGTGGTGGTCTTCGGCGCGGCGACGCTCATGACGCTGCTGGCCGCGGCCGCCTCGGCGTCCCGCGGCCGGCACGTGCGCCAGGTCTGAGGTCAGTCCTCCTCGACGGACAGGGCGCCGGAGGGGCAGCCGAGCACGGCCAGGCGGACCCGCTCCCGCAGGTCCTCCGGCGGCCGCTCGGCGAGCACCTCCACCATCCCGTCGTCGCGCTGGTCGAAGACCTCGGGCACGTTGAGCACGCACATGCCCGAGAACACGCACACGTCGGTGTCGGCCCGGACCTTCACCACAGCACCGGAACCTCGTCCACGGCGCCGGTGAGCCGGTTCGCGTGGACCTCGATGCGGTCCACGGGCACGGCGAGGCGCAGGCCCGGGAAGCGCCGCAGGAGCGCCGGGAACACGGTGCGCAGCTCGGTGCGGGCCAGGTTCGCGCCGATGCACACGTGCGCGCCGTGACCGAACGCGAGGTGCACGTTGGGCTTGCGGTCCACGTCGAAGTCCGCGGGATCGGCGAAGACCGTGGCGTCGCGGTTGGCCGCGTTGCTGGAGATGATGACCGCGTCGCCGCGGGCGATCGTCACGCCGCCGACCTCGACGTCGTCGTGGGCGTAGCGCAGCAGGCCGAGGCCGCCGGGGGCGGTGATGCGCAGGATCTCCTCGACGGTCGCGGCGACCTCGCCCTCCGGGTCGGCCACGAACCGGTCGCGCCGGCTGAGGTCCGCGAGCAGCAGCAGGGTGCCCAGATCGATGCGGGTCGAGGTGGTCTCGTGGCCGGCGAAGATGAGCCCCGCCGCGAGCCGGGACACCTCGTCGTCGCCGAGCGTGGGGTCGGTCGTCTGCGCGGTGACGAGGTCGGAGATGACGTCCGGCGCCGGGTCGCGGCGCTTGCGCTCCGCGAGCCCGGCCGTGTACTCCTTGAACTCCCGCATCGCCAGCTGGGCGTCGGCGCCGCCGTCGATGCGCCCGACGCGCTCGGAGAGGTTGCGGAAGCGCTGCCGGTCCTCGTAGGGCACGCCGAGCAGCTCGCAGATGACGAGCACGGGCAGCGGGAACGACAGGAACTCGTGCAGGTTCACCGGCGCGTCCGGGTCCGCGTCCCGGGCGGCCTGCATGTCGTCGAGGCAGCGCGCGGTCAGCTCCTCGATGCGGGTGCCGAGCCGGCGCATGCGGGCCGCGGAGAACGCGGGCGCGAGCAGGCGCCGCATCCGCGTGTGCTCACGCTCCTCCGTCTCGAAGTCGCCCGTCGGCCCATCCTGCAGCGCGGCGTGGGTGATCCGCGACGCGCGCTGCGGCTGGGGGTGGGAGCGGCCGAAGCGCTTGTCACCGAAGATCTGGCGCGCCTCCGAGTAGGCGGTCACGAGCCACGCGGGGTCACCGGCGGGCGTGGTCACGAGGGTGATCGGCGCCTCGCGGCGCAGGACGTCGTAGAGCGGGGCGATCTCGAGGATGTTGGGCCGGGCGAACGGCAGCCGCGGGGCTTGACCGGCCGGGCGCTGCGTCGTAGCGGTCATGGTGGCTCTCCCCAGGCGCATCGACTTTAATCGATCGGGACACTACCACGGGTCACGCCGCTCCGGCCCACAGTAGCGACGCTGCGATCCTAGCTCGCGCGGTGCAGGGCGGCGACGAGCGCGGGGGCGGCGTTGACCCGCTCGGCGTACCGCAGCGGGGTCACGCCGTCCGCGGTCCTCGCGGCCGGATCCAGGCCCGCCGCGAGGAGCCGGTCGAGCAGGCGCAGCGCGGCCTCGTCCGGCACCAGGTCCGCCAGCACGTGCAGCAGCGTCCGCCCGTCGCCGGCCGGCACGTGCGGGTCCAGGCCCGCGTCCAGCAGGGCCGTCACGCTGTCGGCCTCGCCGAGCTGCGCCCGGTCGTAGAGCTCGCCGCGCAGGTCGCGCAGGCGCGCCGGGAGCCGCCGCAGCGGGCGAGCAGCCCCGCGGTGTCCCGCTCGTCCCACAGCTCCCGCAGGCCGTGCAGGCTGAGCAGGAGCCGGCGCGGCTCCAGCGGGCCGTAGCGCAGCGCGTAGCGGGTCCGGCCGGCGGCGTGCGGCACGACGTACAGCCCATGGCCGTCGTCGCAGCGGCGCAGCAGGCGGCGCCGCGGGGTGAACGTCAGCGGGATGACGCCCTCGGTGGCGTCGAGGTGGCGGCCGTACGCCGCTGTTTCGGCACCGCGGGATCTTAAAGCGCCAGGCCCTCGTCGCGCAGGGCCGCGAGGGTGTCGGCCTCGCCGTAGCGGATCCGTTCCCGCAGTTCCTCGCGGAACCCCTCCAGCGGCTCGGGCAGCCCGCGCCGGCCCGCCCGCCACCGGAACACGACGCCCGCGCAACCGCCCGGGACCGGGCCGCCGAGGGCGTGCAGTGCCAGCTCGCGCTCGATCCATTCGGCGGGGTGCGGCACCTGGAGCGTGGCGCCGACGTGGTGGATCTCGTCGCCGCAGGGGACCTCGGCCGGCTCGGGCAGGTGCAGCGCCCGCGGCCCCGTCGCCGGCTCGTCCGGCACCAGCGCCGCCGCCACGAGCGGGTGCAGGTCCGCGGCGGTGGCCCGCCCGGCGAGCAGGTCGATGTAGTCCGGCGGCCGGTCCTGCAGCATCACCGGCAGCCGGGGCACCGCGTGCAGCCAGCCGGACCCGTACCACTCCCCGCGCAGCCGCGGGCGCTCGGCGTCGAGGCGGTCGACGACGAGCCGGACCGGCTCGGCCCGCTCGGCGGTCAGCCACACCGCGGCGACGCCGTGGCGCCGGGCGTACGCGCGCACGGTCGCGGCCAGCACCGGCAGCGCGGGCGTGAAGTCGCCGAGGTTCCAGGTCAGGTTCGCCCGGAACAGCCGCTCGCGCGTGGGGTGCGGCTCGTGGTGGGTGTCGAGGTCGACGTCGAACCCGGCCGCGGTCCACGCCTCGGCGGTGCGGCCGGCGGCGAGCAGCGCGTAGACGTGCGCGGCGTGCGGGTCGCGGCCGCCGCAGCGGGTGATCAGGGCGGGCGCGTGCCGCACGTCCCAGTACTCCGGCGTCTCGTCGAGTCCGGCGGCCGCCGAGAACTCGCCCGGGCCGGCGATGTGCAGGCGGCTGCGGTACGGCGGGACACTGCGCACCCCGATGCCGACGGCCTGCGCACCGTCGGCCCGCACCCACACCGGCAGCGTCAGCTCGTCGCCGCGGTCGCGCAGCTCGTGGCTGGTGTAGTTGAGCCGGCTGTGGTGACGCATCCGGATGGCGTGCCAGCGCAGCAGGTCCGGCGCGAAGAAGGGCAGGTCGGCCTCGACCCGCGCCCGCAGCCCGGCGTCGAGGCCGGCGAGCGTGCACTCGACCGCGATCCCGGCCTCGACGCAGGCCGCGGCCCAGTCGCCGGCGCGGCGGAGCCGGTCGGTGCGCTCGATCTGGCGGCGGGTCAGGCCGTAGCGCGGGAAGACGCGCAGGTACTCGGCCACGCCGCCACGGTACAACGGCAGCGGCCCCACCGTCCGCAGTGGACGATGGGGCCGCCGTGGAACCTGTTACGCCCCGCCGCCACCCGGCTGGGTCACGCCGTTCACCGTGAGGGTGTACGGCGCGTACTGCTGCACCTGCTCCGTCGGCTCGTCGTAGGCCACGACGGCCACGACCTTCGGGAACAGCGACAGCAGCGCCAGCTGGATCCAGTTGAGCGAGAGGCTGTCCTGGCCGTTGAACTCGAACTGCCAGGCGAACGCGTGCGCCTCGTCGATGCCGATCAGCTTCACGTTCCAGTTCTTGACCGTGATCGGCTTGATCTGCGTCGGCGACTTGAACGGCGCCAGGCTGGAGCCGTCGCTCAGCGTGGTGCCGCCGAGCTTGATGTCGTCGATGAGCAGACCGCCCTCGTTCACGCCACCGTCGGAGACGTAGCGGAACGACACCAGGATCGACTTGCCGGCGTAGGCCGACAGGTCGAAGTTGTGCTGCTCGAACCCGGTCGTCGTGCCGTTCAGGCCGGGCCCGAGGGGTCCGCTGACGGTCTTGTCGCCGGGGATCGAGGTGTAGGTGGAGCCACCGTCGGTCGAGACCTGGACGTAGCCGTAGTCGTAACCGAGCTCGGCGCCGTACTTCGCGAGGAAGCTCAGCGTCGCGTTGGTGGCGGGCACGGTCACCGGGATGACCGCGGCGGCGTCGGTGTTGTTCGCGTTACCGGAGAACAGCACCGAGTTGCCGGCACGGTCCGGGTCGTTGTTGACCAGCGTCCAGGCCAGGGGCAGGGTCGGCAGGGTCTTCGCGCCGCTGAACTTCAGCGAGCGCAGGTCCTTGCCGGCCAGCGCCTTGCCGTTCTTCTGCAACAGGACGTAGTCCGCGCCGTTGGGGGCCGCGCCAGGCTTGTCGTAGGAGTGCGGGTTGTCCAGGTTGACCGTGGACCGCAGGCTCTTGGACGTGACCTTCTTCTTGTCGGCCCCGAGGACGATGCCCCACTGGGAGTCGCCGACGATCTTGTCGAGCAGCACCATGCTCTGGTAGTCGTGCAGGACCGAGTACACGTCCTTGGCGCCGTACGCCTTCACGGCGGCGTCGAGGCTCGCGAGACCCTGCAGGTCGGCATCGCGGTGGAGCCGCTCGATGATGCCCTGACCGAAACGGTCGTAGAGGTACAGCATCAGCTCGTAGGCGTTGCCGTAGTCGGCGAGCACCCCGTTGCCGTTCGTACCCTCACCCCAGAGGTTGAGCGAGTTCTGGGCACCGTTGCAGTCGCGCGGGTTCGGGTTGTACGGCGTCTGCACGCCCCCGAAGCCCTGGAAGCAGTACAGGTGGCTGTCGCCGCCCTTGTCGAAGACCGTCTTGGTCCCGTCGACGTAGCCGGTGAGCGTCTGCGCGAAGTCCGACAGACCCTCGTTCATCCAGCTGGTCTCGTTCGGGTCCGAGTAGTACTCGACCAGGTGCTGCCACTCGTGCGCGAACGTGCCCTCGTAGAGGCGCGGGCGGGCCGGGCGGCTGGTGCACAGGTCCGACGTGGGCGCGTCGACGGGGTCGGCACCGGTGCGGTGCTCCCAGTCGAACGCGTCGATCGTCATGACGTTGCGGTCGAACAGCTCGTTGAACTGCGAGGAGAAGAAGCCGGCGATGTAGGTCGGCGCGGCCGGGAACGTGTAGTAGTTGGCGTCCCGGACGTTGTCGACCAGCGTCACCGTCTTCTCGCCGCCGCCGGTGTAGACGCCACCGTTGCCGTTCTTGTCCGGGCCGAGCAGCGCGTTGCTGCCGTCCCGGTCCGGCGGGGTGGCGAAGGCGGCGGTCTCCTTCGGGTACATGTTGGTGTCGAACTGCGTGATGAAGTTCGCCACCTGGGCGTCGGTCACCGTGGTGGTGTTCGGGATCTGGTTGCGGCAGTCACCCGCAGGGAACGAGGTGTCGACCGCGACCCAGACCTCGATGTGCTCACCGACACCGCGCAGGACGTAGTCCTTGCGGTAGAGGGTGCCGTTGTAGTCGTCGGAACCCAGCCACTGACGCACGGTGCCGACCGGCGGGGTGGTCCCCGCGGCGAGGCTCGAGCGCGACTGCGCCTTCGACTTCGCCATCTTCGCCGTGTCGACGACCTTGCCGTCCAGCTTGAAGTTCGTGCGGGTCATCTCCCGCACGTCCGACGCGCCCGCCGACTCCTTGGCCGGAGCTTTCGCCGGTGCCGCGAGCGCCGACGTAGCCGGCAACGCGACGAGCACCGGGATGGCCAAGGCAATGGCCGCGGTCGTGGCCAGGCCTTTTCTCACCATGAAGCCTCCTTGCGACGACGCGCCGGCGCCGGCGGGGTGGCCACCGGACAGGCGCGACGGGTTCGGAATCGTATTGACACCGCACACTATCGTCGCCGTCCATATCGGCGAGCACCACTTGGCATGCGAAGGGTCTACGCAAGGGGTTGCCGGGGTTGCCGACCGCATTCAAACCGTGATTACCGTCGATGTTTGCCCATCGTCGCACCCGGCCGGGGTCATTCGTCCGGCTCGATCACCGAGCGTAACGGATGGACTGCGGTCACTCGAATGCGTGACGCGTGAACCGGTCATCGGGTTGCACACTGGAACGAAAATCGCTCCGGAAACGTCCGGCCGGTCGACGGGCGCCGCCGGTCAGACGATCACCGACCGCGACGTCCGGTGGTGTGGGCACCGGCCGGACGGACGGGGTTACCGGCTGGACAGTGGTTCACCCACCGTCACCGCAGACCGTATCGTCGCAGCATGGCAGCACTGACCCTCGCGGTGGAACGACTCGCTGCCGCCACGGTGCTGTCCTGTCACGGGGCGCTGGTGGCGGCCAGCGCCCTGCAACTGGAGACGGCGCTGTCGCAGGCACTGCTGCGGCCCGAGCTCCGCATCGTCGTCGACCTCGAGGCGGTGGCCGCGATCGACTGCACCGGCGTGGTGATGCTGCGCGTGACCGCGGGCATCGCCGCCGAGCAGGGCGGCTCGCTGGTGCTCGCCGCGCCGAACGCGCAGGTCGTGCACACGCTGCGTGAGGGCGGGACGCTCACCACCATCCCGACCTACCGCACCGTGCCCGCCGCCCTCGACGGCGACGCGAACGCGCTGATCACCGAGCCGGACGCGGCGCCTTCCCCGAACGCGTGGCCGATGAACCGCGCGGACCGCCGCAGCGCCTAACCTGGGCGAGTGGAGCCCGCGTACGTCCGCTGGCGGCCCGCCCCGGCCGTGCGGCCCTTCGCGGCCTGGTACACGGGCTACGCCCAGCCCGCGCTGCCGGCCGGGTGGCACCGGGGGCTGCCGTCGCCGTACCTCACGCTGATCATCACGCTCGACCGGCCCCTGCGCGTCGCCGCGCACCCGGACCCGGCCGCGCCGCCCGGGGAGTACGACACCCTCATCGGCGGCCTGCACACCACCCCCGCGCTGATCGAGCAGGCGGGTGGCTCGGCCGGCGTCCAGGTGGCCCTGTCCCCGCTGGGCGCCCGCGCCCTGCTCGGCCTGCCCGCGGGCGAGCTGGCCGGGGCGGACCTGCACGGCACCGACGTCCTCGGGCCGTTCGCGGCCGAGCTGCGCGAGCGGGTCGGGCTCGCCGCGGACTGGCCGGCCCGGTTCCGCGTCGTCGACGAGCTGCTCACCCGGCGCGCGGCGCCCGGCCTGCTCCCGGCGCCGGAGGTGGCGTTCGCCTGGCGCCGGCTGTGCGCGAGCGGCGGCGCGGTCGGCCCGGCCGAGCTCGCCGGCGAGACCGGGTGGAGCGGGCGGTACCTCGCGCGCCGCTTCGGCGTCGAGATCGGCCTGTCGCCGAAGGTCGCCGGGCGGGTGGCCCGCTTCGACCGGGCCCGGCGGCTGCTGCAGGAGTCGGCCGGCGCCCACCCCCTCGCCTCGCTCGCCGTGGCCTGCGGCTACTACGACCAGGCCCACCTGACCCGCGAGTTCGCCGCGCTGGCCGGGCTGCCGCCGGCCCGCTGGTGGGCGGAGGAGTTCCGAAACGTGCAATCCCCGGTGGACCTGCCCCGGGCAGACTCGGCCCATGAGCGATGACCGGACCCCGCCGCCGACCGTGTGGCCCACCCTGCGCGCGACCGACGCCCGCGCCCTGATCACCTTCCTCGTCGACGCGTTCGGCTTCGTCGAGGTCGCCGCGCACGGCGACGGCGAGCGCATCGAGCACGCCGAGCTGGCCTGGCCGGAGGGCGGCGGCGTCATGCTCGGCAGCGACCGCCGCGACGGCTCGCCGTGGAACCTGAAGCCCGGCACGTTCGGCTGCTACGTCGTGACCGCCGAGCCGGACGCGCTCTACGCGCGGGCCACGGCCGCCGGCGCGGAGATCCTGCAGGAGCTGCACGAGACCGGCTACGGCTCGCGGGGGTTCGCGGCGCGCGACCCGGAGGGCAACCTGTGGTCGTTCGGCACCTACCGCGGCGAGCCCCGTCCCGTGTAGAGCCGCGCCCGCCGGCTCCGACCTTCGGGCATGACGAAGTTCCTGCTGTTGCACGCGGCCGGGTCGGCGCCGCCGGCCGAGCTCGGGGGCGAGCTGGTCGACGCGGGCCGGCTCGCCGACCCGAGCCTGACGGTCCGGATCGAGGGCGGCGCCGGTCCCGGGGCGTTTCGCTGGTACTGGCTGATCGACGTCGACTCGCTGGAGCGCGCGGTGCAGATCGCGGCGGCTGCGGGCGGCCCGGTCTCGGTGCGCCCGCTGATGACCGACCGCCCGGGCCCCGGCCTGGAGTGCTAGCCCGTCTTGAGTGCCGGCCGGTCTGTGCCGGCCGGTCTTGAGTGCTAGCGGCGCGCCGCCACCAGCTCGCCGAGCAGCCGCTTGAGCTCGGCGAGGTGCCCCGGCGGGTAGACGCGCCCGGCCGGGTCGACGACGTGCTTGACGCCACTCAGCAGCCGCCAGGCCTCGTCGGCGTGCCCGAGCTGGGCGAGAGCCTGGGCCTCGAGCCAGTCGCAGTACTGGCGCTCGGCGCCCTGCTCGCGCAGCTCGCGCGCGAGGAAGACCACGGCGTCGTCGTGCCCCGCGCCGAGCAGCAGCCGGGCCAGCGCGTCGGTGCCGAGCACCCACTGCCGGTCGCCGGGCCGGGTGCGTTCACGCAGGTGCTCGAAGGCGTTGACGGCCTCCTGGGCCCGCCCGGCGCCGACGTAGCTGCGCCCGAGGTCGAGCAGCGTCGTGGCGGCCAGGTCGCGGTCGGCCTCCCCGCTGAGCTGCTCCAGCACCTCCTCGCCGATCGCGGCGTTGCGCAGGGCCTTGCGCCGGCGGGTCTCGGCGTCCGCGTACCCGTGGTGCACGAAGTGCAGCGCCTCGCGGGGCAGCGCGGGCCAGACGCCGTCCGCCGGCACGAGCCGCTCGTGGACCCGCCCCTCCCAGTGCACACGGGCGGGGCGGAAGAGCCGCGGGGTGTGGTGGGTGTACGGCAGCTCGTCGTGCCGGTTGTCGATCGGCACGAGCAGCGCCCCGCTGCGGGCCGACGCGAGGATGGCGCGCAGCCGCCGCGGGTCGCCCTCGGCCCGGTCGTCGGCGTCGATGCTCAGCACCCACTCCGGCCCCTCGGCGGCCTGGACGGCTTGGTTGGCGGCCTGGGCGGCGACACCGGCGACTGACTGGTTGGCGGCCTGGACGGCTTGGATGGCGGCCTGGACGGTGACACCGGCGGCCTGAGCGGCGGCACCGGCGGCGGCTTGGATGGCGGCTTGCACCGCGGCATTGCGCGCGGCGGCGAAGTCGTCCCGCCACTCCCCCGTGCTCACCGTGGCCCCGAGCGAGCGCGCGAGGTCGACGGTCTCGTCACTGGAGCCGGTGTCGTGCACGTGCACGCCGTCGACGATCCCGCGGAGGGAGGACAGGCAGCCGGGCAGGTTGGCCGCCTCGTTGCGGACGATGAGCACCGCGACCAGGTTCACCCCGGCCCGATCGGCCGGCGCGCCCCGGCCTTGAGCGATTCAGGCCCGCGAACTCGGCCGCCGGGGCCCGCGGAGGGCGCCCCGGCGGCCGGGTCCGATGGTCTAGCGGCCCGTGGCAGCGTGGAACTGGTCCACGATCTCCTGCTTGATGCGGCCACGGTCGGAAACCTGGAATCCGGCGCCCTGCGCCCATTCCCGGATCGCGCGGTTCTGGTCGCGATCGCCCCGCGTCGTGCCGCGGCCCCGGCCCGGGGTGGTTCGGGCCCCAACGGTCGCGCTGCGGCCGACCTTGGTGCCCGCGGAAATGTAGGGCTTGAGCGCGGCGCGCAGTTTCTCCGCGTTCTTCTTGGACAGGTCGATCGAATACTGCACGCCATCGAGGCCGAACGTCACACTCTCATCGGCGGGCTTACCGTCCAGATCGTCGATCAGTTCCTGAATGACACGCTTGGCCATGCCGGCCGACCTCCCGTGAGCGACTGGGTCCGGACTGGAAATAACGGTGCCCGTGGCGAACAGTATCGCCAATCAATTGCATTCCCGCCAGATAGCGGGGGAAATCAGTTCATCACCGTTCGTGTCGAGGTAATTACACGCAACCTGCCGGAACCCTTGACCGGTCCAGGCTGGGAGCATGAGCGCACCGCCGCTGGACTGGGGGCGCCTGCTCGTCGCCCAGCTGGAGTTCTACTGGGACGCCCATCTATGGCCGCGGTTGCAAGGGCTCACCGACGAGGAATACTTCTGGGAGCCGGTGCCCGGGTGCTGGAGCGTCCGCGCCGGCGAGGACGGCCGATTCCGGCCCGACGGCGTCACGACCCAGCGGCAGCCGCAGCCGGTCACCACGATCGCCTGGCGGATGATGCACATCGCGGTCGGGTGTTTCGTCATCCGTTCGGCGACGTTCTTCCCGGCCCTCGGCGAGCAAGCCGATGGCGACATGTTCGACCCGCGTCACGTGCCCGGCGATCTGCCCGGCACCGCGGCCGGCGGGGTGGCGTTCCTGCACGACAGTTACCGGCAATGGCACGAGCACATCGCCGCGCTCGACGACGAGGCGATGCGCACGCCGCTGGGACCGAAGGGCGCCTATTTCTCCGCCGATCCGATGGCCGCGCTCATCGTGCACGTGAACCGTGAAACGATGCACCACGGCGGCGAGGTCGGCCTCCTGCGCGACCTTTACGCCGCGCGTTGCTGAACCGGCGGGCACGCGGCGAGCACCGTCTCGCTGATCGCGTTCTGGGCGGCCGCGGCGGGCTCGGGCGGGCCCAGGAGATTGGTGAGGTACACCGTCACGAGCCGCCGGGACGGGTCGGCCCAGGCGACGCAGACGTTGCTGCCGTTGTGGCCGAACGCGTCCGGGCTGCTGGTGCGGCCCATCGGTCGCGGCCGGAGCGCGTCGAGGCCGGGGCCGCCCAGCTGGAATCCGTGCGACCAGCGGATCGGCAGGCCGATGTGGGCGTCGACGGTGCCGTCGCTGGTCGGCGCCGTCGCCACCGCCAGCGTCTCCGGACGCAGCAGCCGCACCCCGCCCAGGCTCCCGCCGCGCACCAGCGCCTCGTAGAACACCGCGATGTCCCGGGCCGTCGCGGAGACGCCCGCGGCCGGGATGACGGCGCGGCGGGTCGCCCGGCGGTTGATGAACGCGGCGGCGGCCCGGGGGGCGGGGCCGCGGCCGTGGATGGGCACGTGGCGGTGCCACTCGGGGCCGGGCAGGCCGAGGAACGTGTCGCGCAGGCCGAGCGGGCGCAGGAGCCCGGCGGCCAGCGACTCCTCGACCGGCTCGCCCGTGACGCGCCGGACCAGCTCGCCGAGCAGGAAGCCGAAGGAGAGGTACTGGTAGGCGGGGCCTTCGCCGGCCGGGAACCGCGCGCGGGCCCGCTCCAGCGCCCGGACCGACGCGTCCCAGTCGGTCATCGCGAGCGCGTCGCGCGCGGTGGAGCGCGCGACCGGCAGGCCCGAGCGGTGCTGGAGCACGTGCCGTACCGTGATCGCGCCCTTGCCGTTGGCCTCGAACGCGGGCCAGTGCCGCGCGATCGGGTCGTCGAGGCCGAGGGCGCCGCGCTCGATCAGCCGGTGGACCAGCAGCGCGAGGTAGGGCTTGCTGGTCGAGAACAGCCAGAAGAGCGCGCCCGGGTCGCAGCCGTGGGCGCGGTCGAGCACGACGACGCCGTCTCGGACGACGACGAGCTGCGAGGCCCCGCCCCGCTCCCGGGCCATCGCGGCCGCCGCCTCGAGGCCGGCGCGGTCCACACCGTCCGGGTCGCGTTCGCTCCAGTCGAGCACGGCCCCAAACTACCGCTCGCGCCGTAGCCGGGGAACCGCTCCGCGCCCGGGAACCGCTCCGCGCCCGGGAACCGCTGCGCACCCGGGAAACCGCGCCGTGGCCGGGCAACCGCTGCGCACCCGGATGGCACCGGTTCGCACCCGTGCGGTGGCCGGTCGGCTGGCAGAAGCCGGGGAACGCTGGCAATAGCCTGGCAAAGGCTCCGACCCCGCCGGGCCCGGTCGAAGTCAAGCTCGCCGACGCGGCAGGAGCGATTTCGGCGGTACACCCACGGGCACCACGGACGGAGCGAACGTGACCTCGATCAGCGCCATCAGCAGCATCTCGTCCTCGCAGAGCGTGCAGTTCTCCGGTGTGCAACGGCCGGAGCGCTCGCCCCGGCAGGGCGGGCAGGACCCCCTGCAGTCCGTCGCGAAGGCCCTGAGCCTGTCGGCCGACGAGCTGAAGAGCCAGTTGCGCGACGGCAAGAGCCTCAGCGACGTGGCCGAGGCGCAGGGCGTCTCCCACGACGACCTCATCGCGGCGATCAAGGCGGGCAAGCCCAGCGACGCGCCCGCCAACCCCGGCGGCGTCTCCGACGACGAGATGGCCGAGAAGATCGCCGACCGGCAGGGCATGCCCGGCCGCGGCCAGGGCGGCCCCGGCGGACCGGGTGGGCCCGGCGGCGGCCCGGGCGGCCCGGCGGGCCTGCGGGACGACTCGAAGGTCAAGCAGCTCAGCACCCTGCTCGACAGCGACACCGGCGACCTGAGCCAGCTCAGCGCGGCGGAGCTGGTGAAGAAGTTCCAGAGCCAGGGCGTCGGCCTGGACAAGCTCACGTCGGTCTTCAACAACGGGGACCTGCTCAACACCTACGCCTGAGGCGGGGTGGCGCCGGGCGGTCACCGAGGACCGCCCGGCCCCGTCAGAGCATCGTCGCGCCGGTCATGATGGCGACCGCCTCCGCCATGGTGTGCGACTCCGGGGTGATGACCCCCGCGCCGCGGCCGAGGCGCTGGATGTGGATGCGGTCGGCCACCTCGAACACGTGCGGCATGTTGTGGCTGATCAGGATCACCGGCAGGCCGCGGGCGCGCACCTCGCCGATGAGCTTGAGCACCTGGTTGGACTCGCGCACGCCGAGGGCGGCCGTGGGCTCGTCGAGCACGATCACCTTGCTGCCGAACGCGGCCGCCCTGGCCACGGCGACGGCCTGACGCTGGCCGCCGGAGAGCGTCTCGACCGGCTGGGCCATGTTCTGCAGGGTGCCGATGCCCAGGTCCGACAGCGCCTGGGCGGCGTCGGCGCGCATGCCCTTCTTGTCGAGCATGCGCAGGACCGAGCCGAGCACGCCCGGGCGGCGGCGCTCCCGGCCCAGGTAGAGGTTCCCGGCGATGTCGAGCGCGGGCGCGACGGCCAGGGTCTGGTACACGGTCTCGATCCCGGCCTCGCGCGCGTCCTGCGGGCGGCGGAAGTGCACCGGCTCGCCGTCGAGGCGGATCTCGCCCGCGTCCGGGACCAGGGCACCGGTCAGGCACTTGACGAGCGTGGACTTCCCGGCGCCGTTGTCGCCGATGATCGCGAGTACCTCACCGGCATGCAGGTCGAGGTCGACGCCGTCGAGCCCGACGACCCGGCCGAAGGTCTTCACCAGCCCGCGGGCCGACAACACGACGGTCATGCCCTCACCCGCCGGATCCACTGGTCCACGGCCACGGCGAGCAGGACGAGCAGGCCGACGGCGAGGACGCGGTACTGGTCGTCGACCCCGGCGAGGGACAGCCCGCTGCGGAAGGCGCCGACGATGAGCGCGCCCAGCAGGGTGCCCAGCAGCGCGCCGCGCCCGCCGAAGAGGCTGGTGCCGCCGATCACGACGGCGGTGATGCTCTCGAGGTTCGCGTCGGCGATCGCGTTCGGGCTCGCCGCGCCGGCCCGGCCGATGAGGATCCAGGCGGTCAGGCCGTAGATGGCCCCGGCGAGGGTGTAGACGCTGAGCAGGACGCGGTCGACGCGGATACCGGCGAGGCGGGCCGCCTCCCGGTCGTCGCCGACGGCGTAGACGTGCCGGCCCCAGGCGGTGTTGGCCAGCGCGAAGCCGACGACGCAGTACAGCACGGCGACGAGCACCACGCCGGCGGTGATGTGGAAGCGGCCCACCGCGAACGTCTCGCCCGTCCAGTTGACGAAGGCCGGGAGGTCGGCCTGCTGGACGCTCTGGCCCTTGGAGTACAGCAGGCCGATCGCGGTGAACACGCTCAGCGTGCCGAGCGTGACGATGAACGGCGGCAGGCCGATGCGGGTCACCAGCGCGCCGTTGAGCAGCCCCGCGACGACCCCGACGGCGATGCCGGCGAGCACCGCGACCGGCCCCGGCACGCCCCCGCCCTCGGCCAGCTTCGCCGCGAGCATCATCGCCAGGATCGTGATCGCCCCGACGGACAGGTCGATGCCGGCGGTGAGGATCACGAGGGTCTGGCCGACCGCGAGCGCGCCGATGACGGCGACCTGCTGCAGCACCAGCGACAGCGAGTTGGGCGACGAGAAGCGCGGGTTGATCGCCGAGAACGCGACCGCGGCGACGACGAGCACGAGCAGCGGGCTGATGGCCGGATGCCCGTGCAGCACATGTTGTACCCGCTGCAGCGGCGACTGCCGGCGCAGCGCGAACTGCTCCGCGGCGGTCGTGGCCGTCACTTCTTGCCCCAGCAGAGCTCCGTGCCCTTCGCCGTGTCGATCGACTCGACGCCGGAGGCCGGCTTGTCGGTCACCAGCGCGACGCCGGTGTCGTAGAAGTCCAGGCCCGAGGAGACCTGCGGCTTCTGCCCGCCGCTCGCGATCTGCTTGATCGCCTTGACCCCGAGCTCGGCCATCTTGAGCGGGTACTGCTGCGATGTGGCATTGATGAGCCCGTCCCTGACCTGCCGCACGCCGTCGCAGCCCCCGTCGATCGACACGACGATCGGGCTCGGCCCGCCGGCCGCCTTGATGGCCTGCTGGGCGCCGACGGCCGCGGGCTCGTTGATCGTGTAGACCACGTTGATCCCGGGGTTCTTGGTCAGGCAGCGCTCCATCGCGGTGCGGCCGCCGTCCTCGGCGCCGTTCGTGGGCTCGTTGCAGGCGATGGTGTAGGTGCCGCCGCTGTAGTTGCCGGTCCTCTCCTCGTCGCCGTTGCGCTTGCGGTCCTTGGCGTCGATGCCCATGCCGGTCAGGAAGCCCTGGTCCCGGTTGTAGTCGACGGACACGATCTTGTCGTTGAACAGGTCGAGCAGCGCGATGACGGCGGGCTTGCCGGCCAGGGTGGTGGCGGTCCACTTGCCGATGAGCTCGCCGGCCTTGAAGTTGTCGGTGGCGAAGGTGATGTCGACGGTGTTCGCCGGGTCGGGCGGGGTGTCGAGGGCGATCACGTAGAGCCCGGCGTCGCGGGCCTTCTTGATGGCGGGGTTGACGCCGGGGCCGTTCGGGGTGATGAGGATGCCGGCGTCGCCGCGGGCGATGGCGTCCTCGATCGCCTGCACCTGGCCGGCCTCGTCGCCGTCGGCCTTGCCCGCGGCGATCGTGATCTTCATGCCCTCGGCCGCGGCGGCCTGCCTGGCGCCGTCCTGCATGGTGACGAAGAACGGGTTCGTGGAGTTCTTGGTGATGAGCGCGACCGAGATGTCCTTGCCGCCGCCGGCCCGGTCGTCGCCGCACGCGGCGGCCGGCAGCACCGCGAGGGTGGCGACGGCGAGCGCGCTCAGTGCTCTGCGCATGGTTCCTCCCTTGACAACGTTGTCAAATACTCTCGCGAGACGTCCTCACGATTGTCAATATAGGCTGATCCAAGATCTCAGATAACGATTCGAGCACAGTCGACCATCGATGACATCGTTGTCACTACCCGGTCCCGGTACGCTGAGCCACCGTGGACGCCCGACCGACTCTCCGCGACGTGGCCCAGCTGGCCGGGGTCAGCCCGAAGACCGTCTCCCGCGTGGTGAACGCCGAGCCGGGGGTGAGCGCGACCAAGGAGAGCCGGGTCCGGCGGGCGATCGAGCAGCTGGGCTACCGCCCGAACATGACCGCGAGCCGGCTGCGGCGGGCCGACGGGCGCACGGCCGCCATCGCCGCGCTGCTGGAGGACATCGCGAACCCGTTCTCCTCGGCGCTGCACCGCGCGCTCGAGGACGTCGCCCGCGAGCGCGGGGTGCTCATCTTCGCCGGCAGCGTCGAGGAGGACCCGGAGCGCGAGCGGACGCTGGTGCGCGAGTTCGCGCGGCGGCAGGCCGACGGGCTGGTCATGGTGCCGGCCGGGGACGACCAGGCGTACCTCACCCGCGAGCTGAACCCGGACACCCCCGTCGTGTTCGTGGACCGCCCGCCGGTCGGCCTGCACGCCGACGCGGTCCTCGCCGACAACGAGGCCGGCGCCGCGGCCGCGGTGCAGCACCTGGTCGCGCACGGCCACCGCGACATCGCCTACCTCGGCGACCTGCGCTCGATCGCGACCGCGCGCCAGCGCTTCACCGGCTACCGGGAGGCCCTGGCCGAGCACGGGATCCGCCGCAGCGCCGCGCACGTCGCCCACGACCTGCACACCGCGGACGCGGCCGAGGCGGCGCTGCTGCGCATGCTCGACGGCCCGCGCCCGCCGACGGCCTGCTTCAGCGCGCAGAACCTCGTGACGCTGGGCGCGATCCGGGCCCTGCGCAGCCGCGACCGGCACACGTCGGTGGCACTCGTGGGCTTCGACGACTTCCCGCTCGCCGACCTGCTGCAGCCCGCCGTGACGGTGGTGGCCCAGGACCCGGCCGCGATGGGCCGCCTCGCCGCGGAGCTGCTGTTCCGCCGCCTGGACGGCGAGACCTGGGAGCCGGCGAGGCACGTGGTCGCGACCCGCCTGATCGCCCGCGGGTCCGGCGAGCTCCCCGGCCCCTACGCCTCGGCCAGCACCTGATCGATCGCGAGGCGGCCCAGGTCCGCGAAGTACGCGTTGGTGTGGCGGTAGTGCGCCAGCCCGCCGAGGCCGAACGAGAACGCCCACGCCCGCCCGCGCCGCCACGTCGCCGGGTCCGGGTCGACCCGCGCCGGGAACGCCGCGCGCGCCGCGGGGCCAAACGCGAGCCAGGCCGGCATGAGGTCGACGGCGGGGTCCCCCAGGGCGAGGAAGCTCCAGTCGAGCACGGCGCTCAGGCGTCCGCCGCGGGCGAGAAGGTTCGCGGCGTGCAGGTCGCCGTGGACGCACACCGGCGGCCCGTCCCACTCGGGCGCGGCGCGGTCGCGCTCCCAGACGGCCTCGAGGCGGGCCGGGTCGTAGTCCCGCGCCAGCCGCGCGATCGCCTCGCCGACGTCGCGGCCCCGCAGGCTCGCGCCGCGCCCGTCGGGCTGCACGCGCGGGCCGCCCGCGGTGCCGATCCGGCGCAGGGCGAGCACGAAGTCCGCGAGGTCGTGCGCGATCGCGCCGGGGTCGTCGGGGACGGTGCCGTCAAGCCAGCGGTACACGCCCCACGCATACGGATATCCGAGCGCGGGCGCCCCGAGGGCGAGCGGATCCGGCACCTCGGCGGCCAGGTGCGGGGCGAGCACCGGCAGCCAGCGGCGCTCGAGGTCGAGCTGCGCGACGGCGTACTCGACGCGCGGCAACCGCACGCTCAGCCCGTCGCCGAGCCGGTAGACGTGGTTGTCGGTCCCGGACGACTCGACCGGCGCGACGGGCAGGCCGGCCCACCGCGGAAACTGCGCGGCGACGAGCCCGCGCACGACACCGGCGTCCAGCATCGCCCGATCGTCGCAGCCGGCCCGCCGCAGTGGCGAGCGAGTTTCCGCGCGACCCCGACCGACCTGCGGTTTCGGTTAATTGGCGACTTACTTTAACTATTAGGGCTCTTTACCTTGTGCGGAGCCTCATCGATGCCCGATGATGCGACTGAGCGGATCCGCCCACCCCTCACCCGCCTACACCCGATAGGAACCCCCAACCGTGCGCAGAAAGCTGGCGCTGGCCGCGCTTGCCCTGTTGACGCTGCTGGGAGTGGGCCTCGTGATCCGGCCCGCCCTCGCCGCCACCCCGTTCAAGGTGCTCGCCTTCTACAACGGCACCTGGGACGCCGCCCACATCGACTTCGACAAAGAGGCCAAGGAGTGGTTCCCCGCCCAGGGTGCCGCCAACGGCTTCACCTGGGAGGCCACGACCGACTGGAGCCGGCTCAACACCGGCAGCCTGGCGCAGTACAAGGTGATCATGTTCCTGGACGACGCCCCGCCCTCCGGGCAGCGGGCCGCGTTCCAGCAGTACATGCAGAACGGCGGGGCCTGGATGGGCTTCCACGTGAGTGCGTTCACCACCGACCCGAACTCGTGGAGCTGGTACTACAACACCTTCCTCGGCTCCGGCGCGTTCCAGACCAACACGTGGGGCCCGACGCGCATCACGTACAAGGTCGAGGACCGCGGCCACCCGTCGACGGCCGGACTGCCGGCGACGTTCACCTCCGCGGTCTCCGAGTGGTACTCGTGGAGCAACGACCTGCGCCAGAACCCGAACATCGACATCCTCGCGTCGGTCGACCCGAGCAGCTTCCCGGTCGGCACCGACCCGAACCAGTCCTGGTACAGCGGCTACTACCCGATCCTCTGGACCAACCGCAACTACAAGATGCTGTACGCCAACTTCGGCCACAACGGCATGAACTACAGCACCAACACGCGCACGTCCTCGACGTTCGAGAGCGCGAACCAGAACCGCTGGATCATCCAGGGCATCCAGTGGCTGGCGGGGCAGACGTCGACCCCGCCGACCTCGTCGTCGCCGACACCCACGGCGTCCTCGGGGCCCCTGCAGCCGGGCACGTACTACTCGCTCGTCAACAAGACCAGCGGCAAGTGCGTCGACGCCCGCGCGGCAGCCACCGCGAACGGCACAGCGATCCAGCAGTACGCCTGCAACGGCACGAACGCCCAGCACTACCGGTTCCAGGCGACCGACGGCGGCTACTACCGCATCGACAACCAGGGCAACCCGGCCCAGTCGCTGGACGTGACCGGCAAGTCCACCGCCGACAACGCGCCGATCCAGCTGTGGGCCTACAGCGGCGGCACCAACCAGCAGTGGCAGCCGGTGGCCGAGGGCGGCGGGTGGTACCACTTCGTCAGCCGCGCCACGGGCAAGTGCCTGGACACGCCGGGGGCCTCGACGGCCGACAGCGTGCAGCTGGTGCAGTACGCGTGCAACGGCACCGGCGCGCAGTCGTTCAAGCTGGGGTGACCGTGCTGGGGTAAGCGCTTTCCCAGCGTAACTTTCACGATCCCGGGACCGTCGCGTGCGGTCCCGGGATCGACGTCTTTCGAAACGCTTCGCACCGGCGCTACCGTCCGCCGAAACGGCCCGGCGGATGAGGGAGCGAAACGTGCGAAGAGCAGTGGCCGCGTCGGCGGCGATCCTGGCGGCCGGAGCCGGTGCCGTGGCGGCGGTGCACATCGCCTCCGCCGCGGCGGCCGGCTGCCGGGTGCAGTACACCATCACCAACACGTGGCAGGGCGGCTTCGGCGCGAACGTCGACATCACCAACCTCGGCGACGCGATCACCGGCTGGAACCTGACGTGGACGTTCGCGAGCGGACAGTCCGTGACCCAGGCCTGGAACGCGACCGTCACGCAGTCCGGCACCGCGATGAAGGCGGTCGACGCCGGCTACAACGCCGCGATCGCCACGAACGCGACGGTCTCGTTCGGCTTCAACGGCGCGTACACGTCCTCCAACCCGGTGCCGTCGGCCTTCTCCCTCAACGGGATCGCCTGCACCGGAGGCACGACCACACCGACCTCGTCGCCGCCCGTCACGACCTCGCCGACGCCCTCGACCTCGCCGCCGCCCTCGGGTGAGAACGGGCGGCAGATGGAGAAGCTCGACCGCGGGCTCATCTCCGTGCGCTCCGGCAGCGGGAACCTGGTGTCGTGGCGGCTGCTGGGCACGGAGGCGTTCGACACGTCGTTCAACGTGTACCGCGCCGGCACCCGCGTCGCGACGGTCACCAACTCGACGAACTACCTCGACAGCGGGGCCGCCGCCGACGCCTCCTACACCGTCCGGGCGGTCGTCGGCGGGGCCGAGCAGGCGGCCTCCCCGGCCTCGCTGCGCTTCACCGGCGGGGGCTACCTGGACGTGCCGATCTCCAGCCCGGGCTCCACGTACAGCGCCAACGACGCGTCGGTCGGCGACGTCGACGGCGACGGGCAGTACGAGATCATCCTGAAATGGGACCCGGCCGACAGCAAGGACAACTCCCAGTCGGGGGTCACCAGCAACGTCTACGTCGACGCGTACAAGCTCAGCGGCCAGCGGCTGTGGCGGATCAACCTCGGCCGCAACATCCGCGCCGGGGCGCACTACACGCAGTTCCAGGTCTACGACTACGACGGCGACGGCCGGGCCGAGGTCGCGATGAAGACCGCGGACGGCACCACCGACGGCACCGGGCGCGTGATCGGCGACGCGAACGCCGACTACCGCAACTCCTCGGGCTACGTCCTGTCCGGCCCGGAGTACCTGACCATGTTCAACGGGCAGACCGGCGCCGCGATGTCGACGGTGAGCTACGACCCGCCGCGCGGGACGGTCTCCGCGTGGGGCGACAGCTACGGCAACCGCGTCGACCGCTTCCTCGCCGGGACCGCCTACCTCGACGGCAAGCGCCCGTCGCTCATCATGGCGCGGGGGTACTACACCCGCTCGGTCATCGCCGCGTGGGACTTCCGCAACGGCTCGCTGACGAAGCGCTGGACGTTCGACAGCAACGCCTCCGGCAACAGCGCCTACGCCGGGCAGGGCAACCACCAGCTGGCCATCGCCGACGTCGATCAGGACGGCAAGGACGAGATCGTGTACGGCGCGATGGCGATCGACGACAACGGCGCCAAGCTGTGGAACAACGGCAACGGCCACGGCGACGCGATGCACGTCGGCGACCTCGACCCGTCCCGCCCCGGCCTCGAGGAGTTCAAGGTGGACGAGGACGGCTCGAAGCCGTCCTCGTGGATGGCCGACGCCCGCACCGGCCAGGTGCTGTGGACCACCCCGGCCAACGGCGACAACGGCCGCGGCGTCTCCGACGACATCTGGGCCGGCAGCCCCGGCGCCGAGTCGTGGTCCGCGGCCGCCGACGGCCTGCGCTCGCCGAGCGGCACGGTGGTGTCCTCGCGCAAGCCCGGCTCGACGAACTTCGTGATCTGGTGGGACGCCGACACGACCCGCGAGCTGCTGGACGGCACGCACATCGACAAGTACGGCACCAGCGGCGACACCCGCCTGCTGACCGGCTCCGACGTGCACTCCAACAACGGCACGAAGTCCACGCCGTCGCTGTCGGCGGACCTGTTCGGCGACTGGCGCGAGGAGGTCGTCTGGCCCACGACGAACAACACGGCGCTGCGGATCTACAGCACGACGATCCCGACGACGACGAAGTTGTACACGCTGATGCACGACTGCCAGTACCGCGAGGCGATCGCGTGGCAGAACACCGCGTACAACCAGCCGCCGCACCCGTCGTACTTCATCGGCAGCAACATGGCCGCTCCGAGGCAGCCCGTCATCTATGTCCGATAAGTTCGGGTAGGGTGCCCGGGTGACGTCGCCCGGCTGGCTGGTTGTCGATGGAACCCCGCCCGCGGAGCTTGCGGCCGACGGGCTCGACGGTGTCGTTCTGCTCGACACCGCCGAGCCCGCGGCCGCGGCCCTGGCGGCCGAGCTCGGCCTGCCCGTGCTCGCGCCGGGCGGCCCGGTCGTCGTCTCCCCCGGCGGCACGATGTTCGCCGCGGACGGCTGGTGGCGGCACACCCCCGCCGGTCCGCGGGTCGCGGCCGGGCTGCGCTTCCCGGACCCCGCCTGGCCGGACGGCGGCCTCGACGCGACCCCGATCCCGGCCGGCTGGCTGCTGTCGAGCGAGCCGGCGCCGGAGATCACCCGCTCGATCGCCGTCGACCCCGCCCGCCCGCTGCTCGTGTGCGACGGCACCGTCACCGGGCCCGGGCTCGCCGCCGCCCTGCGCGCCCTGCCGGTGGCGGCCGACGTGGCCGTCCTCGGGCCCGGGCAGGGGGCGGGCCGGGCCGTCGCCCTCGCCGCCGCCGGCGAGCTGGGCGAGCCGGTGAGCCTGGTCAACGGCATTCCCCTGCACACGCCGTCGGGCGAGGTCGTGGTGTACGCCCTCGACGCCGGCCTGAACCCCGTGTGGCCCGAGCCGGCCGCCCGGCTGCGGTGCCTGCCCGACGGCCGCGAGGAGGTCGCGGCGTCCACGCCCCCGCAGCCGGGCCTGCGCGCGCTCGACGCCGCCACCTACGCGCTCGAGCTCGGCTGGCTGGTCCGCGTCTCCGGCGGCGGCCTGCACGCGATGCCGGTCGGCCCGCTCCCGCCGGCCGTGGGCCGCGCCGCGGTGCCCGCCCCCGAGCCCGCGCCGGTGCCGGCCCAGGAGTCGACGGTCGACCTGACGCCGTACCGCCAGCTCGCCGACGGTCGCTACCGGGTCGTCGTGGGCACCCCCGGGCTGGACATCAACGACCTCGTGTGGCCGGCCCTGTCCACGCTGTTCACGGCGGCCCTGACCGACGTGCCCGCCGGCGTGGAGCTCGAGGTGATCGGCGAGCCGACGGACTGGGGCCGGGCCGCGGCCGCCGAGCTCGCCGAGCGCCACCCGGGCGGCGACCCGGCGGCGAAGCCGTACCAGGTCGCCAGGGTCCTCGCGCTCGGCGCCGAGCCCGGCCCGGTGGCGGCCCTCGCCCGGCGCGGCCGGCTGGTCCTGGCGGCCGCGGGCGCCGCGGCGGTCCTGGCGCTCGGCGCCGGGGTGGTGGCCGCGTGGCCGGACCGCCCGCCGACCAGCACGGACGCGGCCGGCGAGCCCTACCTCGTCCCCGGCCTCGTCCCCGGCGCCTCGGGCTCGGCCCCGGCCGCGAGCGGCTCCAAGCACCCGCCCTCGGCCCGCCCGTCGTCGCCGGCCCCGCGCCCGAGCGGCCCGGCGGCGTCGGCAGGGCCCGACGCGGGCGCCGAGGGCACGGTGAGCAGCGGCAACCCCGACCCGCTCGGCCTCGACGGCCTGTTCAACCTGGCCGCGGGCCGCAACACCCGCGACAGCGGCCACACGGACGTGTACGGCTCCGGCAACATCACCGACGGCGACCCGAGCACGTACTGGGAGAGCCGCAGCAACGCGTTCCCGCAGTGGGTGCAGGTCGACCTCGGCAATCCGGCCCAGGTCCGCCGCGCGGTGCTGCGGTTGCCGCCCTCGACGGCGTGGCCGGCCCGCAGCCAGCGCATCGAGGTCCAGGCGAGCGCCGACGACAAGACGTTCTCGACGCTGGTGAGCGCGGCGACGTACACCTTCGACCCCACCTCGGGCCAGCGCGCGACGATCACGCTGCCGGGCTCGCAGTGGCGCTACGTGCGCCTGGTCTTCACCGCGAACACGGTCCAGGGCGCGGGGCAGCTGTCGTCGCTGGAGCTCTACCGCCTGTGACGCTCACGCCGGGCACGCGCGGCCGGCGGTCAGCGGGTGGCGGGGTCCGGCGACAGGGCAGAAAGAGCGCGGCCCGGGGAGGGTGCCGAATCCTCTCCCCGGGCCGCGAATCCCCCTAGGTTACGAGCAGGTGGCGCCGTTGAGCTTGACGCCGGACGGGGCGGGGCTCGACGGGCCGTTCGCGGTGAAGCCGATCGTCACCGAGGCGCCCGCGGCCAGCGACGGGGCCCAGCTCGGGGCGGCCGCCGTGAACGTGGTGCCGGACTGGGTGACGGTGGCGTTCCAGCCGCTCTGCAGCGTCACGCCGGACGGCACGGCGAAGGTGGCGGTCCACGGGTTGACGGCCGCGCTGCCGGTGTTCTTCACCGTGACGCTGGCCTGGAAGCCGCCCTGCCAGGCATTGTCGATCTTCACGGTGGCGGTGCAGCCGCCGGTCGGGGGCGGGTTCGACGGGCTCTTCGACGCCGACGGCGAGACCGAAGCGGACGGCGAGACCGAAACGGACGGCGAGACCGAGGTGGACGCGGAAGGCGAGCCCGTGGGGCCGGTGCCGCCGCCGACGGGCGGGATGAGGTACGGCTGCAGGATCGACTGCTTCTGCTGGTTGACCGTCTTCCAGTCATCGCCGACGATGCCGCCGGTGTCGCCCGAGTTCGGGTTCCAGGACCAGTACGTGAAGTTCATGCCCGTGACGCCGGTCCCCATGTACTGCATGAGCTTCTGCAGCCACCGCACGTCCTGCGGGTTCTGCAGGGTGCTGCCGAACTCGCCGATCAGCACCGGCGCGATGTTCTGCTTCTGCAGGTAGCCCCAGAACTGGTCCCAGATGGCGGGGAGGTTGTCCGGGAAGCTCGGGTCGTCGAACCACGCCTGGTGGTACACGGAGTTGGCGTACTCGTGCGCGGAGTACACGAGCTTGTTCGGCTTGTTCAGGCGCACCGGGAACTGCCCGGCCTTCGACAGGTTGCCGCCCCACCAGCCGCACGGCTCGTCCGGGATGTTGTCCCAGGCGTTGGCGTTGCCGCCGCTCGGGCAGCTGACGCCCTCGACGACGATGAGCCAGTTCGGGTTCGCGTCGAGGATGGCGTTGCCGGCCCGCTCGGCGGCCAGGCGCCAGTCGCGGTTCACGTCGCCGCAGCCCCAGCAGGCGCCGGTGCCGTTCGGGTCGGTGCCGTCGGCGTGCGGCTCGTTGTGCAGGTCGGCGCCGATGACCGTGGTGTTGCCGGCGTAGTGGCGGGCGAGCATCTGCCAGTTGCTGATCCACGTCGCCTCGGGCGTCGCCGGGACGTACCACAGGGCGCTCTGCCCCGCGCTCGTCGGGCGGTGCCGGTCGAGCAGGATGCGCATGCCCTTGCTGCCGGCGTAGTCCACGACCTTGTCGAGGATCTGCAGCGGGGTGAGGCCGACCAGGTCGGGGTTGCTGTACCCGTCGACGCTGTTCGCCTGCGCGCCCGGCTTGAGCGCATCCTCGGAGAAGGGCACCCGGATGGTGTTGTACCCGAGGCTCGCCATCTGGTCGAGGTGGTCCCGCCACGGCCGGGCCCACAGCCCGTGGAACGTCTTGTTGTCGGTCTCCATGCCGAACCAGTTGAGGCCGGTGAGGCGGACCTTGGTGCCGCTCGCGTCGACGAGCTGGGCACCGACGGTGCTCAGGTATCCGGTTCCGGTGCCGCCGGTGGCCGCGGATGCCGTGCTGTTGAGGCCGATGACGGCGACCGCGCCGACGACGGCCATGCTGCTGGCCGCGACGGCGGCCCAGAGTCTCCTCATGCCCGTTGTTGTATTGAGACACGTCACATTCTGCCCAGCCGGTGATCGCGAACCGGGGAGTTTGTGCAGCTCAGAGCGGTAGAGCGGACGGAAACTTACACCGCCGGCAGGGCCTGCAGCAGCTTCGTGTGGGCGGCGAGGATCCGTTCGGCGGCGCCCTTCGTGGCCGTGTCGGATCCGGCCGTACCCTCCGAGGTCGCCAGGTGCGTCGTGCCCTCGAAGTGCTCGCGCAGCACCCGGACCGCCGCGGCCAGGCGCTGCTCGGCGGGCGCGGCGCGGATCGCGGCGAGGTCGTCCTCGAGCACCATCCCGGGCAGGTCGTGCCCGGCGTGCTCGGACGCGTTCTCGACGCCCCCGCCGGCGGTCAGGGCGGAGCGCAGCGCGGCGAGTTCGTCACGGTGCCCGGTGGCGGCCGGGCCCACGACCCCCGCGAGCTGAGCGTCGTCCTTGAGCAGGTCGAACAGCGGCAGCGCGCTGTTGTCCAGCGAGATCATGAGCTGCAGGAAGGCGAAGTCGGTCGGGTTCAGGTTGCCCGACGCGGCGGGCTGGCCGCCGGGCGGCAGCGCGGGCGCGCCGGGCTCGTGCGCGGGGCGGGCCCACAGCAGCACGACGGCGAGCGTGGCCACGAGCACGACGGCGACGGCGAGGACGCGGCGCCAGAGATCGCGCTTGGCGACTTCCTCGTCGTCCTCGTCCTCCTCGCCTTCCCCGTCGGCCACGGCGGGCTCCTGCGCAGCAACAGGAGCATTCTCCGGTTCGGAGGGCGTAGGCTCGCTCGACAGAGCCACGCTGGCACCGTTGATGGGCTCGTCGCCGTCCTGGGTCACGACCTCGACGGTAAATCCGCGGCCGGGCCGGTTTCTATTAGCTGCGGATTAAGTTGTGCCGATGATTTTCGACGGGCGCGAATAACGCTTTTAACTCGAACATAAGGATCATCGGCGCCGTATACGCAAGACTGGAGCGGTGAGGCGCCTCCTGCGCGTTCCGGTGGTGCTCCTGGTCGCGGTGCTGTGGGGCCTGGGCTCGTACGCGCTCGGCTTCGCCGCGCTCGCCGACAGCTTCCCGTGGGCCCTGGCGGCCGCGTTCGCCGGCGGCCTGGTCGTCACCGGCGCGCTCGGCAGCCTGATCAGCCGGCCGCGGCCGATCCTGCTCGCGATGCCCCTCGCGATCATCGCGCTCACCACCACGGTCTACGCGTCCGGCGTACACCACCTGCGCGAACGCCCCCGCCTGACCCTGGTGGTCGACCAGCGGCAGTGCGCGGGCACCGGCACGGGCTGCACCTACAGGTTCCGCGACCCCGCGGGACGGCCCACCCCGTTCCGGCTCGCGAGCGGGGCGGTCCACGACATCGGCGACACCGCCGAGGTCTACCGCACCGGCACCGCCGACGAGGTCCGCTGGTGGCCGGCGGCGCTGGTCGGGGCCGAGGCCACCGCGCGCACCACGGCCCGGATCACGGTCCCGCTGCTCGCCGTCTACACCCTCGCGCTCGGCATCGCGGGCGCGCTGGCCGACCGGGCCACCGTGCGCCGCTTCCACCGGCACATGACTAGTTCCCGACCTTCGTGACCGACCCGTGCGGGCCGCCCTGCCACCACATGCAGTCGACCAGGTACGCCGCGCCACCGCTGTCCGACACGAACTGCACGACGAGCCGGGCCGGCTCGTTCTGGGCCTGCGACACCGAGTAGCCCTCCCGGGGCGTGGCGGTGACGAGCGAGACGACCTCGGCCCGGATCCGGACCACCGCGTCGCCGCCCTCGGACCGGAACGACTTGAGATACACGTCCACGCCGTCCGAGCCCGTCGTCACCGTCCAGCCGTCGACGGTGCGGGGCGGGGCCGTGCTCTTCTGCGTCGGCGGCGCCTGCGTGGTGCGGGTCGCGCCCGGGCTGGTCGGCGGCGGCGCGAACGCCGAGCTCGGGTCCTCGATGATGACCGTGTCCGGCGCGGAGGGCCCGGCCGACGGCGGCGGCAGCGTCTGGGTCGCGACCTTCCGGTCGCCGCGCTCGTCGCCGGCCGCGACCGGGATCGAGTCCTGGGGCACGGCCGTGCGCAGCACCGGGCGCAACGCCAGCGAGGCGACGCCGATGCTCGCCGTGGTGGCCAGGCACCACAGCAGGACCGGCACGGCGCCCTTCTCAACCCGCATGGCGGCATTGTCGCACGCGTACCCGCCGAAACGTTTCGCCGAAATGGCGATAGGGTGCGCGCATGCCGCTCATCCTGCTGGTCGAGGACGACGTCGCCGTCTCGGGTGCCCTGTCCCGGGCGCTCACGGACGCCGGGCACGTCGTGCGCCCCGTCGGCAATGCCGGGTCCGCGTTGCGCGTGATCGCCACCGACCCGCCGGACCTCGTCATCCTCGATCTGGGCCTGCCGGACATGGACGGGCTCGACGTCCTGCGGATGCTGCGCGGGATCTCCAACGCCCCCGTGATCGTGGCGACCGCCCGCCGCTCCGAGCGCGACATCATCCGGCTGCTCGACGCCGGCGCCGACGACTACGTGACCAAGCCGTTCTCGAGCGCGCAGATGTCGGCCCGGATCAACGCGGTGCTGCGTCGCGGGCAAGGCACCCCCGGGCCGGCTCAGCCGCCGGCCGGGATCACCGTCGGCGGGCTGCACGTCAACCCGCAGCAGCGATCCGCGGCGCTGGACGGGCGGCCGTTGCAGCTGACGAAGAAGGAGTTCGACCTGCTGGCGTACCTCGCCCAGCGCTCCGGCCGCGTGGTGAGCCGCCGCGAGCTGCTGACCGAGGTCTGGCAGCGCCCGGACAGCTCCGGCGAGGACCAGACGATCGACGTGCACGTCTCCTGGCTGCGGCGCAAGCTCGGGGAGAGCGCGACGCAGCCGAGATACCTGCGCACCTTCCGCGGGGTCGGGGTGATGCTCGTCGACCCGGCGCAGCCACCGGCATGAGATCGGCGTTGATGCGCCTGTCGTTCGCGATCACCACGATGATCGCGCTGGCGTTCCTCGTACCGCTGGCCTACGTGACCAAGCAGATCGCCCACGACCGCGCGCTCGCCGAGGCCCGCTACCAGGCCGACGCGATGGTCGCCGCGCTCGCCTCGGCCCCGGGCGACCAGCAGGGGGCGCTGGTGCGCGCGGTGGCCACGGTGCCGGCGGGGCAGTCGGGGCGGCTGGCGGTACACCTCGTGGGAAATCCGACCGTCGGCACCTCGCACGCGCTCACGGGCGACGTGGACCGGGCCGCGCACGGGCGCCGCTCGCTGACCGTGGACGCGCCCGGCGGGGTCGCCTATCTGCAGACCGTCGTGCTCGACGGGGACCGGACCGCGGTCGTGGAGGTGTACGTCTCCGACGACGAGCTGACCCAGGGCGTCGGCGCGGCCTGGCTCGCGCTGGCCGGCCTCGCGGTGCTCCTCGTCGCCGGCTCTACTCTCGTCGCCGACCGGCTCGGCGCGCAGATCGTGCGGGCCACCCGCAAGCTCGCCGAGGGCGCCCGCGCGTTCGGCGACGGCGACCTGCACGCGCGGGTCGAGCCCGACGGCCCGCCGGAGCTGCGCGACGCCGCCAAGAGCTTCAACCGCATGGCCGAGCAGATGATCGCGTTCGCCGACGCCGAGCGCGAGCTCGCCGCGGACCTCTCGCACCGGCTCCGCACCCCGCTGACCGCGTTGCGCCTGGACGCCGACGCCATGCCGCCCGGGCCGATCGGCGAGCGGATGCGCCAGGCGTTCGACGCCCTCGACGACGAGATCGAGCAGATCATCACGCAGGCGCGGCGCTCGGCCGCGGACCGGCAGCCGGAGACCACGGATCTCGTGGAGGTGGTCGCCGACCGGCTCGCGTTCTGGTCGGTGCTGGCCGAGGACCAGAACCGGCCGTGGCGCGTGACCGGCGGGCAGGAGCCGGTGTACCTGCCGGTGTCCGAGGCCGACCTCGTCTCGGCCGTGGACTGCCTGCTCGGCAACGTCTTCCAGCACACCGGCGAAGGCACCGGCTTCGAGGTGCACGTGTCGGCCCGCGGCCTCTACGTGGACGACGCCGGCTCCGGGATCGCCGACCCGGACCGGGCCCTGCGCCGGGGCGCGAGCGGCGCCGGCTCGACCGGGCTGGGCCTGGACATCGTGCGCCGGGTCGCCGAGGCGGCCGGCGGGCGCCTGCTCATCGAGCGCGGCCCGCTGCGGGGCGCCCGGATCGCGATCGAGCTGGACCCGTTCGCCCCCGAGATCCCGCCGCCGCGGGCCACGCGGCGCATCGTGCGCTGATGCTCGACGCGCTGCCCGGCTTCGTCGAGCGCCTCTACCTGGTGGGCTCGGCCGCCCTCGACGACTACCGCGAGGGCGTGAGCGACCTCGACTTCGTGGCCGTGCTGCCGTCGGCGCCGGGGCCGGACGAGGTGGCGGATCTGGCGGCGGTACACCGCGCGCTGCGCCGATCCCGCCCGCTCCTCGACGGCGTCTACCTCACGGCCGCCGACCTGGCCGCCCCGCCCTCGGCCGCGCCGCCCCGCCCGGGCGTGCACGCGCACCGCTTCTCCCCCGCCGGCGCCTTCGGGCACGACCCGGTCACCTGGCACACGCTCGCGCATCACGGCATCGCCGTGCGCGGCCCCGAACCGTCCACCCTGGACGTCCACACGGACGCGGCCGAACTGCGCGCCTGGACGCGGGCGAACGTCGCGTCCTACTGGCGCCCGTGGCTGCGCCGCCGCGGCCACGCCCTGCTGACCGACCGGGGCGTGGCGTGGGGCGTGCTCGGCCTGGCCCGCATGCGGTACACGATGGCGACGGGCGGGATCGCCTCGAAGTCGGCCGCGGGCGCGTGGGCCCTCGACGCGTTCCCGGATCACGCACAGGCGCTGCGGGAGGCGCTGCGGCTGCGCGCGGGCGGTCCGCCGCAGTTCCGCTCGCGCCTGGTGCGCCGGGCGGCGGCCGCCGCGTTCATGCGGGCGGCCTCAGGCGAGTAGCGGTCCGCGCAGTTCCGCTCGCGCCTCGCGCCTGGTGCGCCGGGCGGCGGCCGCCGCGTTTTGCGGGCGGCCTCAGGCGAGTAGCCGCTGCAGGAGCCCATCGAACACGGCCAGCTCCTCCTCGCTCAGCGGCGCGAACGAGCGCCGCAGCACCTCCTCCAGCAGCCGCTGCCCCTGCTCGCGGATCGCGTCGCCCTTGCCGGTGAGCCGGTGGCGCACCGCCCGGCCCGGCCCCGGCATCCGCTCGATGAGGCCGCGATCGATCATCCGCGTCGCGAGGGTGCCGAAGGACTGGTCCGTCTGGAAGGTCAGCTGCGCCAGGTCGTGCAGCGACGCCTCCGGGTTGGCGTGCAGGTGCCGCAGCGCGTCCCACTGCACCAGGCTCACGCCCAGCGGCGCCAGCACGGCGTTGGCCTCGCGGTGGTGGCGCATCTGCAGTCGCTTGACCGACAGCCCGATCTCGGAAATCGCCCTCGTCATGCCCTTCATACTATCTCAGGTTGCTGATATCAACATACTGATCTAAGGTTCCTGATATGACAGCCCGCCCGATCAGGACCGTGGCGTTCGCCTGCGCGGCGCTGCCCGACATATCGAGCAGCCCCCCCGAAACCAAGGAGCCCGTCATGACCGTCAAGTACACCGAGCGCGGCACCGGCCGCCCCGTCCTGCTCCTCCACGGCGGCGCCGGCCCCGCCTCGGTCACCGCCTTCGCGGACCGCCTGGCCGCCGAACACCCGGCCCGAGTCATCACCCCCACGCATCCAGGCTTCGACGGCACCGACCGCCCCGCGGAGGTCGACGGGATAGCAACGCTGGCCGCCCTCTACCGCGACCTGCTCGACGACCTCGAACTCGACAACGTCGCCGTGGTCGGCAACTCGATCGGCGGCTGGATCGCCGCCGAGCTGGCCGTGCTCGGCTCCCCCCGCCTCGCCAGCGTCACCGTCGTCGACGGGGTCGGGATCGCGGTGCCCGGGCACCCGGTCATCGGCTTCTTCGGGCTCACGTTCGAGCAGATCGCCGCGGCCAGCTACTTCGACCCGTCGGGCCGGGTGATCGACCCGGGCGCGATGCCGGAGGCGGCCCGGGCGGTCATGGCCGCGAACCGCGAGACGCTGGCGCTGTACGCGCCGAGCATGGAGGACCCGACGCTGCGGGACCGGCTGGCGGGCGTCACCGTGCCGGCCCTGGTGATCTGGGGCGACAGCGACGGGATCGCCGGGCCGCAGTACGGGCGGGCGTACGCCGAGGCGATCCCCGGTGCCCGGTTCGTCCTGCTGGAGAGGACCGGGCACCTGCCGCAGCTGGAGAGCCCGGACGCGCTCATCGGTCCACTGTGGAGCTTCATCGACGAGCACTGAGACGGCGCAAGGGGCGGACCGCCGACGCCCCGAAGGCGGTCCACCCCTTGCATTCCCACCGGACACCAGCGCAAAGCTTCAGCGGGCGCGCCCCGCACGGCGCTTGGCCCACACGTCGAACGCCACCGCGGCCAGCAGGACGAGGCCCTTGACGAGCATCACGCGCTCCGGCGGCTCGCTGTTGAGGGACATGCCGTTGCTGATGACGGCCATGATGAGACCGCCGGTGATGGCGCCGACGACCTTGCCGACGCCGCCCTGCACCGCCGCGCCGCCGATGAAGGCGGCCGCGATCGCGTCGAGCTCGAAGGCGTTGCCTGCGGTCGGGCCGGCCAGGTTGAGCCGGCCGGCGAAGATGATGCCGGCGATCGCCGACAGCACGCCCATGTTGACGAAGATCCAGAACGTGACCTGCTTGACCTTGACGCCGGAGAGGTTCGCGGCCTGCAGGTTGCCGCCGACGGCGTAGATGTGCCGGCCGAAGACGGTGCGCTGGGAGATGAGGGTGTACGTCAGCACGAGCACCGCCAGCAGCACGAGCACCCACGGCAGGTTCTTGAACCGGGCCAGCTGCACGATGACGAACATGAGCACGAGCGAGGCGCCGGCGAGCTTGGCCCAGAAGACCGGCAGCGAGTCGACGGCCTGGCCGTAGCCGATGCGGCCGCGGCGGGCCCGCCACTGCACGGCGACGATGCCGGCGACCGTGGCGATGCCGACGAGCAGGGTGAACAGGTCGGCGCCGCCGAGCGGGCCGAGGCCGACGTTGTTCAGGAAGCCCGGGATGAAGCCGTTGGACAGGGTGCGCACGTCCTCGGCGAAGGGGCCGATGCCCTGGTTGCCCAGCGTCGTCATGGTGAGGGCGCGGAAGACCAGCATGCCGGCGAGCGTGACGATGAAGGCGGGGATGCCGAAGTACGCGATCCAGAAGCCCTGCCACGCCCCGATCGCCGCGCCGGCCAGCAGCGTGATCACGATGGCCAGCGGCCAGGGCACGTCCGCCTTGACCATGAGCACCGCGGCGAGCGCGCCGGTGACGGCCACGACCGAGCCCGCGGACAGGTCGATGTGCCCGGCGATGATGATGAGGATCATCCCGATCGCCAGGATCAGCACGTAGGAGTTCTGGATGACCATGTTCGAGAGGTTCTGCGGCTCGAGCAGGGCGCCGTTGGTCAGGATCGTGAAGAACACGACGATCGCCGCGAAGGCGATGTAGATGCCGCTCTGACGCAGGTTCACCGAGAACCGGGTCGGTGGCGTGACGGTCGGCTCGACCGCGGGTTCGACCACTGTGGTCATGGGCGGGTTACTCCTTGATCCTGGTCATGAGGCGCATCAGACGCTCCGGGGAGAACTCGGCGCGCTCGACCGAGCCGGTGATGCGGCCGGCGGACAGGGCGTAGATCCGGTCGCAGATGCCGAGCAGCTCGGGCAGCTCGGAGGAGATGACGAGGATCGCCTTGCCCTGGTCGGCGAGCTGATTGATGATCGTGTAGATCTCGTACTTCGCGCCGACGTCGATGCCGCGGGTCGGCTCGTCGAGGATCAGCACGTCGGGGTCGGTGAAGATCCACTTGGCCAGCACGACCTTCTGCTGGTTGCCGCCCGACAGCGTGCCGGCGACGGTGCCGACGCTCTTGGCCTTGATGTTGAGGCTGCCGCGGTAGCGCTCGGCGACCTCGAACTCCCGGTTGTCGTCGACCCAGCCGCCGCGGGACAGCTTGCCCAGGGCCGCGCCGGAGACGTTGCGCTGGATGTCCTCGATGAGGTTGAGCCCGTAGCGCTTGCGGTCCTCGGTCGCGTAGGCGATGCCGTGCCCGATCGCCTCCTGCACCGAGCGCAGCTGGATCGGCTGCCCGTGCTTGAAGACCTGGCCGCTGATGTCGACGCCGTAGCTGCGCCCGAAGACGCTCATCGCGAGCTCGGTGCGCCCGGCGCCCATCAGCCCGGCCAGCCCGACGATCTCGCCGGCCCGCAGGCTCAGCGAGGCGTCGTCGACGACCGTGCGCCCGTGCTGGGTCGGCGAGTGCACGGTCCAGTGCTCGATCCGCAGCACCTCCTCGCCGATCTTCGGCTCGTGCGGCGGGAAGCGGTGCTCGAGGTCGCGGCCGACCATGCCGGCGATGATGCGGTCCTCGCTGACTCCGCCGGGGGCGTGCATGTCGAGGGTCTCGATGGTCCGCCCGTCGCGCAGGATCGTCGTGGAGTCGGCGATCGCCTCGATCTCGTTGAGCTTGTGCGAGATGATCACGCAGGTGACGCCCTCGTCGCGCAGGCCGCGCAGCAGGCCGAGCAGGTGCGCGGAGTCCTCGTCGTTGAGCGCCGCGGTCGGCTCGTCGAGGATCAGCAGGCGCACCTCCTTGGACAGCGCCTTGGCGATCTCGACCAGCTGCTGCTTGCCGACGCCGAGGTCCATGGCCGGCGTGACCGGGTTCTCGTGCAGCCCGACCCGGTCCAGCAGCTTCGCCGCGTCGGCGTTCGTGCGGTTCCAGTCGATGAGGCCGCGGCCGACCCGCTCGTTGCCGAGGAAGATGTTCTCGGCGATCGACAGGTACGGGATCAGCGCCAGTTCCTGGTGGATGATGACGATCCCGCGCCGCTCCGAGTCGCGGATGCCGCCGAAGTGGCAGGGCTCGCCCTCGAAGAGGATCTCGCCGTCGTACGTCCCGTGCCCGTAGACCCCCGACAGGACCTTCATGAGGGTCGACTTGCCGGCGCCGTTCTCCCCGCAGATGGCGTGGATCTCACCGCGGCGCACGGTCAGGTTGACGTCGTCCAGGGCCTTCACGCCCGGGAACGTCTTGGTGATGCCCCGCATCTGCAGGAGCGCGTCGGTCATGCTCTTTTCTCCCTCGAGACCGCCGCGGACCCGGGCGCTGACCACGCCCGGGTCCCGGCGGAGCCGCACACTACTTGAGCTGGCTCTCGGTGTAGTAGCCGCCGTCCACGAGCACGGTCTTGTAGTTGGACTTGTAGACCACGACCGGGTCGAGCAGGTAGGAGGGCACGACCTTCTTGCCGTTGTCGTAGTCCTTGGTGTTGTTCACCTCGGGCTTGCCGCCCTTGAGCACCGCGTCGCCCATCTTGACGGTCACGTCGGCGAGCTTGCGGGTGTCCTTGTAGATCGTCGCGTACTGCTCGCCCGCGATGATCGACTTGACCGAGGCGACCTCGGCGTCCTGGCCGGTGACGATCGGGTACGCCTGGCCGCCGGTGCCGTAGCCGGCGCTCTTGAGCGCCGACAGGATGCCGATCGACAGGCCGTCGTACGGCGAGAGGATGCCCTGCACCTTGGCGCCGCCGCCGTAGGCCTTGGTGATCAGGTCCTCCATGCGCTTCTGGGCCGTGGCCGGGTCCCAGCGCAGGATCGCGACGGTCTTGAAGTCCTTCTCGCCGCTCTTCACCACGAGGGTGCCCTTGTCGATGTAGGGCTTGAGCGTGTCCATCGCGCCGTTGAAGAAGAAGGTCGCGTTGTTGTCGTCCGGTGACCCGGCGAACAGCTCGATGTTGAACGGGCCCTGGGCGGTGCCGTCGGAGCCGTCCTCCTTCTTCAGGCCGAGGCCCACCAGCAGCGAGGTCGCCTGCTGCACGCCGACCTTGTAGTTGTCGAAGGTGGCGTAGTAGTCGACGTTCGGCGAGTTGCGGATCAGCCGGTCGTAGGCGATGACCGGGATCTTCTTGTCGGCCGCCTCCTGCAGCTGGGTGGTGATGGCGGTGCCGTCGATCGAGGCGATGATCAGCAGCTTGGCGCCCTTGGTGATCTGGTTCTCGATCTGGTTGACCTGCGTCGGGATGTCGTTCTCGGCGTACTGCAGGTCGACCTTGTAGCCGAGCTTCTCCAGCGCGCTCTTGACGTTGTTGCCGTCGGCGATCCAGCGCTCCGACGACTTGGTCGGCATCGTGACGCCGACCAGGGCGCCGGCGGCGTCCGCGGGAGCGTTGGCGTTCTTGTCGGCCGTCTTCTCGGACGAACCACAGGCGGCCACGCTGAATGCGACCGCGAGGCCAATCGCCGAAGCGGCGATGCGGGCAAACTTCACTTCTCCCCCTCAGGGCAGCGTGCAGCGGTCGGGAGGCGGGGCGTTAAGGGTGTGAACGCTGCCACCGACGCGATTTCGAAAGTATTGCTGGGGCGTTGCCGCCACAGTGTTAACGCTCACAAAGAGGGGTGTCAAGACGGGCGGTCGGATCGTGATCCGGCCGTTTCCACGCCCTGCGCCCGTGTGACGATGGGGCCCATGCGCCTGCTCAAGGGTCTGCACGCCCACGGTACCGACCATCAACCCGCTGTCAGTGTGAACGGTCGCGGACTGTCCGCCGAACGGTTACGCAACGCCGCCGCCGCGGTCGCCGGCGACGTGCACGGGGCCGCCACCGTCGCGGTCGACGCCACCGCGACCCTGGAGACCGTCGTCGCCGTCACCGGCGCCCTGATGGCGGGCGCGGCCGTGGTGCCGGTGCCCGCCGACGCCGGACCGGCCGAGCGGGAGCACATCCTGCGCGACTCCGGGGCGGCCGTGACGCTCGGCAACCGCCCGGACCGCCACCCCGGCGCGGTGCCGGTCGACGTGTCCCGGGAGTCGGCCGCCGGGTTCCCGGACCCGGACGCGGGGGCGGTCGCGCTCGTGATGTACACGAGCGGTACGACCGGCAACCCCAAGGGCGTCGAGCTCACCCACGGCGCCGTCGAGGCCGGGCTGGACGCCCTCGCCGAGGCCTGGGCCTGGACGCCCGAGGACCGGCTCGTGCACGGCCTGCCGCTGTTCCACGTGCACGGCCTGATCCTCGGCGTGCTCGGCGCGCTGCGGCACGGCTCGCCCCTGACGCACACGGGCCGCCCGCACCCGGCCGCCTACGCCGCCGCCCGCGGCACCCTCTACTTCGGCGTGCCCACCGTCTGGTCCCGCGTCTGCCAGGAGCCCGCGGCCGCCCGCGCCCTGCGCCCGGCCCGGCTGCTGGTCTCCGGCAGCGCACCGCTGCCCGCCCCGGTCTTCGAGCGCCTGTACGCGCTCACCGGTCACCGCCCGGTCGAGCGCTACGGCATGACCGAAACGCTCATCACGATCTCCAGCCGCGCCGACGGCGAGCGCCGCCCGGGACAGGTCGGGGTGCCCGTGGCCGGCGTGCGCACCCGGCTCGTCGCCGAGGACGGCACCGACGCCGCCCGCGACGGGGAGACCATCGGCGAGCTGTGGGTCGACGGGCCGATGCTGCTGCGGCGGTACCGCGGCCAGCCCGCCGAGTCCGCCCGCACCCCCGACGGCTGGTTCCGCACCGGCGACCTCGCGCGCATCGCGCCCGACGGCTGGCACCGCATCGTCGGGCGCGCCTCCACCGACCTGATCAAGAGCGGCGGCTACCGCATCGGCGCCGGCGAGGTCGAGGACGCGCTGCTGGCCCATCCGGCGGTGCGCGAGGTGGCCGTCGTGGGCGTGCCCGACGAGGACCTCGGCGAGACCGTCACCGCGTTCGTCGTGCCCGCCGGGTGGCCGAGCACCGTCACCGAGCGCGAGCTGGTCGACTTCGTGGCCGCGCACCTCAACGTGCACAAGCGCCCGCGGGTGGTGCACTTCCTCGAGGCGCTGCCGCGCAACGCGATGGGCAAGGTGCAGAAGAAGCGGCTGCACGGTCCTATGCTGTAGGCCGGACGTCTTGTGGGTGGGCGGTGGTTCGCGGTGGAGACGGGCAGGATTCTGCGGTTCGACGAAGTCCGGGGTTACGGCTTCATCGCGCCGAACGCGGGTGGCGAGGACGTGTTCGTGCACGCCAACGACTTCGGCGACCAGCGGCACCTGGTGCATCCCGGGATGCGGGTCGAATACGAGGTCGAGGAGGGCGAGCGGGGGCTGAAGGTCGCCTCCGTGCGCATCCTCGACACCCCGCAGCCGTCGCGCCGCGAGCACGCCCGCACCACGGCCGCCGCCACGGCGCCGTTCACGCCGCTGACCGATCACCCGCGCGGCGGTGAACGTTCCGGTGAGCGCTCGGGCGGCGAGCCGGGCGAGGACGACGGGCTGTGCGACGTGCTGTCCGGCCGCGAGTTCACGGCCGAGGTGACCGAGCTGCTCATCCAGCACGTGCCGTCGCTGACGGGCGCGCAGATCGCGCAGGTGCGCCAGCACCTCGCGGCGCTGGCCCGCAGTCACGGGTGGGTGGAAAGCTGAACTTCCTCTAGGGTTGCGCCTGTGAAGGTTCTGTTCATCGGCGGCAGCGGGATCATCAGCTCCGCGTGCTCGCGCCTGGCCGTCGAGCGCGGCATCGACCTGTTCGTGCTCAACCGTGGCGAGTCGCGGCAGCGGCCCCTGCCCGAGGCGGCGACGCTGCTGCGGGCCGACGTGCACGACCCCGCCGCGGTGCGGGAGGTGCTGGCCGGGCACTCCTTCGACGCCGTCGTCGACTGGGTCGCCTTCACGCCCGAGGACGTGCGCGCGGACATCGAGCTGTTCCGGGGCCGCACCGGGCAGTACGTCTTCATCAGCTCGGCCTCGGCCTACCAGACCCCGCCGGCGCGCCTGCCGGTCGTGGAGTCCTCGCCGCTGCGCAACCCCTTCTGGCAGTACAGTCGCGACAAGATCGCCTGCGAGGACCTGCTCGTGCAGGTGTACCGCGACAAGGGCTTCCCGGCGACCATCGTGCGCCCCTCGCACACGTATGACCGCACGCTCGTGCCGTTCGACGGCGGCTGGACGGTGCCGGCCCGGATGCGCGCGGGCAAGGAGATCGTCGTGCACGGCGACGGCACCTCGCTGTGGACCCTGACGCACCACGAGGACTTCGCCCGCGCCTTCGTGCCGCTGCTGGGCCACCCGCGCGCGATCGGCGACACCTTCCAGATCACCAGCGACGACTACCTGACCTGGAACCAGATCGCCGAGCAGCTCGCCGCGGCGCTGGGCACCACCGCGAAGATCGTGCACGTGCCGTCGGACGCGATCGCCGCCGCCGACCCGGACTGGGGCGCCGGCCTGCTCGGCGACAAGGCCCACTCGATGGTCTTCGACAACAGCAAGGTCCGCGCGCTCGTCCCGGACTACGTGGCCACCATCCCGTTCCACCAGGGCGCGGGCGAGATCGCCGCCTGGTTCGACGAGGACCCGGCCCGCCAGGTCGTCGACGAGCGCCTGGACAAGGTGATGGACGACCTCGTGGCCCGGTTCCGGGTATGAGCAAGGACGACCTGCGGCACTACCTCCAGCGGGGCCGCGACAGTCTGCTGTGGAAGCTCGAGGGCCTGAGCGAGTACGACATCCGCCGTCCGCTCGTGCCCACGGGCACGAATCTGCTCGGGCTCGTCAAGCACGTGGCCTCGGTCGAGTCCGGCTACTTCGGGGCGACGTTCGGCCGGCCGTTCCCCGAGCCGCTGCCGTGGATGGACGACGACGCCGACGTCAACGCCGACATGTGGGTCACGCCGCAGGAGTCCCGGGAGGACGTCGCCGGGCTCTACCGGCGGGTCTGGGCCCACTCCGACGCCACCATCGAGGCGCTCGACCTCGACGCGCCCGGACGGGTGCCGTGGTGGAAGCCGGAGAGCGCGGACGTGACGCTGCACCGGATCCTGATCCACATGATCGCCGAGACCGACCGGCACTGCGGCCACGCCGACATCATCCGGGAGCTCATCGACGGATCGGCCGGCGTGCGGGCCGACTCCAGCAACCTCGCGTTCGCCACGGCCGAGGAGTTCCGGGCCTTCCACGACCGGATCGAGCGGGCGGCCCGCGAGGCCTCCTAGATGCCGACGCGGGCCCGGATGACCGCGACCAGGGAGTCCTGCACCGACTCCAGGGTGCGGTCGGGCTCGAAGACCAGCCAGTCCACCGCGACCACCAGGCACACGCCGAACAGGGCCGCCGCGGCCATGCGCACGTCCAGGCCCGCGTCGAACCAGCCCTCGTCGGCGCCGCGGCGCAGCACGTCGGCGATGACGTCCACGGCCTCGTCGCGCAGCAGGTGCAGGGTCTGGTGCCACTCGCGGTTGGTGCGCCACATCTCCGACAGCAGCAGCTGCGCGAACGAGCGGTGCCGCTGGATGTACGCCAGCTCCGCCCGGATCAGCGCGACCGCCTGCTCCGGCGGGGTCGCCGCGGCCGCCACGGCGGCGCGGAAGTCGGTGGTGAGCAGCCCGACCCCGTGGCGCAGCAGGGCCTCGAAGAGCGCGTTCTTCGAGGGGAAGTTGTAGTACACGGTCCCCTTGGCGACCCCGGCGGCGACCGCGATGTCGTCGACCGTCGTGGCCGAGAAGCCGTGCTCGGCGATCAGCTCCATCGCGGCGTCGTAGAGGCGCTGCTTGGTGTCGTCGCGGCGGCGGGTGCGACCGTCGGGCACGGCTCGGGACTCCCTACATCACCAGGTCCGGGTGGAGCTTCGACGGGGTGAGCCGGCGCCCGCGCCACGCGGCGAGCGTGGTGAGGGCGAACGCGGCGGCCGCGAATCCGGCCAGGACGAGCGCTCCGGTGACCACCGTACCGCCCGGGCCGCCGTTGACCAGGTGCCGCAGTCCCGACACCACGTAGGTCATCGGCAGGAACGGGTGCACCGCCTGCAGGAAGCCGGGCGTGGTCTCGATCGGGTAGGTGCCGCCGGACGAGGTCAGCTGGAGCATGAGGACCGCCAGGGCGACGAGCCGCCCCGCGGGGCCGAGCCGGGCGCCGAACCACTGGATGAGCGCGGTGAACGCGACGGCGGTCAGGGCCAGGAAGGCGTACATGCCCAGCGGGTGCGCCGGGTGCAGGCCGAGCGCGAAGCGGACCACGAGGAACAGCGCGGTCGCCTGCACCACCCCGATGAGCAGCGCGGGCAGCCAGCCGGCCAGGGCCGCGCGCCAGGGCTTCGCGCCGGAGACGAGGTGCCGGCGGGTCAGCGGGCGCAGCACCATGTAGCTGATCATGGCGCCGACCCAGAGGGCGAGGCCGAGGAAGTACGGCGCGAAGCCGGCCCCGTAGGTGCCCGCCGGGTGCTCGGTCTCGCGGTCGAGTGCGACGGGGTCGCCGAGCACGCCGGCCCGCTGGGCGCGGGTGTCGGGGTCGTAGCCGGGGATCTTCCCGGCGCCGTCGGCGAGCCCGTCGGCCAGGCGGGTCGCCCCGTTGCCGAGGTCCGCGAGGCCGGCCGCGAGCCGGTGCCCGCCGTCGGAGAGGGTGCCGAGGCCGCTGTCGAGCTGGCGGGCGCCGGTGGAGAGCCGGAAGAGGCCGCCGTTGAGGTCCTTGGCCCCGGTAACCGCCTGGCCGGTGCCGGTGTGCAGCCGCTCGGCGCCGCCGGCGAGCGCGTCGAGGCCGTCGGCGAGCCGGTCGACCTGGGTCCGGGCCGCGGCGACGTCGTCGGCGAGGTGCGGGGCGGCCTGGGCGACCTGGCGGGCCGTCGTCGCGACCGCGGTCATCTGGGTGCGCAGCTGGTCGAGGTCGCCGGTGTCGAGCCGGGTCTGCAGCTGCCGGGCGGCCGTCGCGGCGGCGTCGGCGGCCCGCAGCGCGTTCTGGTAGTCGGTGCTGTCCGTGATCTGCGGGTACCGCTGCCCCAGCCGCTCCAGATCGGCCTTGGTCGCGGCGGTCTGCTGCGCGGCGGTCTTCGCGAGGCCGGGCAGGGCGTCGAGGTGCGCCACGATCAGGTCGGCCCCGTCGGCGATGGCCGTGGCCGCGTTCGCGATGAGCTCGGCGTTGTCGCGCAGCACCGGACCCACGGCGTCCGCGGCGGCGTCGACCTTCCCCGCGAGCAGCCGCCCGCCGGCCGCGGCCTGGGCGGTGCCGTCGGCGAGCTGGGCCGCGCCCGCGTCCAGGGCGACGAGGCCGTCGTAGAGCTCCTTCGACCCGGCCGTGGCCTGGGCCAGCCCGTCGTCGAGCTGACCGGCCCCGGCGTGCGCCCGGTCGATGCCGTTGCCGAGGTCCCCGGCGCCGCTCTTCGCGTCGGCGGCCCCGCCGGCCAGCTGGGAGGCGCCGGCCGCGGCCTGCTGCGTCTGGCTCTTGAGGTCGGTGAAGCCGATGAGCATCCGGTCGAAGTAGCCGCGCGCGGCCGTGCTCGAGGCGCTGGCCCGCACCTCGGTGAAGACGCTGCGGGACAGCTGCCCGGACAGGTAGTTGGTGGCGTCGTCGTTGACCACGGTGAGCTGCCCGCGGGTGGCGTCGCGCGCCGGGTCCGGCGGGGTGACGAGCGAGGCCGAGAAGTCCGCGGGGATGGTGAAGACGAGCTGGTAGCGGCCGTCCTCGAGGCCCTGGCGGGCCTGCTCGGCGGTCGCGGGCTGCCAGCCGAAGACGTCGCGGTGGCGCAGCTCGTCGGCGAGGTCCCGGCCGGCGTTCAGGGTGCTGCCGTCGGAGGCGCGGGCCGGCCGGTCGGCGTTGACGATGGCGACCGGGATGTGGCGCATGTTGCCGTACGGGTCCCAGAAGGCCCAGAGGTACAGCGCGCCGTACAGCAGCGGAATGAGGGCCAGCACGACCAGCGCCGCGATGGTGATCGGGGCGCGCAGGAACCGGCGCAGCTCGAACAGGTTCATGCCGCACGCTCCGTGACGATGACGGCCGTGCCGGTGTCCCGCAGCGCTTCCAGCAGCATCTTCCGCTCCACTTCGGACAGTCCATTGTCGACATCGTCGGCGAGGATGATCCCGGGCTCGCCGACCCGGGCGAGGGTCAGGCACAGCAGGTGGGCACCCAAGCGGTCGAGGTCGCGCCCGAGGCCGTGGGGATCCAGCGGTACCCCCTCCAGCCGGTCGAGCGCCTGGCGCCGCCGCCGCCCGAGGTTCCACGACGCCCGGCCGAGCAGCACCAGCCGCTCCTCGACGTGCTCGGCGACGGTGAGGCCGGGCTCGGGCTCGTTGACCCCGGCGACGAACCCGAGCGCGGGCCGGGCGAGCCGGCGCACGGTGCCCTCGGTGGTCCGGAAGTACCCGGCCAGCGCGAGCAGCAGCGAGGTGCGCCCGCTGCCCGCGGCCCCGTCCAGGGTCACGAGCTCGTCCTCGCCGACGGTGAGGTCGACGCCGCGGAACACCCATCCGCGGCGTGTGCGCGCCCCGAGCCCCTCGGCGACGAGTACGTCCGCCACGACAGCCTCCCCAAGTTGTACTGACCAGTCAGTCTAAAAACATTCGTATGCTCCACCGCTATTCCTTGCATCACTAACCCCATAGGGGTTATACAAGGGGTATGACGATTGTGCGCATTGACGTGACCCTCCCCGACGACCTCGCCGCCGCGCTGACCGAGACCGGCCTGCCCGCCTCGGCGCTGTGCGAACGCGCGCTGGAGCAGGCCCTGCGCCGGGTGTCGGCCCTGCGCTCCGGCGACGTGGAAATGCCGAACTGGACCGCCCGCGCCCGCACCGCCCTGCGGCTGGCGTCGCAGCGCACGGACGCGGCCGTGACGACCGCAGACCTGCTCCACGGCGTGCTGGCCGAGGGCACGAACCTGGCCGTGCGCCTGCTGCCACCCCTGGGCGAGGCACCCCTGGGGCAGGAGGACGCGGTGCCGCAGTGGTCGGGCCCGGCGGTGGCCGCCCTTGAGCTGGCCCACGCCGAGGCCGCCGGCCTGGGCCACAACTACGTGGGCTGCGAGCACCTGGTGCTGGGCCTGCTCGCGGAGCCGTCCGGCCGCGGCGGCGAGTTCCTGCGCGCCCGGGGCCTCGACCTGGCGAGCTTCCGGGCGGCGGTGGTGGCGGCGCTCGCGGGGTTCACGCATGCCCGCGGCTAGCCCGGCCGCGGGCACACTGGTCTACCTGCTACTGGTCCTGCCGCTGCTGCTCGACCTCGCCCGGTGACCGGCGCGGCGGGCCGGGCCGGGCTCAGGGGCGCAGGAGGGGGCGGCTCACCAGCGCCGCCAGGGCGGCGATCACCGCGGCGAAGCCGAGCAGCGCCACCGGCGCGCTCACGAGCTGGGTCAGGATGCCCAGGCCGAGGACCGGGACGGCCAGGCCGAGGTACCCGCCGAGGAACACGCCCGCGAGGGCCTCGCCGCGCACCGGCGCCGGGGCCAAGCCGGCCACCGTCGAGATCGCGCCCTTGAGCAGGGCGCCCGCGCCGGCGCCGGCCAGGACCCCGCCGAGCAGGAAGGCCGGCAGGGACTCGGCCCAGACGGCCGCGGTCACCGCGGCGAGGCCGACGACGATCAGGGCCAGGCCGGCCGCGAGCTGGTCGCGGGTCGAGCGGCGGCGCAGCAGGACCTGGGCCACGGCGCCGGAGCCGAAGACCAGCGACGCCACGGCGCCGGCCAGGGCGCGGGACGGGTGATGCAGCGTGCCGGCCACGAAGGCGGGCGCCAGGGACGTGAACAGGCCCAGGACCGACAGCGAGGCGAACGCCCCGGCCGCGGCGGCGAAGTAGCGGGGCCGGGCCGCCGCGGGCACGCCGGCGCGCTGCGGGCGGTACCGCCGCCACGACACCGCCACCGTCTCCGGCGCCAGCGCCACGGCCGCCGCCGCGACGAGCAGCAGCGCGAGGAAGACCAGGTAGGGCGTGCGCAGCGGCGCCGTCACGTACTGCGCGAGCAGGCCGGACACGATCGGGCCGAACGCGAAGCCGCCGAGGTTGGCGACGGTGGCCACGAGGTCGCCGCGGGCCCGGCCGGCGTCGGGGCGGGCCTTGGCGTGCAGCTCGGACAGGTGCGCGGTGGCGGTCGCGGTGATCATGCCGATGCCGAGGCCGGACAGCACCCGGGCGATGATCACGACGCCGAACGAGGTCGAGGCGAGGAACAGGGTCGCGGCGACGGCCTCGAGGAGCACGGCGGGCAGCAGCACGCGGCGGCGGCCCAGCCAGTCCGAGACGTGGCCGGCGAGGAAGAGGCTGACGATGACGCCGAGCGCGTAGGCGGCGAACGCGACCGTGACGGCGATCGTGGAGTACCCGTCGTGCCGCTGGTACAGCGCCCACAGCGGCGTCGGGACGACGGAGAACGCGAGGGACACCGCGAACGCGAACGCGATCGCCCAGAACCCCTGCTCGTGGCTGAGGCGGCGGTCGGCCGCGCGGCGCTCGGCCGGGCGGGTCAGGACGGTGGTCATGCCGGCCAGCGTGCCTCGCCGGGATCAGCACCGCCAACGAATCTTCGTGCTCGCGACCATCACGAAATGCGATGATGCTCCCCATGGAGCTGCGGCATCTCGTGTACTTCGTGACGGTCGCCGAGGAGCGGAACTTCACGCGCGCGGCGCAGCGCCTGCGGGTCGTGCAGTCCGGGGTCTCCGCGGCCGTGCGCGCCCTGGAGCGCGAGCTCGGCGCGCGGCTGTTCGAGCGCAGCTCCCAGCGGGTGGTGCTCACCGACGCGGGGGCCGCGCTGCTGCCCGCCGCCCGGGCCACCATCGACGCCGCCCAGTCGGCCCGGGACGCCGTGGCCGAGGTCCGCGGCGGCCTGCGCGGCACGGTGCGCATCGGCACCCTGATCTCCGTCGGGTTCGTGGACCTGCCGGGGCTGCTCGGCCGGTACCGCGCCGAGCACCCCGCCGTCGACCTGCGCATGCGCGCCGCCCCGACCGGCTCGGCGGGCCTCGCGGCGAGCCTGCTGGACGGGGAGCTGGACGTGGCGTTCCTGTCGCTGCCGGGCCGCGCCCCGGCCGGGCTGTCGGTGCGCACCCTGGCGGCCGAGCCGATCCTGGCGGTACTGCCCGCCGCCCACCCGCTCGCCGGGCGCCCCCGCCTGACGCTCGCCGACCTCGCCGAGGAGCCCTTCGTCGACTCCCCGCCGGGCTACGGCAACCGCGCCGAGGTCGACCGCGGGTTCGCCGCCGCGGGCCTGCGCCGCCGGGTGGCCCTGGAGGTGGCCGACATCGCGACCGTGCGGCAGTACGTGCGCGAGGGCCTGGGCGTGGCCCTGATCCCGCGCTTCTCGGCGCCGGACGAGCCGGGCCTGCGGGTGGTGCCGATCGACGCCGACCTGCGCTGGACCTTCGCGATCGCCACGGCGTCGGCCCGCCGCCCGAGCGCGGCGGTCCGGGCGCTGCTGGACCTGGTGGACGCGTACCGCACCTGACCCGCCTTCGTCCACATCGGACGCCGGTCGCAAATGCGGACTCCGGGCACATCGAGTCGCGTCGAGTGCTCTACTGGAATGTGGCCCCGCGCGTGCGCGCTCCCCGCCCGGCCGGGGCCGAATCCGTTCCGCGGATCTCCAGGGCCGGCTCAGGGCCGGACCTCGGGGACGAGCCGGGGTTGCGTCCCGGATGCGGGCCGGCGCGCCGTATTCGTACGGTGTGAGCAGGGTGAACGTTCCAGGGAGGTGCGAGATGCCCGACGTGTTGGCGATCGCGCGCGCCGAGGCGCTGTTCGTCTCCAGCGTGCAGTCCTCGGAGTCGCCGGCGGCGGTCGAGGTGCGCAAGGCGGTCGCGGAGTCCTTCGCGCGGCTCGGCAGCCGCGGCTGCGCGGCGTGCGTGGCCGGCGAGTTCGGCGACCACCCCGAGGTGGCCGTGGCCCGGATGCGCTGGGCGATCGCGATGGTGAGCACGGTGTACCAGCCCACGCTTCGCGGAGTCTGCCGCCGCTCCCGCCGCCCGGGCCCGACGACCACGTGCACCGCGTGACAGCGGCGGCGACACTGATGGGGTGACGACCGACGGCGTGATGCGGGTCAGGCGGGTGCGCGGGCGGCTCGCCCGCGAGGGCGCGGCGTGGTCGGCCGGCAACGGGCTCGAGTTCGAGACCGTCAGCCTGCCCGAGGACGACTGCGACCGGCTTCGCGACCTGCTCGTCGCCGAGCGCGCGGCATCCGTGGTGGAGATCGGGCTCGCCTACGCCAGCTCCGCGCTGGCCATCGGCGAGGCGCTGCTGACCGTCGGCGCGCCGGACGCGCAGCACGTCATCATCGACCCGTTCCAGGACAGCGTGTGGTCCGGCGCCGGCTGGTCCCTGCTGTGCGACGCGGGGCTGGACGCCATCGCCCACCTGGTGCCGGCCTGGTCCTCGATCGCCCTGCCGGGGCTGCTCACCGACGGGTTCGTCGCCGACGCGGCCTTCGTCGACGGCAGCCACCGCTTCCACGAGGTCTTCGTCGACGCCTACTTCCTACGCAAGATCGTCCGCCCCGGCGGGCTGATCGTGCTCGACGACTACTGGGCCCCGTCGGTGCGCACCGCCGCCGCCTACTTCGAGCGCAACCTCGGCTGGACGGCGCTGCCGGATGCCCTCGGCGGCGACCGTTGCCAGGCGTTCCGGCTGCCGGCGGAGGCGTACGAGCCCCCGTTCCGGCAGTTCGAACCGTTCTAGCCCTTCGGCAGCCGCGCGCTCGCGTCGCCGCGGGTCTTGGCGACCTGCTCGGCCAGGGTCTTCACCGTCGGGCTGGTGCCGTTGGCGAGCTCGGAGGTGGCCAGGTTCCGGAGCTGGTCGAGGTGCTCGCGGAGGGTGGCGACGGCCTGCTGCTCGAACTCCGGTCCCGTGCCCGCGCGGAGCCGGGCCAGCAGGTCGGCGTCGACGAGGCCCGGCATCTTGTGGCCCGCGTGCGGGTTGTCCTTGGGCAGGCCGGCCTGGTCGGAGAGGGCCCGCAGGCGCGGGATCTCCTGGTCGTACGTCCCGCGCAGCTCCCCCGCCAAGGCCACCAGCGCCGGATCGGCGGCCTTGGCGCGGACCAGGTCCAGCACCGGCAGCAGCTGTTCGTCCATCGGGATCATGAGCTCGACCCAGGCCAGGTCGGTGCCCCCGAACTCCGAGGCGGCCGCGGCGACGGCCGGCGGCGGGGCGGCGCCCGGTTCCGGCTCGGCACCGCAGCCCGCGACGAGCGCGAGCACGGTGAGCAGGCCGGCGGCGAGGCGGATGTGCGCGGTCGGCCGTGGCGGCGGTCGGCGTCGCATGATGTGGGCGACCTCCCTGTCGAGGGCGCGGGCGGCGAGTTTGGTGGCTGCGGCGTTCCCAGAGCCCGCGGTGGACCTTTGGTGGCGAGCCTGCGGCTGCGGCGTTCCGGGGCGCCCAGAGCCCGCGGTGGAACGCCGCAACCGCAAGGTCGGCGCGGGTGCGGCGTGGTGCCGCGCCCGGTGGCGGGGACCCCAACCCGGTCACCGCCACGACGGCTGGCGCGAATCGCCCGGCACCGGGCCGGACGACGTCTCCCGCCGGCGCGCGCCGAGGTGCCCCGCCCGGGACACACCACGGACGCTCGGGCAGCCCCCGCCTGGATGACCGACCCGAACGACCGCGCTCGTGCGCACTCCGCCGGGCGACCCAGTCAGCCCCCGTCAGGCCCGCTGACCCGCTGCACTGGCCGCCCCGGAAAACACGCTCCGCCGGCACCCGATCCATTGGAGAGCGCTCTCCGTAGCAGCCAGTCTCACCGCTTCCCCAGCCGGTGTCAACAGCGGAAAGGCCCTTTGAACCACGGCCCGGCGCAATCTTGGGAGAGCGCTCTCCCAGTCGCCGCTCGAGTGCGCAGCGCCCCGTTTTGAAGGCAGCGCACCCACGCATCGACACTGCGCGAAGACGCCCCCGAAGCCCCGAAGCCCCGAAGCCCCCGAAACGGATATTTGACCTGTCGGGCGATAAGTCCGATATGTCGCGGCGCGGAGCGCCCGACATATCGGTATGACTCACCCCCGGCGAACCTCGCGCAGGGTGTGGGCTGCGAGCGAGTACATCTCCGGCGTCCCGGTCGGATCGGCGGCCACGGCTGCCGCGATGGCCAGAGCCCACCCCCGGCCCCGCTGCCACGTCTCCTCGTCCGCGTCCAGCGCCGCCCGGAAGCGGGCCCGGCCGGCAGCGTCGAAGGCCAGCCACGCCGCGGCCAGGTCCGTTGCCGGGTCGCCCGCCGTCAGGTCGCCGAAGTCCAGGACCGCGGCCAGGCGGCCGGCCGCGCCGGCCAGGAGGTTCCCGGGGTGCGGGTCGCCGTGGACCCAGAGCGGCGGGCCCGGCCAAGGCGGGAGCGCCGCCAGCTCCTCCCACAGCGGGCGCAGGTCCGTGGGTACCCGGCCCGACGCGAAACGCTTGGCCATCGCCTCGGCGAGCGCGGGCAGGGGCACGCCGCGGACCGGGTTGGCGGGGGCGTCGGCGGGGGCGGGCACGTGCAGGGCGATCAGGAACGCGGCCAGTTGCTCGGCGAAGGCGGCCCGGGGCGCGACCGGCGTTCGCAGGACCACGGTGCCGGCGAGCCAGGGGGTGATGCTCCAGGGGTACGGGTAGTACGGCGCGGGGCGGCCTGCGCGTACGGGGGCCGGGATCGGAAGCGGCAGGGTCGCGGCCAGGGCGGGCAGCCAGCGCTGTTCGTGGCGGATGAGGGCGGCGGCCGCCCGGCGACGGGGGACCCGCACGGCCAGGCCGGGCCCGAGCCGGAAAACAGCGTTGTCCCAGCCCGTCGCGACCGGCTCCAGCGCGCCGTCCAGGTCGGGGTGCTGGTCGCGCATCAGACGGTGCACCAGCGCTTCGTCGACGGCGAGGTCGGCCTCCATCCGGATAGCATGCTCCACCGTGGAGCACGACGTGCGCGGCGTGGTTCGCCGTCATCTGCCCGGCGTCGGCGCCGGCCGGGTCGAGCCGCTCGGGCAAGGGCTCGACAACACCGCGTACCTCGTCGACGGGGCCTGGGTCGTCCGGTTCCCGTCCGACCCGGACGCGCTCGACGTGGCCCGCGAGGCGCGGCTGCTCGCCGAGGTCGCCGACGTGCTGCGCGGGATCGCGGCCGTGCCCGAGCCGGCCTTCGCGGCCGAGGGGGCGCTCGGGTATGCGCTGCTCCAAGGGGTACCACTCATGCGGCAACCGGCCGCGGACCTCGGCGGGATCGCGGGCACGCTCGGGGCGGCGCTGCGGGCCCTGCACGCGCAGCCGCCGGCCCGGTTCGCGGGGCTGGTGCCGCGCGACGCCGACCCGCCGCGGGAGTGGCTGGCCGAGGCGCGGGAGCTCGCCGCCGGGCTCGAGCTGCCGGAGGCCGCGGCGTTCCTGGCGCAGGACCCGCCGCCGGCCGCCGAGCGCCTGGTGTTCTCGCACAACGACCTCGGCGCCGAGCACGTGCTCGTGGACCCGGGGACGGGCACGGTCACGGGGCTGATCGACTGGAGCGACGCCGCGATCTGTGATCCCGCCCGCGACTACGGGCTGCTGCTGCGCGACCTCGGGCCGGGCGCCCCTCCCCCGCCGGCCGAGCTGCGGGAGCGCGCCCTGTTCTATGCGCGCTGCGGGCTCATCGAGGATCTCGCGTACGGCCTGTCACAGCACGAGCACCACTACGCCGACAAGAGCCGCCGGCAGGCCGCGTGGCTGTTCACGCCGAGCGGCGGACCACCAGCTTCGGGTCGAAGATGACCGACTCGACGCGCAGGCCGGGGTCGTCGATGCGGGCCAGCACCAGCCGGGTGGTCTCGGCGGCCATGTCCTCGAGCGGGTGGCGGACCGTCGTGAGCTGCGGCCGCGCGTCCAGGGCGGCGCTGCTGTCGTCGAAGCCGACCACGGCCACGTCCTCGGGCACCCGGCGGTCGAGGCTGCGCAGGGCCATGAGCGCGCCCTGCGCCATGAGGTCGTTGGCCACGAAGACGCCGTCCACCGTGGGGTACTGCCGCATCAGCTCCAGCAGCGAGGACTCCCCGGACTCGTAGGTGAACCCGCCCTCGACCGTCGGGAACCAGGCGTGGCCGTGGCGGGCGAGGGCCTGGCGGAAGCCGGTCAGGCGGTCCTGCGAGGCGGGCACGTGGGCGGGGCCGGTGATCATGCCGAGCCGGGTGCAGCCGCGGCCGAGGAGGTGCTCGGCGGCCAGGGCGCCGCCGGCGTCGTTGGCGAGGTCGACGTACGAGATCGGCACCGGCTGCGCGGGGCGCCCGACGAGCGCGGCCGCGATGCCCGCGTCGCACAGCTGCTGGGGCAGGGTGTCGTCCGGGTGCAGGCTCAGGACCACGGCGCCGTCGGCCTGGCCCTGGCCGAGGTCGCCGACGAGGCGGGTGCGGGCCTCCTCGTTGCCGACGATCTGCAGGGCCAGCTGGATGCCCTTGGGCCGCAGGACGCTCATCACGCCACCGACGATGCGGCCGAAGAACGGGTCGGCGAAGAAGCGGCGCATGAACGGGTCGTCGTCGTGCGAGACGGCGTCGGAGACGACCAGGGCGACCGTGCCGCTGCGGCGGGTCACCAGCGAGCGGGCGGCCCGGTTGGGCACGTATCCGGTCGCGTCGACGGCCTGCCAGACGATCTCGTGCAGCTTCGGGTCGACGTTGCGAACCCCGTTGATGACCCGCGACACCGTGGCCCGCGAGACCCCCGCGGCCTCCGCCACATCTTCTAAGGTAGGTCGCCGTTTCTCGGTCACGCGCATTTATAGCACGTCATACGGAAAGCGCTCTCCAGGCAATCTGCCCAGAGAGCGCTTTCACGGCATTCCAGTCACGCGACTACGAGCGGTACACCCCGAACTCCCACAGCGAGTAGCCGTAGGCCGTCGCCCGGGTCTGGCCGTTGATCCGCACGTACCGGGCGTTGCCGTTGACGTTGACGTCGTCGAACCCGCCGTCGCCGGCCGTGGTCGAGTAGATCGTCGTCCAGTTGGCGTTGTCGTCCGACGTCTGGATCTGGTAGCCCTTCGCGTACGCGTCCTCCCAGGCCAGGAAGACCTTGTTGAAGGTCTGCTTGGAGCCGAGGTCGACGGTGATCCAGGCGGTGTCGAGCCACTCGCTGGCCCAGCGGGTGCCGTAGTTGCCGTCCACCGCGTAGGAGGGCAGCTGCGGGCCGTTGGTGCCGGTCGGCTGGTAGCTCGACGCCGTGGCCGTCTTGTTCAGGGCGAGGTTCGTGCCCGGGATGCTGGGCGCGACCACCTTGAACGAGCGGGTCTCGATGCCGACGTTGCCCTGGCCGTCGAAGGCGTACACGTAGATCTTCCAGACACCCAGCTTCTCCGGCGCGGTGACCGTGAACGTGGAACCGTTCTGCGTGAAGTTCACGTTCCGGAAGCCGGTGCCGCCGGTGATGTACTTGTCGCTGGCCATCAGGTTGTAGCGGATCGTGTCGCCGTTGGGGTCGCTCGCGGCCACGTTCACCGTGAACTGGCTGCCCGCCGGCACGGCCGTCTGGTTGGACACCGTCATCGCGGTGATCTGCGGCGCGGTGTTGGCCAGCGGCGTACCGGTGTAGGCCTGCTTCAGCGCCCCGTACCCGAGCCGGCGCCAGCCGCCGGGGTACGTGTTGAGCCAGACGCCGCCGAAGTCGTTCTCGAGGCCGTAGTGGAACTCGGTCACGCCGAGGGCCACGCCCGGGTGCGACTTGATGGCGTTCCAGCTGGCCGTGTAGCCGTCGCGCTTCTGCAGGTCGGTCGGCTCGTTCGGCACCCCGTTGACGTCGTTGGGCACCTCCCACTCGCCGGACGGCCCGCCCTCGGTGACGATGTACGGCTTGGTGTATCCGCCGTTGATCCAGTCCTGCTTGATGTTGCCGATGGCCCCGTAGGAGTTCACGGCCAGCAGGTCCAGGTGCGGCGAGTTCGCCTTGTAGTACGGCCAGGCGCCGGTGTACGCGTCGGTCGAGGTGACCGGGTGGTTCGGGTCGGCCGCGTGGATGGCCACGGCGAGCTCGTCGACGAACTTGGCGTACGCCACCCGCCGCGCCTCGACGTCGGCCGCGGACAGCCCGTGGTCCTGCATCGTGAGGATGACCTCGTTGCCGACGTCCCACATGAGCACGCCCGGGTTGTTCTTCAGCGCGTTGACCCGGTTGACGATCTCGGTCTTGGTGTTGTTCTTGTACGTGGTGTCGTTGACGTAGTCGGCGCCCTGGTTGAGCCAGTGCCCGACGACGACCTTGAGGCCCTGCTGGGCCGCCCGGTTGAGCAGCTCCGGGGTCTGCGCGTCGTCCACGCCCCAGGTGCGGATCGTGTTGACGCCCATGTTCTTGAGGTCGCGCACGTAGCCGTCGGCGGCGCCCTGCGGCGGGCCGTACGTGAGGCCCTTGACCTCCCACGGCTGCCCGTTGACCTGCAGCTGCCAGTTGCCCTGGCTGCCGGTCACCTTGACCACGCTCGGGCCGGCCGGCGTCGCCGGGTCGGTCATCGCGGCCGGGACCGTGCCCGTCGCCTTCGCCACCGTCACCGAGTCGACGGAGAGGATGCCGCCGGAGGTGGTGTTCGGCGTCGGGGTGGTGAAGCCGGCGATCGCGTTGGGCAGCGAGCCGCCGACGGACAGGTCGAAGCGCAGGTAGAACCCGTGGTGCACGGCGTTGTTCCACGCCGTCACGCCGACCTGGCTCTCCCGCACGACCCAGGACTGCTTGCCGTCGAGGTAGAAGCGGATCTCCTCGTCGGTCTTCGTGCGGTCGATGACCTGGGTGTACTCGTGGTAGCCGGTCTGGCAGCCGACGCACGAGGCCAGGCCCGAGGAGCGGCCGTTGTACTCGCCGCAGACGCCGTCCGGGGCCGTGCCGCAGTGCAGGGTCTGCGAGAGCTGGCTGCGGCCGTTGACGTCGGTCATGATGTCGGTCTCGCCGACGCCGGGCCAGTTGTTGTAGTTGCCGCGGTACGCCGCGCCGGTCGCCCGGAAGCCGGGCCAGTAGCCGGCGGCGTTGGCCACATCGGGCTGCTTGACCAGCGCGGTGAACTTCACCTGCTCGCCCGGGGCGGCCTGGAAGTCGGTGCGCTGGGTCTCCAGGCGGCCGGAGGTCCAGTTGCCGGCCCCGTCGCGGATCGCCTTGATGTTGAGCTTGCCGGCGCCGTCGAGGTACACGTTGGCCGTGCTGTTGCTGGCCGTCTCGACCTCACCGGTGCCCCAGTTGGCGGCGCCGCCCGGGAACTGCGTGCCGGTGCGCATGAGCCAGTTCGCCGCCGACGGCGACGTGTTCGCCGCGCCGTCGAACGTGTCCTGCCAGACCGTGGTCCAGCCGGGATCCTGGGTCGGCGGGGTCGAGGGGGACGTCGAGGGGGTCGGCGACGTGGTGGTCGTGCCGCCGCCGGCGTACACCTTGAACTCCCACAGCGAGTAGCCGTAGCCGCCGGGGCGGGCGGTGCCGTACATGCGGATGTAGCGCCCGGAACCGCTCACCGGGATGGTCTGCGTGCCGCCGGTGCCGGTGCTGGTGGAGTAGATGTCCGTCCAGGCCGTGCCGTTGGCCGAGGTCTGCAGCTGGAAGGTCTTGCCGTAGGCGGACTCCCACTGCAGGACCACCTGGCAGATCGACTGGGTCGAGCCGAGGTCGATCTGGATCCACTGCGGGTCGCTGAACTGGCTGCTCCAGCGGGTGCCGGCGTCGCCGTCGACTGCGTACTGCGGGCCGTTGCCCGCGCCCTCCGAGGACGAGGCCGTGGCCGTCTTGCCCTGCGCCACGTTGGTCGCGGTGTTGCAGGCGCCGCCGGTCGGGTTCGTGGTGCCGCCGATGGTGCCGTAGACCTGGAACTCGTACAGCGAGTACCCGTAGCCGGAGCCGCGGACCGTGCCGTACATGCGCACGTAGCGTCCGGTGCCGGTAACGGTGAGCGTCTGCTCGCCGCCGGTGCCGGTGGTGGTGCTGTAGATGTTCGTCCAGTTCTGGTCGTCGGCCGAGGTCTGGATCTGGAAGGCCTTGCCGTAGGCGCCCTCCCAGCTCAGCTTGACCTGGCTGATCGTCGCGGTCGCACCGAGGTCGATGCGGATCCACTGCGGGTCGCTCCACTGGCTGCTCCAGCGGGTGCCCGCGTTGCCGTCGTTGACGTAGCTGGCGGCGACATCGGCGGCCTGCTCCGAGGAGGCCGTGACGGGCTTGCCTTGCGAGATCAGGCCGTCGGCGGCGCGCGCGAACGGCGCGACCACGACGGCGACGGCGGCGACGACGGCGAGCACCAGGGCGATGCGCCATCGCGAGGTCAGGAGTTTCCGCCAGGCGGGGGCGGACGTGTGCGCCGGATGCACGAGGGGGCTCCTTGCGGGGTGTGTGGAGGGCGCCGCGGCGGTTTGGAGAGCGCTCTCCGATTGCTCGCAGTGTTGTCCGGCCGTTTCCGTCGTGTCAAGGGTTCGCGGCTATTCGCGGCCATGAGGAGCACCCCTGGACCTTGACACTCACCCACAAAGGGTCGCAGTCTGGTCACACAGTTTGGAGAGCGCTCTCCAAACCATTCCCTACGAGGCACGGGGTGATACGTGTGAGCACGACGGCAGTCCAGGCCACGCAGGACGCGCTGACCTTCCCCTCGACGTTCTGGTGGGGCGCCGCGACGGCCGCGTACCAGATCGAGGGCTCCGTGGACGCCGACGGCCGCACCCCGTCGATCTGGGACACGTTCGCGGCCCAGCCGGGCCGGATCGACGGCGGCGACACGGGCGCCACGTCGACCGGGCACTTCCTGCGCTACCGCGAGGACGTCAAGCTCATGGCCGAGCTCGGGCTGTCGGCGTACCGGTTCTCGATCGCGTGGCCCCGCGTCCGCCCGGCCGGCGGCGCCGGCGTCAATGAGGCCGGCCTGGACTTCTACGACCGGCTCGTCGACGAGCTGCTGGCCGCGGGCGTGCGCCCGGTCGCCACCCTCTACCACTGGGACCTGCCCCAGGAGCTCGAGGACCGCGGCGGCTGGACGGCCCGCGACACCGCGCTGCGCTTCGGCGACTACGCGGCCGCGGTCGGCGCCCGCCTCGGCGACCGGGTGGCCATGTGGAACACGCTCAACGAGCCGTGGTGCTCGGCGTTCCTCGGCTACGGCACCGGCGGGCACGCCCCCGGCCGCCGCGGCCACGTCGGCGCCCTGACCGCGACCCACCACCTGCTGCTGGCGCACGGGCTGGGCGTCGCGGCCCTGCGCGCGGCCGGCGTGACGGGCCAGGTCTCGGTCGCGCTCAACGCCGGGGCCGTGCGCCCGCTGACCGGGAGCCCGGCCGACGCCGACGCCGCCCGGCGCATCGACGGGCTGCTGAACCGGATCTTCTTCGACCCGATCCTGCGCGGGTCGTACCCGTCCGACACCGTCGAGGACACCCGCGACCTGACCGACTGGCACTTCGTCCACCCGGGCGACCTCGCGGCGATCTCGGCCCCGGTCGACGCCGTCTGCGTGAACTACTACCAGCCGGACCTGGTGAGCGCGGCCCCCGACGGCGTGCTGGACCACAACACCCCGTACCCGACCGCGCAGGCCGTGCGGTTCCACCCGACGCCGGGCCCGGTGACGCACATGGGCTGGTCGGTGGACCCGACGGGCCTGCGGGACCTGCTGCTGCGCATCAACCGCGACTACGGCGACCTCCCGATCTACGTGACCGAGAACGGCGCCGCGTACGACGACCGCCCCGGCCCCGACGGCGGCATCGACGACCCGGAGCGCATCGCCTACCTGCGCGGCCACCTGGCGGCCGTGCACGAGGCGATCGCGGCGGGCGTGGACCTGCGCGGGTACTTCGTGTGGTCGCTGCTGGACAACTTCGAGTGGGCGTTCGGCTTCAGCCGCCGCTTCGGCCTGATCCGCGTGGACTACGCGACCCTGGAGCGCACGATCAAGGCGAGCGGCCGCTGGTACGCCGACGCCATCGCCCGCAACGCCATCTGAGGCCACCCCCGCCCCCTCGACGGCGGCCGGCCCACGCCCAGCCAGCGCCCGGCCGCCGTCGGGGCTCAGCGCTCGTCAGCGCTCATCCAGCACGCGGCGCATCTTGCCGGCCGAGCGCTCCACGGTGCCGGGCCCGGCCACCTCCACGCGCATCGTCACGCCGATCGAGCCCTTCACCGCGCGCTCCAGCTCCCGCGCGTCCGCCTCGGCCGTCTCCGGTGCCGAGTCCGGGCGGCGCTCGGCGCGCACGGTGAGCACGTCGAGGCGGCCGTCGCGGGACAGTACACACTGGAAATGCGGCGACAGGGACGGCCGGCGCAGCAGGAGCTCCTCGATCTGGGTCGGGAACACGTTCACGCCGCGCACGATCATCATGTCGTCGCTGCGGCCGGTGATCCGCTCCATGCGGCGCATCGTGCGCGCGGTGCCGGGCAGCAGGCGGGTGAGGTCGCGCGTGCGGTACCGGATCACGGGCATCGCCTCTCTGGTGAGCGACGTGAACACCAGCTCGCCGTAGGAGCCGTCGGGCAGCACCGCGCCGGTGACGGGGTCGACGATCTCCGGGTAGAAGTGGTCCTCCCAGATCGTCAGGCCGTCCTTGGTCTCGGCGCACTCGTTGGCGACGCCGGGGCCCATCACCTCCGACAGCCCGTAGACGTCGACGGCGTGCATCTGCAGGCGCCGCTCCAGCTCCGCGCGCATGTCCTCGGTCCAGGGCTCGGCGCCGAGGATCCCGACCTGCAGCGAGGTGTCCCGCGGGTCGAGGCCCTGGCGCTCCATCTCGTCGACGATCGCCAGCAGGTACGACGGCGTCACCATGATGACGTCGGGCCGGAAGTCCCGGATCAGGGTCACCTGCCGCTCGGTCATGCCGCCGGAGACGGGCACGACCGTGCAGCCGAGGCGCTCGGCGCCGTAGTGGGCGCCCAGGCCGCCGGTGAACAGCCCGTAGCCGTACGCGACGTGGACCAGGTCGCCGGGGCGCCCGCCCGAGGCCCGGATCGAGCGGGCCATGAGCCCGGCCCAGGTGTCCACGTCGGCCTTCGTGTACCCCACGACCGTGGCCTGGCCCGTCGTGCCCGATGAGGCGTGGATGCGGGCCACGCGCTCGCGCGGCACCGCGAACATGCCGAACGGATAGTTCGCGCGCAGGTCGGCCTTCGCGGTCATCGGGAATCGCGCCAGGTCCGCGAGGTCGCGAAGATCCGACGGGTGTGCTCCGGCCGCCTCGAACGCGGCCGTGTAGTGCGGCACGTGCTCGTAGGCGTGCCGCAGGGTCTGCCGGAGCCGTTCGAGCTGCAGGGCGGCCAGCTCGTCGCGGGAGGCGGTCTCGATCGGCTCGAGGGAACCGGGGGCGGGGGTGACGTCACGCACACGACCATCCTGCACCCGCAGCTCAGCGCCCGCGTGCTCGCGATCACGCCCGTGCACCGCTTCCGGCCCGTTCTGAATCGATACAGTAAAGCCATGAACACAGCCATGAACACAGCCATGGAGACCACCACCCGCCGGGTTCGCACCGCGATCGCCGGCCGCATGCAGGCCCGTCGCGCCCGGCGCAGCCTGGAGCGCGAGATCGCCGCCTACCGGACCCCGGCCGAGCGCCTCGAGCTGGACCTGATCCTGGGCCGGCACACCGAGGAGGAGATCGCCGAGATCGACGCCATCCTCCGCAACACCTAACCGAGCGCCGCGGCCGCCGCTTCCACCGTCGCGGCGATGGTGAAGACCTGGTCGAGGCCGGTGATGCGGAAGATGCGCGCGACCCGCTCGTCGGCGCACACGACGGCGAACCCGCCGCCGGCCTCGCGGGCCCGGTTGTGCGCGCCGATCAGCACGCCCAGCGACACCGAGTCCATGAAGGTGACAGCGGCCAGGTCGACCACGAGCGAGGGCCGCGCGTCGAGCGCGGCGGTGATCGCCTCCCGCAGCTCGGGCGCGTTGCCGACGTCGAGCTCGCCCTCCGCGCGCACGACGCCGTGCCCGCCCGCCGTGCCGATCGTGAACGCCACGGCGTAGACGGTAGCGGCTCGCTGACGGCCCGTGGCCCCGGGGTCCGGCCTGGTCCGGGTACGTGATCGCGCTGCTGCTGCGGATGCCCGCCGAGGGCCTCGCCGCCGCGCACTACGTCACGCCCCTGCTGGTCGCGGTCGGCGCGTCGATGGTGCTCAACATCGCCGCCGTGACGGTCGCCGCCGGCGCCGCGCCGAAGGACGTGCAGGCCCTCGACGAGCGGGACCGGGCGATCGGCCGGCTCGGCGAGTACGTCGGCTTCTACGTCATGAGCATCGCCGCGCTCGTCCCGCTGGTGCTGGCGATGCGCGAGGCCCCGTACTTCTGGATCGCCAACTCCCTCTACCTGGCGTTCGTGCTCGCGGCCCTGGCGTCGGCGGCCGTGAAGATCGTCGCGTACCGGCGGGGGATGTAGGCGTGGGCAAGCCGACCCGCGTCACGAACTCGATCCGCGCGCTGCGCTTCGCCCACGGGGAGATGACCCAGGCGGAGCTGGCCGAGCGCATCGGGGTCACGCGGCAGACCGTCAACGCCATCGAGCAGGGCAAGTACTCCCCCACGCTCGAGGCGGCCTTCCAGATCGCGCGGGCGTTCGGCGTCCCGCTCGAGGCAGTGTTCCACTACCCGCAGGAGGAGGAGTCATGAGGGCGATCGTGCGGCAGCGCTACGGCGACCCGCTCGAGATCCGCGAGGCCCCCACCCCGGCGCCCGGCCCCGCGGGGTGCTCGTCGAGGTCCGCGCGGCCGGCGTCGACCAGGGCGTGTGGCACGTGGCGACCGGGCTGCCCTACGCCGTGCGGGCCGCCGGCTTCGGCCTGCGCCGCCCCCGCCAGCCGATCCTGGGCCTGGACCTCGCGGGCGTGGTCGCCGCCGTCGGGCCGGAGGTGACCGGGCTGCGCGTCGGCGACGAGGTGTTCGGCACCGGCGACGGCACCTACGCGGAGCTGGCCGTCTCCACCGAGCAGCAACTGGCCCGCAAGCCGGAGCCGGTCTCGTTCGCGCAGGCGGCGACGGTCGCCGGGTCCGGGGTCGCCGCGCTGCAGGGCCTGCGCGACGCGGGGCGCCTGCGCTCGGGCCAGCGCGTGCTGATCCTGGGCGCGGGCGGCGGGGTGGGGTCGTTCGCGGTACAGATCGCGCGCATCCTCGGCGCCGAGATCACCGGGGTGTGCTCGGCCGCGAAGGCGGACCTGGTCCACTCCCTCGGCGCGGCGCACGTCATCGACTACGCGACCGGCGAGCCCACCGGCCGCTGGGACCTCATCCTCGACACCGGCGGCGGCCGGACCCTGCGCGCGCTGCGGCACCTGCTGACCCCGGCGGGCACGCTGGTGATCGTCGGCGGTGAGGTGGGCGGCAAGTGGCTGCAGGGCACCGACCGGCAGCTGCGCGCGGGCCTGCTCAACGGCTTCACCCGCCAGCACCTGACCGGCCTGCTGTCGAAGGCGACCGCGCCGCGGCTGGAGACGCTCGCCGCCTGGATGGCCTCCGGCGCCCTGACACCGGTCGTCGACCGCACGTTTCCCTTCGCCGAGGCCGCCTCGGCGCTGGACTACCTGCGGGCCGGGCACCCGCGCGGCAAGGTCGCGCTCACGCTCTGAGCCGCGGCGTGCCACTTCCGCCCGTTCGCACGAAGGCGACGAGACCGTCCACATCGATCCGGTACGGCGGATCGCCCGCATACGCCGCGATCCGCAGCGCCGCCCGGTCCAGCAGCCGGGCGGCGCCGTCCGCGTTGCCGCGCCGGGCGTGCGTGAGCCCGACGGCGAGCTGGGCGAGCCCGCGCCACAGCTCGCGCTCGGCCTCCGGGGCCGACTTCCAGGCGGCCTCGAGGACCTCGTGGGCGTGGAACGGCCGCCCCTCGTCCAGCAGCCGCTGCGCCCGCTCGAGCGCCTCCTCGGGCGTGACCTCGAGATCGTCGGGCATCGTCGGCACGCCCACCGCCCCGCGGGGCAGCGGCCGCCCGAGCTCGTCCCGCGGCCGCTGGTTGCGCGCCCGGCCTTCGACGTCTCGATCGCGCTCCATGCTCCCCAGCGTATTTCACGGTTTTCCGTGACGGTGGTTCCGCTCGATGTCGGGCATGATGGACCGCGTGACGCAATGGGAATATGCGCGACTGGAGTACCGTGCGGCCGGCACGCTGGGCACGGACAAGTTCGAGGACTGGGACGCCGTCTTCCACCACCCGGGCGGCGTGCAACGGTGGGGCACCGACGAGCGCTTCAATGACCTGCGCCACCTCAACCGCGCCGGCGCGGACGGCTGGCAGGCGTATGACCGCGCCGCGATGATCATCGGCCAGCCGCACCGCCTCCACGCGGTGACCTACTCCCTGCGCCGCCCCATAGAGCGCTGACGTTCAGCCCCTCCCAGCCGGGTCACAGCCTCCTGCCACGCCCGCCGGAGCCGTCGTGGAAAGACTTCCACACATTCGGCGACACGAGGAGGGCAAGGTGCGACGACCCACGATCCTGCGCCGCGCGACCGGCCTGGCGGGCCTCTTGGCCGCGCTGGGCCTGGCGGGCTCCCTGGCCGCGGCGGGTGCCACGCATGCGGCCCGCCGCCCCGAGCTCCTCGCGGTGGCGACCCCGGCCCGGTCCGGCACGACGACCGCCGCGCTCCTGGACGACGGCTCCCCGCCCACGCAATGGCGCGTGTGGGGGATGCCGGCCAGCCCATCAACCCTGACGGATGCCTGACCCCGGGCCGCGGTGGGCGACAGGCCGAAAGGTCGATGGAGTCGGAATATGGACAGTCACGCGCATCAGCACCCGGGAGCCGGTACGCCTAGCCCGTACCCATCCGGATTCCGGGGAGGCTCCACCATGACCACACCCGCGCAGCCCGAACCCGAGCCCGAACTCCAGCCCCAGGCGCCCGTGCAGGACCCGATGCCGGGGCGGCCCGCGGTCGCGGCGCCGGCCGGGAGCGGCAAGCGCCGGCAGGTCACGATCCTGCTCTCGCTGGTCGTCCTGCTCGGCGTGCTGCTCGGCGCCGCCTGGTACTTCAACCGCGACGCGGCCATGAACGCCAACGTCGGGGACTGCCTGCACAACCCGGGCGACGACAAGCTCAAGATCGTGAAGTGCGACGACGCCGATGCGGACTACACCGTGCTCGGCAAGGTCTCCGGCAAGGAGCAGCGCGAGGCGACCGGCCCGTTCACGTCCGTCTGCGACCAGTGGCCGGACAGCACCACCACGTTCTGGCAGGGCGAGCAGGGCAAGAAGGGCGACGTCCTCTGCCTCAAGTCGACGAAGAAGTGACACCCGGGGGGGGTAACGGGTGGGCCGGGGACGATCCCCCGGCCCACAACCCTCAGTAGCCGGGGAAGACGGCGCGCAGGTCGTCCAGGCTGATGGGGCCGGTGACCGCGACCGACGACGTCGTGTAGGCGGGCTTGAGCCGGCCCGAGGCCAGCCGCAGCCAGGCCTCCAGCGTCAGCGTCAGCGTGCCGTCCGGCGTGGCCGGGGCGGCGCCCAGGGAGACCGGGTCGCCCAGGTGCAGGCCGAGGGTCTCGCCGGTGTCGGTGAGCTGGACGAGCAGGTCCGCGGTGCGCCCGTCGAGGTTGGCCGGCTTGGCGATCCAGCCGAACAGCCCCTCGACCCGGTCGCTGATGAGCGCGGCCGCCTCGGGCGCGAGCTCCGCCGCCGGGTCGAGGCCCGCGCGCACGTCCCAGTCGTGGTAGCCGAACTCGGTCAGCCGCAGCAGCGCCGAGGTGGCCACGTCGACCGGCTCCGGCATCCAGCCGATGTCGACCTTGTGCGACTCGCGCTGCTCGGCCGTGAGCGCCTCGTAGGCCTCGACCAGGCGCTGGTTCGCGACCGGGAACGCGGCCTGGCGCTCCTGCGGGGTCATGCCGTCCCAGCGCGCCCAGACGCCCTTGTTGAACTCGAACTCGGGGGCGGGCCGGCCCTCGAGCGAGGCCTGCACGGCCTCCAGGTTGATCTCGGCGCCGCTGCCCAGGTGGCTCACGACCTGTGACACGTCCCACTCGTCGGCCGCCGACGGGCCGGTCAGCTGCTCCGCCGACAGGCCCGCGACCAGAGCGGAGAGGTCGTCGTGGCCCTTGCGGAGTGCGGCGATCGCCTGATCTGCCCGACTACTCATGAAACCCCCAAAGAATCCGGAACCCGAGAAACTTGAAGCATAAACAAGATCTGGAATCTTGCGTCACCCGCAACATCAGGTAGCTTCGCCTGATGAACACGGGGGCCGAACTTGGTGAACAGCAGCGCACCACGCGGTTAAGGCCCCGAGCCTGGACCGAACTGCTGCTGGTGCTGGGGTTGTTCCTCGCCTACAAGGTCGGCCGCCTCGCCGTCGACGGGCGCGTCGGGGCCGCCTACAGCGACGCCAACCTGATCTGGCAGCTCGAACGCGTGCTGCGCCTGCCGGACGAGGCCGACGTCCAGCACGTGCTGCTCAGCGCCGAGGCCCTGGTCCGGGCCGCCAACGTGTTCTACGCCGTCGTGCACTTCCCCGCCACGATCGCGTTTCTGATCTTCATCTACTGGTTCCGCCCCGAACACTACCTTCGCTTCCGCCGCATCCTCGCGTGGCTCACCGCGGCCGGGCTCGTCATCCACTTCGCGTTCCCGCTCGCCCCGCCGCGGATGCTCGGCGGCCTCGGGCTCGTCGACACCGCCGCCGTGTACGGCCCGAGCGTCTACGGCCCGCCCCAGACCGACACGCTCAGCAACCAGTACGCGGCGATGCCGAGCCTGCACGTCGGCTGGGCCCTGGTCGTGGCCGCCGGGCTCATCCACGCCACCACCTCGAAGTGGCGCTGGCTCTGGCTCGCCCACCCCGTCCTCACGATGCTCGTCGTCGCCGGCACCGCCAACCACTACTGGCTCGACGGCATCATCGCCGCCGTCCTCGTCGGCATCCTCCTCATGGCCACCAGCCGGCAGGAGCACGCTTCCCCGCACGTACCCGTGCAGGTCGGCCCCTCGCAGGCCGAGCAGCGGGAACGCGTCCAAGGCACAAAGCTGACATCACAACAATGATCCGTGCGGTATAGAAGGTCGTGTGGATTGGAACCTGCGCACCTGCGCGCGCCGCGGGCACATCACCTACGCCCCGACCGAGGACTCGTTCCGGGAGAAGCTGCACACCCCCACCCCGGTCGGCCCCGCCTGGCGGTGCCTGCGCTGCGGTGACTTCGTCATCGGCGAGCCGCACCAGAGCGGACCGGCCGAGCGCGCCCCCATCGTGCTGCGCGGGCGGGCCTTGCGCGACGCGCTGATCCTGCGCCTGCTCTCCCTCGAGCGGTTCATCAAGGGCCTGCTCTGCCTCGCCGCCGCCTACGGCGTGTTCCACTTCCGCAGCCACCGCGACGGCGTCGAGCGGGCCTTCAACGAGGACCTGCCGCTGCTCAAGCCGTTCATGGACAAGGTCGGCTGGAAGTTCGAGGACTCCGCGATGATCCACACCATCCGGACCGTCATCGAGGCCGAGGCCAAGACCCTCCTGTGGGTCGCGGCCGGGCTCGGCCTCTACGGCACGCTCCAGCTCATCGAGGGCGTCGGCCTGTGGATGCTCAAGCGCTGGGGCGAGTACTTCGCCGTCGTCGCCACCTCCCTCGGCCTGCCCATCGAGATCTACGAGCTCACCGAGAAGATCACGTTCACCCGCGTCGGGGCGCTCGTCATCAACATCGTCGCGGTGCTGTACATCCTGCTGTCCAAGCGCCTCTTCGGGCTGCGCGGCGGCAAGGCGGCCCACGAGGCCGAGCGGCACGAGACCAGCTTCCTCGAGGTCGAGCTCGCCGCGAACGAGCCCACGCTGCCGAAGGGCCTGCGCATCCCCAAGGCACCCGTAGGCGTCCGGTAGGCGAACAAACTGCCACTGGCGGGACACGCACACGAGTCGTATAGTTGAGAGCGAGACCGGCATCTTCCCCCGTGGATGCCGGTCTTCTTATTGTCCGCGCCGCATGACTCGCCGGCTCAGGTGACGTTCTTCCGGATCGTGCGGATCGCGTTGAGGTTGTGCTCGCGCGCGCACGACTCCAGGACCGCCGAGTCGTCCTCGCCCCGCTCCAGCCGCTCCAGCAGCTCGTCGTGCTCCTCGACCGCCGCCGCCACCCGCAGCGCCGGGTACAGCGTCACCAGCACCCGCGACGCGTCGATACGGTCCCAGATCCCGTCCAGGGACTCGATCACGTACCGGTTGCCGCAGCAGCGGTACAGCGCCCGATGGAACCGGCGATGCAGCGCCATCACCAGCGCGTGGTCGAGCTGCCCGGCCGAGGCCACCTCGCGCAGCTGCCCGTTGAACGCGCGCGCCTCGGCCAGGTCCTCCGGCGACACCCGCGGCGCCGCGGCCGCGAACGCGAACCCGTCCAGCAGCGCCAGCATCTCGACGAGCTGCTCCCACTCGTCGTCCTGCAGCGTCGCCACCCGCGCGCCCACGTTGCGCTCGAACGCCACCAGGCCCTCCGCCTCCAGGCGGCGGATCGCCTCGCGCACCGGCACCGGGGAGATGTCGAGCTCCCGCGCCAGGGTGCTGAGCACCAGCCGCCGGCCCGGGCCGAGCCGGCCGTCGATGATGCGCTCGCGAATCTCGCGGTACGCGAGCTCGTGCTTGGACGGCTCCGGGTGCACCACGCGCCACTTCCCACTCTTGACAGGGGCCCGACGGGGTATCGATCATATACGATAATCGTATATGATCGATGTGCGCCGTCTGCGGTCCGGCCGGAGAACGGGGGCGGCCGGACCGCCGACGGCGCTCGATCAGGATCACGAGGCAGTCATCGTAAGGCCCAGCTCCCGGGCGGACACCTCGCGCATCTCGACCTTGCGGACCTTGCCCGTGACGGTCATCGGGAACGCATCGACGATCTTGACGTACCGCGGAATCTTGTAGTGCGCGAGCCGCCCGGCGCAGTAGGCCCGCACGGCCTCGGCGGTCAGCGGCCCGGCCCCCTCGCGCAGGCGCACCCAGGCCATCAGCTCCTCGCCGAACCGCTCGTCCGGCACGCCGATCACCTGCACGTCGACGATGTCCGGATGGCCGTAGAGGAACTCCTCGACCTCGCGCGGGTACACGTTCTCGCCCCCGCGGATCACGAGGTCCTTGATGCGCCCGACGATGTTGACGTAGCCCTCCTCGTCCATCGTCGCCAGGTCGCCGGTGTGCATCCACCGGGCCGCGTCCACGGCCTCGGCGGTGGCGTCGGGCTGGTTCCAGTAGCCCAGCATCACGCTGTACCCCCGCGTGCACAGCTCCCCCGCCTCGCCCCGCGGCACCACCAGCCCGGTCTGCGGGTCGATGATCTTGACCTCGAGGTGCGGCCCGACCCGCCCGACGGTCGACACGCGCCGCTCCAGGTCGTCGTCGCGGGCCGTCTGGGTCGACACCGGGGAGGTCTCGGTCATGCCGTAGCAGATCGTCACCCCGGTCATGCCCATGTCGGCGATGACCCGCTGCATCACGTGCACCGGGCACGGCGAGCCGGCCATGACGCCGGTGCGCAGCGTCGAGAGGTCGTAGGCGGCGAAGCCGGGCAGCGCCAGCTCGGCGATGAACATCGTCGGCACGCCGTAGAGGACCGTGCAGCGCTCCTGCTGGACCGCGGCCAGGGTCTGCGCCGGATCGAAGGCCCGCGCCGGGATGACCATGCAGCTGCCGTGCGTGGTCGCGCCGAGGTTGCCCATCACCATGCCGAAGCAGTGGTAGAACGGCACCGGCAGGCAGACCCGGTCGGCCTCCGTCCAGCCCTGCGTCTCGGCCACGAAGTAGCCGTTGTTCAGGATGTTGTGGTGCGACAGCGTGGCGCCCTTCGGGAAGCCCGTCGTGCCCGAGGTGTACTGGATGTTGATCGGGTCGTCGAAGGCCAGGGTCGCCTCCCGCTCCCGCAGCGCGGACTCGGGCGCCTGGTCCCGGCCGAGCGCGGCCCAGTCGCCGGAGCCGATGAAGATCACGTCGGCGAGGGCGGGGCGCACCTCGGTGACCATCGCGCGGTAGTCCGAGGTCTTCAGGCGCTCGGCCGAGACCAGCAGGCCCACGCCCGACTGCTCGAGCACGTAGGCGAGCTCGTGCGTGCGGTACGCCGGGTTGATGTTCACCAGGATCGCGCCGATCTTGGCGGTGGCGTACTGCAGGATCGTCCACTCGGGACAGTTGGGCGCCCAGATGCCGACCCGGTCGCCCTTGGCGATCCCGCGCGCGAGCAGCCCCCGCGCCACCGCCTCGACCTCGGCGAGGAACTCGCGGTAGGTCCAGCGCCGGCCGGTGGGGACGTCGACGAGGGCGTCGGCACCGGGCACGCGGGCGGCGGTCCGGTCGAGGTTGGCGCCGATGGTCTCGCCCAGCATCGGCCCGTCGGCGGCCCCGACGGAGTACGACAACAGTGTCATGCGCCGACGATGCCACCACCATGCGCAAAAAGCACCGGGGAACCTAAGCTGAAGAGGATGGGCGATACGGAGCTCAGCCGCGACCTGGCGGCGGTGGACTGGGCCGCGACTCCGCTCGGGCCGCCCGAGTCGTGGCCGGCGAGCCTGCGCTCCGCGCTGCGCATCATGCTCGGCTCGCGCTTCGCGATGTGGATGGCGTGGGGGCCGGAGCTCACCTTCCTGTGCAACGACGCCTACCGGCGCGACACGCTCGGCAAGAAGTACCCGTGGGCGCTCGGGCGGCCGGCGCGCGAGGTGTGGGCCGAGGTCTGGGACGAGGCCGGCCCGCGCATCCGGACCGTGCTGGAGACCGGCCGGGCCACCTGGGACGAGGGGCTGCGGCTGCTGCTCGGGCGCAGCGGCTTCACCGAGGAGACCTACCACACCTTCTCCTACAGCCCGCTCACCGACGACGACGGGGCCGTCGCCGGGATGCTGTGCGTGGGCACCGAGACCACCGAGCGGGTCGTCGCCGAGCGGCGCATGGCCACCCTGCGCGACCTCGGCGCCGGGCTCGACGCGGCGGCGGGCGAGGCGCAGCTGCTCGCGGCCGTCGAGCGCGGCCTGTCCGGGCGGCCCGACGATCTGCCCTTCACGCTGCTGTACCTCCACGACGGCGACCACCCCGTGCTCGCCGCGAAGACCGGCGTCCCCGACGGCCACCCCTGCACCGACCCCGCGATGTGGCCGGGGGCGGACGCGGGCCCGGTCACCGCCGGCGGGCTGGACGGGCTGCCCGCCGGCACGTGGGACGAGCCGCCGGCCGCGGCGCGGATCGTGCCGCTGCCCCGGCCGGATGGCGGGCGGCCGCTGGGCTTTCTGGTCGCGGGCCTCAACCGGTACCGGCCGTTCGACGCCGCCTACGCGGGCTTCGTCGACCTCGCCGCCGGGGCGATCGCGGCCCGCCTGGGCACCGCCCGCGCGTTCGCGTCCGAGCGCGGCCGCGCCGAGGCCCTCGCCGAGCTCGACCGGGCCAAGACCGCGTTCTTCACCAACGTCAGCCACGAGTTCCGCACGCCGCTGACCCTGCTGCTGGGCCCGGCCGACGACGCCCTCGCCGACCAGGCCGAGCCGCTGCCGCCGGGCCAGCGGGGCCGGGTCGAGGTGGTGCGGCGCAACGCCGAGCGGCTGCTGAGGCTCGTCAACACGCTGCTGGACTTCTCGCAGCTGGAGTCCGGGCGGCTCGAGCCGCACCGCGAGGCGCTGGACCTGGCCCGGCTCACCGCGGAGCTGGCCGGCATGTTCGCGCCCGCCGCCGAGCGGGCCGGGCTGCGCCTGGAGGTCGACTGCCCGCCGCTGCCGCGGACCGTCTTCGCCGACCGCGACATGTGGGCCAAGATCGTGCTCAACCTGCTGTCGAACGCGGTGAAGTACACCTTCACCGGCGGCGTCACGGTCCGGCTCGCCCCGGCCGGGGACGAGCACGTGGAGCTGGCCGTCACCGACACCGGCGTCGGCATCGACCCCGCCCACCAGGCCCGGCTCTTCGAGCGCTTCCACCGGGTGCCGGGGGCCCGGGCCCGCACGCACGAGGGCTCCGGGATCGGGCTCGCGCTGGTCGCCGAGCTGGCCGCGTTGCACGGCGGCGCGGCCGGCGTACGCAGCCGGCCCGGCGAGGGCTCGACCTTCACGGTCCGCATCCCCGTCGGGTCCGGCCCGGCGCTGCCGTCGCAGATCTCACCGGTACCGGCGGTCCACGGCTACGTCGCGGACGTCGAGCGCTGGGTCGGCGCCCCCGCGACCGCCCCGCCCGCGAGCCCCGACCCGGCCGCGTCCCGCGTGCTCGTGGTCGACGACAACGCGGACATGCGCGACTACATCCGCCGCATCCTCGGCGCCGACTACCAGGTGCTGGAGGCGGGCGACGGGGTGCAGGCGCTGCAGCTCGTGCGCGCCGACCCGCCCGATCTCGTGCTCACCGACGTGATGATGCCCGGCCTCGACGGGTTCGGCCTCATCGAGGCCGTGCGCGCGGGCGGCCCCGGGCACCTGCCGGTGATCGTGCTCTCGGCCCGGGCCGGGGACGAGGCCACCGTCGAGGGCCTCGACGCCGGCGCCGACGACTACCTCGTCAAGCCGTTCAGCCCGCGGGAGCTGCGGGCGCGGGTGCGGGCCAACCTGGAGTACGACCGCATCCGCCGCACCCGCGACGAGCTGCAGCGCAACCGGGAGCTGCTGGACCAGGCCCAGCGCCTGGCCGCCGTCGGCTCGTGGGAGCTGGACCTGGCCACCGGCGACATCCGCGGCTCCGACGAGTTCCTGCGCCAGTTCGCGGTCACCCCCGAGGAGCTGCTCGACGAGCACGGGCGGCAGCTCATCAACGGGCGGGTGCACCCCGACGACCGCGCGCGGGTCGACGAGGCGATCGAGGCCGCCGTCGAGGGCGCGCCGCTGGACTACGAGTCGCGGGTGCAGATGGGCGACGGCACCGAGCGCATCTTCCGCACCCGAGGCGAGCTCGACCGCGACGCCGCCGGGCACCCGATCCGGCTGCGCGGCTCCAACCAGGACATCACCGAGCAGCGCAAGGCCGAGCGGGCCGTCGCCGCCGCGGCCGCCGCGCAGGAGGCCGCGGCCCGCGAGCACCGCATCGCCGACCAGCTCCAGCGCAGCCTCCTGCCGCCGGTGACCCTGGCCCCCGAGCACCTGGAACTCGCGGCCTACTACCGCCCGGGCGTCGCCGGGACGCAGGTCGGCGGGGACTGGTACGACGTCATCGAGCTCGGCGCCGACCGGACCGCCCTGGTGATGGGCGACGTGATGGGCCGGGGCGTGCCCGCCGCCGCCGTCATGGGCCAGCTGCGCGCCGCGGTCCGCGCCTACGCCCGGCTCGACCTGCCGCCGGCGGACGTGCTGGAGTACCTCGACGGGGTCGTGCGGGACCTGCGCGAGGACCAGATCGTCACCTGTGTCTACGCCGTCTACGACCCGGGCGAGCGCAGCCTGACCTACGCCAACGCCGGCCACCTGCCCCCGCTGCTGCTCCTGCCCGGGGCGGCGCCGCGCCCGCTGACCTCGTCCGGTCCCCCGCTCGGCACCGGCCCGCTGACCCTCACCGAGGAGCGCCTGGAGCTGCCGGTCGGGGCGCTGCTCACGCTCTACACCGACGGCCTGGTCGAGCACCGCGACCGCGACCTCGACGCGGGCATCTTCGCCCTGGCCGCGCTCGTCGGCGAGCTCGACGGCCCGCTCGCCGACGCCCCCGACCGGCTCGTGAGCCGGCTGCTGCCGGACGGCCCCGACGACGACATCGCGCTGCTCATGACCCGGATCGTCGGCGAGCCGGGCGAGGAGCAGTCGGTGATCCGGCACATCCCGGCCCACGAGCGCGCAGTCCGCGACGCCCGGCGCCTGGTCGACTCGACGCTGCGCCGCTGGGACGCGCCGCCGCGGGTCGTCGACGACCTGGTCCTGGTCGTGAGCGAGCTGGCCGCGAACGCGGTCCTGCACGGCCGCCCGCCGATCCAGCTGCGGCTGCGCCGCACCCAGACGCACGTGGTGCTGGAGCTGCACGACACGGCGCCCTACCTGCCGCGCAAGCAGCGCCCCACCCCGGACGACGAGCACGGCCGCGGCCTGCAGCTCGTGGCGTCGCTGTGCGATCGCTGGGGCACCAGACCGACGTCCGACGGCAAGGCCGTGTGGTGCATGCGCTCGATCTAGCCGCCCTGGGAAACCCGACGGCGCAGGGCCGCCGCGACCTCGGGCGGCATCTCGTCCACCTCGTCCATGGTGCGGCCCGGGCGCAGGAAGTCGAACAGCAGCACGGTCCGCGGCCCCTCGGCGTAGTTCCAGGCCTCGTGCTCGGCGGTGTCGTCGAACACGAACGTCTCGCCCTCGCGCCAGGCCCGGGTCTCCCCGCCGACGCGCAGCCCGCACTCGCCGGGCGGCACGACGAGCCCGAGGTGCGCCCGGTAGACGGTGGTGACCCAGCCCTCGTGCGGCCGGATGTGGGTGCCGGGCACCAGCCGCGAGAACCCGGCGGTGGTGAGCCCCGGCACGCGCTCGAGCGCGGCGGCCGTGCGCGGGCAGCGGGCGAGGGCGTCCTCGATCCGCGTGCCGAAGGCGACGAGGGCGGACGTGCTCCAGCCCTGCCCGTACATCTCGCGCTGCACCCACGGCTCGAACGCGTCCTCGCCGAGCGCCGCGCACTCGTCGCGGATGTCCCGCCACGCCGCGCGCAGCTCCGCCAGGAACGGGTACGGCCCCTCGTCGACGAACATGACGGTCAGTGTGGCACCGCGCCGCCGCCGCGAGGGGCCGCCGGTTCTCAGGGCGCGTAGAGCCCGCGACGGGCCGCGACGAAGGACTCGACCGTCATCGGGGGCGAGCCCGTCAGCCGGGCCACGTCCGTCGTCAGGCGGTCGTAGCGGTCCTCGCGGTGCAGCCGCGCCATGGTGGCGATGTGCTCCCGGGTGTGCGCCGGCAGCCCCGACGGCGCCAGGACCTCGGCCTCCCAGCGGTCCGGGTCCGCGGCCACGTAGGTGATCTCGCGGCCCAGCGCGCGGGAGAACGCCGCCGCCACCTCCGGCATCGACAGCACGTGGGGACCGGTCAGCTCGTAGACGCGGCCGATGTGCGGGGCCGGGTCGCGCAGGATCGCGGCCGCGACCCGGGCGACGTCGGCCACGGCGATCGGGGAGGTGCGGCCCGTGCCGAACGGCAGCTCGAGCGTGCCGCGCGCCCGGATCGAGGCGGCCGCGAGCGTCATGAACAGCGGGTTGTCCAGGAACGCGGTCGGGCGCAGGTGTACCACCGGCAGCCCCGACCAGTCCAGGACGCGCTCGGCGAGCCAGTGCAGCCGCTGCTGGCGCGACTGGTCGGTGCTCGTCGCGGTCATCTGCGACACCGTCATCTGCGACAGGCCGACGAGCGCGCGAAGGCCGCCCCGGTCGCGGGCCACGCTCGCCACGACCGCCGTCGCGAGCAGGTGGTCGGGCGAGACCGGCATCGAGAAGAACATCCCGTCCGCCCCGTCGAGGGCCTCGGCGACCGACTCGGGCCGGGTGAGGTCCCCGACCACGGCGTCGAAGTCCGCCGGGGCGGGGCGGTGCAGCAGGCCGCGCACGGGCACGCCGGCGGCGCTCAGGTCGGCGAGCACCGCGCGGCCGACGTCGCCGACCCCGGCGACCAGGACGAGGTTCACCGGCGGCGGCTACCCAGCGCGGCGCGCTTCAACCGCCCGTGCATGCGACCGGCGGTGCTACGCCTGGGGCGAACCCTCGCCGAGGTGGGCGAGGATGGCGGCCCGGGTCGGGCGGCGGTCCAGCTCCATGAACCGCTGGGGGCCCGCCACCGGCTCGAAGCCGCTGCGCCGGTACACCTCGTGGGCGTCGCGCGTGGCCAGCAGGAGCCGCAGCACGCCGGCCGCGGTGAACTCGTCGACCATGCTGTCCACGAGCCAGACGCCCAGCCCGCGGCCGCGGTACGCCGGGTCGACGTACACGTCGCAGATCCAGGCGAACGTGGCGCCGTCGGTGACCGCGCGGGCGAAGGCGACCTGGCGGCCTTCGTGCAGGACGGTGAAGGGCACCGAGCCGTCGATCGAGCGGGAGACCACGTCGAAGGCCCGGCCGGCGGCCCAGTACGAGTCCTCGCAGAGCCAGCGGTGCACGACCGCCCGGTCGACGCGGGCGGGGTCGGTGGTCAGCAGGTATCCGTCGCGTTCGCGTTCGCTCACGGGGTGACCGTACCGCCGCCACCGTCCCGGCCCGAGGGCCAAATCCGGATCAGCGGACCGGATCCCAGCCGTCCGCACCCGAGAGGTAGTCGGCGATCGTGGGCGCAACGGTCAGTTGCGGGCGGTCAGCACCCAGCAGGGCACCCGGACCGCGATTGTGGTACTCGCCGTAGCGGGCGTCGCGCCACGGCCAGGTGCCGAAGTCCGACCACGGCGCGGCGCCGATGTGCGCGCCGAGCACCGAGTCGCGGATCGTCACCTCCGCGACCGCGTTCGGGTCGTTGCTCGGGTGCCACGGCCGGCCCAGGAACACGCTGCCGGGCGGGCAGTCGGAGGTGAGCCGGCACCCGGTGAGCAGGAAGCCGTGCGGGTTCGACAGCGACGTGCTCGCGGCGGTGACGTAGCCGTTGTTCGTGGCCGAGCCGCGGTCGAGGGAGTGGATGCCGCAGCGGTCGAGCACGGCGGTGGCCCGGCCGAAGATGAAGTCGACATCGCCCTCGATCCAGCACTTGCGCAGGTAGACGCGGCTCACCACCGCGGCGTCGGGGCTGTTGAGGTAGAGCGTGTCCTGGTTGGCCAGGAACCGGACGTTGTCGAAGACGATCCGGTCGGCGCGGGTCAGCACCGCGACCGCCTGGCGGTTGGCGATCTCCGGGTGCGCGGCCTCGTCGAAGGTGTTGGCGAACGTGAGGTTGCGGGCGGAGAAGTCGCTGCCGGAGATGGTGACCGAGGCGCTGCCCGAGGTGCCCCAGGGCGTCCCGTCCGGCTTGAGGGTGCCGTTGGCGCGGTCGTCGCTGATGACGACGGCGCTCGGGTCGGGGCCCTGGCCGCGGAAGGTGATGAAGGGCTTGTCCGCGGGGATGACGACCTGGCCGTGGTACGTCCCGGGCCGGATCTTCACCGTGAACGGCCCGGTGTTCCCGGCGGGCACCGCGTCCACGGCGGCCTGGACGGTGCTCACGTCCCCGCTGCCGTCGGCGGCGACGGTGATGTGCGGGCCGGGCCAGGCCGACGCCGAGCGGGCCGTCGCGGTGGCGCCCGCGATGCCCGCCAGCGCGCCCGCGAGCAGGACGGATCTGCGACGCATGAGCCGAACCTCCCTAGGAATGCGCTTTCCTAAGCCACCCTAGGCACGGACCACGACCGCGGTCAATGACAACCTTGTTGCAGCCAGTTGCAGGTCATCGCCTGCACCCCGCGGCCGTCGACGTCGCCGAGCTTGCGGGCCAGGTAGTCGCGGGCGTAGGCGCTCGTCGGGATGCGAAACGGCGGGTCGGCGGCGGTGAGCGCGTCCACGATGACCGCGGCGACCTCGGCCGGGGTCTGGGCGCCCTCGACCGCGCCGGAGGCCACGAAGCGCCGGTACGCCGTGAAAGCTTCCGCGTAGGGCGGCTCGACCCGCACCGGGACCGGCTTGACGAACGCCGTGCCGAGCACCGCGGCCGGCTCGACCACGCACACCGTCACCCCGGCCGCGGCGGCCGTCGGCGCCAGGGCCTCGAGGTAGCCCTCGACGGCGAACTTCGCCGCGGAGTACGCCTCGTTGAACGGCTGGCCGATCGCGCCCCGGACGCTGCCGACGGTCACCACCCGCCCCCGGCTCGCGCGCAGCAGCGGCAGCGCCGCCTTCGTGACCGCGAGCACGCCGAAGAGGTTCACCTCCAGCACGGCCCGCACGGCCTCCAGCGACGCCTGCTCCAGGGTCCCGGGCGTGCCGGAGACCCCGGCGTTGTTCACGACCGCGTCGAGCCGGTCCAGGGCGCCGAGGCAGGCGTCGACCGAGGACTGGTCGGTGACGTCGAGCGGCACGACCCGGGTGCCGGGCAGCTCGACCGGCTCGCGCATGCCGGCGTGGACGGTCCAGCCGGCCGCGGCGAGGGCGAGCGCGGTGGCCCGGCCGATGCCGGTCGAGGCGCCGGTGACGAGGACGTCAGGCACGGGATCCCTCCTCCAGCATCGGCTGCACCGGGGCCAGGGGCAGGAACGCGGACAGCCCGATCACGGTGCCGCCGAGCATCGTGGCGGTGACCGCGGCCCGGATGTCCATCGAGTGCGCGAGCGCGGTGACGACGAGACCGCCGGCGAACGCGCTGAGCGGGATGACGCCCCAGGTGACGGTGCGGTAGGCGGCGTAGATGACGGCCTGGTCGGCGATCGGCATGCGGGCCTGGCGCACCGATTGGGAGCAGATGTTGTACCAGGCGAAGAAGAACATGTACGCGGCGAGCGTGGCCCCGAGCACCACCGCGGGCGGGCCGAACCCCATGGCGAGGATGCCCAGGCCGCAGGCCGAGTGCAGCGGCATCGCCCAGGCCATCATCCGGGCCGGCCCGGCCCGGCGGCTGACCGCGGGGGCGACCAGCGCACCGGCCACGGCCCCGGCCGCGCCGACGGTCATGACGGTGCCGAAGACGCCGACGCTCATGCCCCAGCCGCTGTACGCCAGCACGGGCAGCTGCGTGACGAAGACCGGCCCGCCGATGTTGGCCAGCAGCGTCCCCGCGGTGCAGCGGCGCAGCACGGGATCGCGCCAGTTGGCCCGGACCCCGACGAGCAGGCGCTCCCGCAGCGAGCCGGTCGGGCCGCCGAGGGCGCCGAGGGGGCGCAGCCGGCGGATGCAGGCGGCCGAGAACAGGTAGGTGGCCGCGTCGACGAGCAGCGAGGCGGCGCCGAGGAGCTGGTAGAGGCCGCTGCCGAGGGCCGGCCCGCTGACCTCGGCGGTCATCCGGCTCGTCTCCAGCCGCGCGTTGCCGGTGACGAGCCGGTCCCGCTCGACGAGGTGGGTGAGGGCGGGCACGTAGCCGATGTTGAAGAACACCGTGGCCGCGCTGATGACCACGACGCACACGAAGAGCATCGGCACCGACAGCACGCCTTGCCAGTAGGCGATCGGGATGACCGCGACCGCGGCGCAGCGCAGCAGGTCGCACACGATGAGCAGGCGGCGCAGGTCCCACCGGTCCACCAGCACCCCGGCGACGAGGCTCAGCACCGGGATGGCCAGGTACTGCGCCGTGGAGACGAGCCCGACCTGCAGCGGCGAGGCGTGCATGGCGAAGATGAGCAGCGCCGGCACCACGAACAGGGTGACGCGGTCGCCGGCGTTGCTCACCGTCTGCCCGGCCCACAGCAGGTTGAACTGGCGGCCGAGCGAGCGCCCGGTCTTCGGCGCGACCGTGGTCATGAGGCCGGGCGGCGCACGAGGTTGGGGACCTTGCCGGTGCGCTCGTTGCCCACGAGGGCCTCGACCACGCTCACCTCGAGCGCGTCGGCGTTGCGCTGGAACACGATGGACGGGCCGAACGCCGAGCCGAGCAGGTGTCCGCGGACGTCCTCGGCGAGGCCGGCCTCCGGCCTTCCGTTCGGCAGCACCAGCACCTCCAGCACGCTGCCGCGGTCGGTGAACTCCTTGACGACCAGCTGGGCCCGCGCGACGCCCGCCACGGTGCCGACGTCGCGGACCAGGTCGTCGACGTTGACGAGGTGCCCGCGGAACTTGATGAGCCCGTCGCGGCGGCCGAGCACCTGGAAGGCCCGCCCCTCCCGGCCGCACGGGCAGGCGACCATGCGGCCGGCGTCGCCGGTGCGGTAGCGCAGCACCGGGTTGAGCCCCGCGGGGTTGAGCGTGGTGAAGTCGAGCATCTCGTCGTCGCCGGCGCAGACGAGCTGCGAGGGCAGCGGGTGCCAGGTGTCGGCCGGGCAGTCCGGCGTGTTGGTGCCCACGACCCACGTCTCGGTGCTGCCGAACATCCCCCACCGGCGGGCGTTGGGCGCGACGGCGGCCAGGTCCTCGTCCAGCTGCTCGTTCCAGGCCTCGCCGAGGTAGAGCACGGCGCGCAGGTCCGGCAGCTTGACCCCGGCGTCGCGGGCGTGGCCGAAGATGAGCCGCAGCACGCTCGGGGTGCCGCCGAACGCGGTGACCCGGCGCGCGGCGAAGAAGCGCAGCCACGGGTCGTACTCGTCGCGGCTCATCGCGCCCAGGTTCATCGCGGTGCAGTGCACGTGGTCGGTGAAGGCGTTGACGAGGAAGTGCGCGCCCCACATCTTGCCCGCGCTCCAGCCGTTGACGAAGACGTCACCGGGGCCGATCGGCTGCCACTGCTCGTACACCTCCCGCATGTAGAGGCCCGTCGGGGCGTAGCCGACCTGGGGCGCGCCGGTGCTGCCGCCGCTCTGGAACACCCACGTGGTGGCGTGCTCGGCGCGGGGCTCGAGGTGCGCGAGCGCGGCCTGCAGGTCGTCCTTGAACATGTGCGGTACGGCGGCCAGATCCTCCAATGTGGAGGGTTCGGCGACGCCGTCGTAGCGGGCGGCCAGCCCCGGCATCGAGCGCAGCGCGGCGAACAGGTGCCGGACCCGGGCGACCCCGTCGGCGTCGAGGGTGTCGTGGGTGAACTCAGGCATGGCGGGCTTCCCTCCAGGCGGCGTGCGCCCGGCGGTACGCACCGAACCGGGCGGCGATGAGGTCGTGCTGGACACCGGCGTCGGGGTTGCCGGCCGCGCCGTCGGTCTCGATCTCCGACAGCCAGTAGCGGGTGCCGTCGTGGAGGAAGTCGACGCAGAAGTACGGCGTCGGGATCCTCGCCACGAACCAGTCCACAGTGGACGCCAGCTCGTCCGGCAGGTCCACGAAGCGCATGCTGCCGCCGCGGCTGCCGCTGGAGCAGGGGGCGTCGCCCTGCGGGATCCGGGCCAGCACGGCCTGCACACGGCCCTCGACGACGTAGAGGCGGTAGTCGGTGGTGCCCGCCCCGAGGTAGGGCTGGGCCACGAGCGTCGTCTCGCCGCCCTGGGCGAGGCTGAGCAGCCCGCGCACGTCCTCCTCGCCGCGGGCCAGGTTGACGCCCCAGCCCGACGCCCACCCGGCCGGCTTGACGATCGCCGGGTAGGTCAGGTCCGCCAGCGCCGGCTCGTAGAGCCGCTGCTGGATGTCGCGGCCGCAGCCGATGCGCACGGTGGGGATGGGCGGGATCGGCGCGCCGGCCAGGAACAGGTTCGTGGCGAGCTTGTCGTTGACGACCGCCGACAGCCACGGCGGGATCGGCAGGTAGAAGCCGGCGTGCTCCAGCACCGCGTAGACGGCGTACTGGTTGAACACGTCCATGGTGTGGTACGGCAGCGAGTACAGCGCCGTGATGAAGGCGGTCTCGTCCGGGTCCACCAGCTCGCCGTCGACGAACACGCGGGGCCGGGCGGGGTCCAGCCCGTCGACCGCGATCGCGTCCGGCGCGTGGATCGTGAACGACATCCCCAGCTCCGCGGCGACCTTCTGGTAGGCGTCCCAGAAGACGCGCCGCCACATGGCGCCCTGCCGGGCCGACTCCCGGTCCGGAAACACCCAGCAGATCCGTTGCAGCGTCTCGCTCATCGGGCTCCCCTCGTCCTCACCGTCGCGCTCTGGCCGCGGAACTCGGCGACGACTTCGCCGCCGTGGCGGACCGTGACGTCGTACACCCCGCAGGCGCCCGTCATCGCGCGCTCGACGGCCTCGGCGACCAGCTCGGCGCCGATCGGCACCGGTCGCAGGAAGGTGATCTGCGCGGCCTGCGCGAGCGCCACGCGGCCCTGGTTGCAGGCGTGGGCGAACGCGGTGTCGGCGAGCAGGAACAGGTAGCCGCCGTGCGCGATCCCGTGCAGGTTGGACATGGCGTCGGTGACCCGCATCCGGGCCTTGGCCCGGCCGGGACCGACGTCGTCGACCTCGATGCCGTTGTCGACCTCGATGCCTCTGGTCATGCCAGGCAGGCTGGCAGAAGGCGCTGCAAATCCGCTGCGAAAGCGGTGCTCAGATCCCGCCGGGGCCGATCAGCGTGCGGATGTAGTCGCTGATGCGGGCCACGAGGTGCGGGTCGGGGTCGACGAACTCCACGCCGAGCTCGTCGGCGTCGGCGTCGATGTGCCGCACGGCGCGGCCCCGCAGCCGCAGCTCCTCGTCGCCGAGGCGCAGGCGCAGGTCGAGCTCGGCGGCCAGCGGCGGGCGCAGGCCGTCGTGGAAGCCGCAGCGCAGGCCGCTGACCGACAGGTCGAGCAGGTCGGCCTCGATGGGGCGGCCGTGGTGCACCACGGTCACCTTGCCCTCGACCGCGGCGCGGCTGTGGCGGCGGCGCTCGAGCCGGTCGGTGACCTGGGCGAGGGCCTCGATGCGGGCGACCGCCTCGCGGACGCTGCCGACCAGCCGCTCGACCGAGGCGCGCTGCCGCACGGCGACGGAGCTGAGCTCGGCGGTGACGTCGCCGACGGCGTTGACGCCCTGGCTCATGTCGGTGATGACGGCGGACATGGCGGTGGTGTCGGCGCCGAGCGCCGAGACGGTCTCGGTGATCTCGGTGGTGGAGTCCTTCGTCTTCGACGCCAGGCCCTTCACCTCGCCGGCCACGACGCTGAAGCCCCGGCCGGCCTCCCCGGCCCGGGCCGCCTCGATGGTGGCGTTGAGGGCGAGCAGGTTGGTCTGCCCGGCGACGCCGGCGATGAGGTTCGCGATGCCGTCGACCCGGCCGAGGCTGGCGGTCACGGCCTCGATGACCCCGCCGGCGTCGTTGGCGCGCTCGACGACGCCGCGGGTGACCCGGTCGGCGGTGCCCGCCTGCCGCTCGATCGCGTCGGCGGCGCCCATCACCTCGTCGGCCTGCTCCATGACGTTGCGCAGCTCGACCAGCACGGCGCCGCTGGTGTCGTCGATGACCTCGCCCGCCCGGCGCCGGACCGTCCGCTCGGCCAGCTGCTGGCGCACGTTCGTGGTCATCAGCTGGGCCTCCTTGGCGGCCCGCTCCTGTTGCAGGTGCGCCTCCTGCTCGTGCATGGCGTCGAGCATCGCGTCGATGGCCCGGCCGAGCTCGGCGATGTCGTCGGTGCCCTCGGGGCGCACCCGCAGGAGCTTGTCGCCGGAGCGGATGATCTCCTCGGTGGTGCGCCGCAGCGGCCCGACCCGCCGGCGCAGCGCGGCCCGCACGGACCACAGCATCACCAGGACGAGCACGACGGTCGCGGCGGCGACGAACACGAACAGCTGCACGGCCGTGCGGCTGGCGGCGGCGTGGATCGGGCGGGCGGCGACGACCTCGAGCACGACCCGGCCGCCGTTGGCGGTGGCGATCGTGGCGTCCATTGCGATGTGATGGGAGCCGGTGACCACGGTGCCGATGGCGACGGCGCCGAGCTGGCTGGTGAGCCGGGGCTGGGCCTGGGCGTCCGGGTGGGGCTCGGCGACCAGGGTCAGGGGCAGGTTGATGGCCGCGGCGAAGCGGGCGACCCGCTCGGCGTCGAGGCGCTTGAGCATGACCATGCCGCCGGCCGGGGCGCCCTCGCCGCTGCTGGGGAACGAGCCGACGCCGCAGAAGAGGTACGGCGCGTCGGCCGTCACGATCCCGCACAGCGACTCGCCGGCCTTCTTGGCCGGGTCGAAGAGCGTGCGCAGCACGGCCGGGTCGCGCAGCTGCGGCGGCGGCTGGACAAAGGTCTCGGCGGCGCTGGTCAGGCCGCCGACGCGCGGGGTGCCGTCGAGGCCGACGCCGAGCAGCCCGTCGATGTCGTTGACGTCGAGCTGGGTGTTCGGCGGCAGGTCGGCGGTGAAGCCGGCCGAGTCCGAGGTCTGGATCTCCTGGAAGGTGTTGTCCCAGACGGCGTTCGCGGCGCCGAACGCGGTCAGCAGCTGGGCCTGGGCGTCCAGGCCGATGCGGATCCGGTCGGCGTCCTGCGCCACCTGGCTCGACTCCAGCCGCTCGAACGCGTTCGTAGTGATCATCTGCATCACCAGGAACGCCGCCACCAGGCCGGCGAGCGCAGCGGCGGCCGGCAGCAGGCGGCGGGTCAGCCGTCGTCCGTCGAGACCCACACCGTGCTGTTCGGCACGGCGGCGCCCGACCTGAGCGTCATTCGCCGGTCAGTACCGCGTTGGTCCAGCCGCCCTCGACGATGCCCTCGCCGTCGATCCACACGCCCCAGTCGACGATCTCCGGCTCGCGGACCATGGTCGGCCGGCCGGTGCGCACGGCCGGGTCGATCTCGGCGTCGGACATGCTCACGCCGTGCAGGCGGCGCGGGTCGGGCCAGGTGGTGACGGCGGACCAGATCAGCTCCGTCGCGTCGCCCCGGGTGAGCCGGTGCTTGACGATGAGGTGCCGCTCGGGGCCGAACTCGCCGGCCAGGAAGCGGGTGCGGGCCGCGGGCAGGGCCTCCCGGGCGGTCGCGACGGCGTCGCGCATCCGCTCGTCGTCGGGCGCGTACCGCACCGTGGTGGACCGCACCCCGAACAGCTCGTCGACGACCCGGGCCAGGAACTCCCCGGCCGAGTACGGGAACTCGTCGGGCGGGATGATCGTCAGCAGGCTGTCGTGCTCAGGCGACTCCACGTCGAGGCGCAGCTGGAGGAGCGTGGAGCGGGCCTCGGCGTCCGCCCCGGGCACCTCGCCGTAGGCGCGCACGGCGTCGGCCGCGGTGACGGTCAGCTCGTTCGGCATGCGCACGAACGCCTCGCCGTGGGCCCGCTCGACCGCCTGCGCCCAGCGCACCACGAGGGCCCGGGCGATCCCGGTCAGCCCGCTCGTCCAGGCCCGCGCGAGCGTCGGCGGCACGTCGATCACCTGCAGCTCGGGCAGGCCGAAGCGGCCCAGGCCGCGGGTCGTCATCCACAGCCCGCGATCCCCCGCCGACTGCGGCACGAGCACCCAGGCGCTCAGCGCGGAGCGGCCGTCGGGCCCGGGCAGCGAGGCCAGGGCCGCGGCCGGGTCGAGCACCTGCGGGGTGAACAGGTCGACGAGCGTGCCGCCGAGGTCCTGCGCCATGCCGGCCGCGACCGCCCGGGCGTGCCACTCGTGGGCGGGCGGCCAGCCGGCGCCGAAGACCGCCTGGACGACGACGAGGTGCGTGGCGGTGACCACGGCCCGCAGCGCCTCGGGCGGGGCGGTGAAGACGCGCAGGTGCTCGATCGGCAGCGGCGGGGCCTCGGCGACCGGGGCGACGCTGACCGACATCAGCGGCCCGTCGAGCATGCGCCGCACCGCCTCGCCCAGCGGGCCCTCGATCCGGGCGGCCGCCGCGCTCGCGGCCGCGGCCGGGTCGCCCGGCGGCCGGTCGGTCGCCACGACGTAGGTGGCGACGATGGTCTCGGGCACGCTGAGCACGATCTCCACGCCGGCAATCCTGTCGCATTCCGCGCGTGTAGTCGACCCGAAGCGGTTCCGTGGCGGCGCTCGCGACACTCCCTGCACCCGTGGGCGCGCAACGCTCACCGACGAGCAGGGGGTTAGGCATGCTGCGACGACTGTGCTGGCTGTTTCCGGACCGGGAGTCCAGCCGGACCTCGGCGACCTGGAACGCGGCGTTCTGGCAGACCTACGCCGAGGTCGCCAAGGACCTCGACCTGAGCTGGGAGCGGGTGACCCCCGAGTCGGTGGTCGTCGACGCGCTGGACCCGAGGCGGCCGGTGGTGCGGGTCGACGGGGTGCCGGTGACGCCCGAGGACACGCTGTTCATCACGTCGCTGTACTCCCTGCCGTACCAGTCCGCCGACGTGTTCAACCAGCTCGCCCTGTACGAGGTGCTCGAGCAGGCCGGCTTCTACCTGCCGCACCCGCCGCGCCTGGCGATGCTGTGCAACGACAAGCTCGCCTCGGCCCTGTTCCTGCGCGACTGCCCGGTGCCGACGATCCCGACGGTGCGCATCGGGCCCGGCCGGGACCTCGTCTACGACGACTACGTGGCGAGCATCGGGGCGCTGCCCTTCCCGGCGCTGGCCAAGCCGTCGGGCTGGTGCGCCTCGCGCGGGATCAACCTGGCGCACAACCCGCACGACGTGCGCGGGCTGCTCAGCCTCGCCCAGGGCGGGGATACGACGCTGGTGTTCCAGCCGTACCTCGGGCCGCGCACGACGGACTACCGGGTCTACCTCGTCGACGGCGAGCCGCTCGGGGTGCTGGTGCGCCGGCCCGGCGACGGGGCGCTCTACGTGCAGTTCAGCACCGGCGGGAAGCTCTACTACACGGACCTGCCCGACGAGCTGCGGCCCGCGGTCGCGTGGTTCAAGGACAACCTGCGGCTGCCGTACCTGTGCGCCGACTTCCTGCACGACGGCGAGCGCTGGTGGCTGTCGGAGATCGAGCTCGACGGCACCATCCAGTGCCCGGACGCCAAGTCGCCCGACGCGGTGCGCACGCAGCGGGAGCTCATCGCGGCCCGCTTCGACGCCTACCGCCGCGGGCACGCCGCACGCTTCGCCGAGCCCGCATGCTGACCGCCGACCCGCCCGTGCGCCTCGGCCGGGAGTTCAACCTGCTGTGGGCCGGGCAGACGGTGAGCAACATCGGCGACAAGATCAGCATCTTCGTCATCCCGACCCTCATGATCCTGGTGCTGCACGCCTCGCCGTTCCAGGTCGGGCTGGTCGCGATGGCGCAGTACCTCGCGATCCCGCTGCTGAGCCTGGTCGCGGGCGCGCTGGTGGACCGGTGGGACCTGCGCCGGACGCTGATCGGCTGCGACCTCGTGCGGGCGGCCGTCATCGCGCTCGTCCCGGCCGCCTACTTCGGGGGCTTCCTGTCGGTGCCGCTGGCGTTCGCCGTCGTCGCGGTCGTCAACGCCACCGCGGTCTTCTTCAACGTCGGCTACACCGCGACCATCGCCTCGATCGTGGAGCCGGAGGGGCGGGTCAAGGCGTACTCGCACCTGGAGGCCAGCCGCACCACCTCCGACGTCGTCGGGCCGGCCGTCGCCTCCGGCATCTACGTGCTGCTCGGCGCGGGCGCGCTGCTCGTCGACGCGGCCTCGTTCCTGTTCTCGGCGCTGCAGATCCGGGCGATGAAGCCCTACGGCGGCGGTGAGGGGCGGCAGGAGCCGATGTTCAAGCGCCTGGCGCACGGGGTGCGGCTCAACTGGAGCGACCCGGTCCTGCGCCGCACGCTGCAGGGCACGCTGCTGGCCAACATCGGCGGGCCGATCTTCGTGACCGTGCTGCCGATCCTGGCGTACCGCGGCCTCGGGATGTCCGTCGGCGCGCTCGGCGCGGTCATGTCGATCGCCGCGGCCGGGGCGGTCGGCGGGTCGCTCGTCGCGCAGCGGGTCAGCGCGCGGCTCGGCGCGGCCCGGCTCATCCCGTGGTCGATCTTCCTGCACTCGGCGGTCGGCTTCGGCGTGCTGCTGGCGCCCGCGCTGCCGGCCCCGATCGTGCTGGGCGCGACGCTGACGCTCTACGGGATCTTCATGGTCTGGTACAACGTGAGCACCGCCGCCGTCCGCCAGGCCCGGGTGCCCTCGCGGGACCAGGCCGTCTCGCACGCCGCGTTCCGCACCATCACCTGGGGCGTGATCCCGTTCAGCGTGCTCGCCGGCGGCATCATCGTCGACGCGCTCGCCGGGGACTGGGGCATCCTCGGCGCGGCCAAGCTCACCATGGCCGGGGGCACGCTCATCGGCACGCTGTTCGCGGCCATTCCCCTGGCCCCCATCCACGGCCTGCTCCAGCGCGAGCGGGCCGCCGTCGAGGCGGAGGTGGCGGCATGAGCGGTCCGGAGCGAAGCGGAGGGGCCGGCATGAGCGGTCCGGAGCGAAGCGGAGGGGCCGGCATGAGCGGTCCGGAGCGAAGCGGAGGGGCCGCTCATCATGGACACAGTTTCCTCAGGCCGACACCGGAGCGAAGCGGAGGTGCCGGCATGAGCAAGGTGCTGCTGGTCACGGGAGCGTCCACCGGCATCGGGCGGCAGACCGCGACGGCGGCCGCCGCCGGCGGGTGGACCGTGGTGGCGGGGATGCGCAAGCCCTTCGACCTGCCGGGCATCGACGTCCGCCCGCTCGACGTCACCGACCCCGAGTCCGTCGCGGCCTGCGTCGCGGGCGTGGCCGCCGACCACGGCCGCCTCGACGCGCTGGTCAACAACGCCGGCGTCGGCAACACGGTGCCGACGATCGAGCAGGCCGACCTGGCCGCGTTCCGGGCCAACATCGAGGTCAACTTCTTCGGCGTGGTCGCGATGACCAAGGCCGCGCTGCCGCACCTGCGGGCCTCGGGCGGGCGGGTGCTCACCGTCGGCAGCACCCGCGGGCTCGTCGGGCAGCCGTTCAACGAGGCATACTGCGCGGCCAAGTTCGCCGTCGAGGGCTTCATGGAGGCGCTCGCCCCGGTCGCCCGGGGCCTCGGGGTGACCGTCGTGCTCGTCGAGCCCGGGCCGGTGCTGCAGACCGCGTTCGCGGCCAACACCGGGGTCACCCGCGACTCCCTGCTGGCCTCGGCCGGTCCCTACGAGCCGGTGCTGCGGCCCTACCTCGACTGGGTCGCCCGCACCGCCTGGCCGGGCGCGCAGCCGGCCGCCGAGATCGCCGCGATCATCCTCGCCGCGCTGGCCGACCCCGACCCGCCGCTGCGGGTGCTGACCAGCGACTGGGCCCGCGAGTTCGCCGCCGTGAAGCTCGCCGACGCCGACGGCACCGAGATTCGCCGCCGGGCCAGTTCCTGGCTTGTCTGACACCCCGCCCGACCGAGCATAAACCGCCGGATTCGAACACGTGTTCGAGTCCGGCGGCTTTGTTTTATATATCGATCATCGCGAATTGAAAATGCGATTCGGGGCCCCGGCCGCGGTGTCCGGCCCGCTGGGGTTCGCGCGGGCCCGCGGCATGCGTGGGGACCCGACCACATACCGCGGGGTTCGGGGCAATCCCCTGCTTCGCGGCCTGTGCGCCGCTCGCCCGGCGTGCCGGAAAAGGCCCGACTTCGCACATGGCGCGAAACCACCCGGCAATTCGCCCGATTCGCTCCCTTGGCCGCGCATCGAAGGACATCACGCTCCGTGATGGTTGCCCGGGTCTTGCCGCGGGCTCGCCTCGTCGTGCACGAATGAATGCCCGATCGCGAACCGATCGGCCGCAATCGATCACACACACGATGTGGGACAGTTCTCCGGGATGAGGTTTATCGATGCTTGAGATATCGCTGCTGGGCCCGACAGAGGCGCGTGTATCCGGCCGTACGGTTTCCCTCTCGCCGTTGGAACGTAATGTTCTCGCCATTCTCGCGCTGTCCAGAAATGCGGTCGTGTCCACCGAGCGCATCATCGAGCTGCTGTGGAGCGACCGTCACCCGGCCGCCCCGCGCTCCCGGGTCCAGGGCCTCGTCTCGGCGCTGCGGCGCAAGGTCGGCGCGACGCTGGCCACCCGGCACCCCGGCTACGTCCTCGAGGCGGACGGCGCCGCGACCGACCTCGACGCCATGCACGTCCTGGTGCGCCGGGCCCGCCGCGGCGCCACCGTCGCCGACACCGCCCGTGACCTGCGCGCCGCCCTCGCGCTCTGGCGCGGCGACCCGCTCGACGGCGTCACCGCGCCGGGCGCCGAGGTCGAGCGCGTCCGCCTCGCCGAGCTGCGCATCGGCCTGTTCGAGGAGCTCTTCGAGGCCGAGCTGGCGCTCGGGCCGCCGGCCGGGCTGGCCGGGGTCGCGGACCTGGTCGGGGAGATCGGCGGGCTGCTGGCCGCGAACCCGCTGCGGGAGCGGCTCGCCGGGCAGCTCATGCGGGCCCTGCTGCGGGCCGGCCGCCAGGCCGACGCGCTGCACGTCTACGAGGCGCTGCGGCGGCGGCTCGCGGACGAGCTCGGCGGCGACCCGGGGCCGGAGCTGCGGGGGCTGCACGCGGCGATCCTGCGCGGCGAGATCGGGGCGCCGCGGGTCGAGGCCTGGGCGGACGCGATCACGGCCTACGCGCCCGCCCCGGCCGCGGGCTCGATGGGCTCGGCGCTGGCGGTGGGGCTCGAGCGGGCGCCGGACCCGTTCGCGCCCCGGATCGCCGACGCGGCGGCGTTATCGGGGGCCCTCGCGGCGGGGTCGTTCACCACGGCCGCGGGGGCCATGCGGGCGCCGGCCACACTGCCGGCCAGCGTCGGGCACTTCACCGGCCGCGACGAGGCGCTCAAGGCGCTCACCGACGCGGTCACCCGCCCCGCCGACGAGCCCCGGGTGGTGCTCGTCTCCGGCCTCGGCGGGCTCGGCAAGACCGCGCTCGTCGTGAAGTGGGCGCACGGCGCGGCCGGGGACTTCCCGGACGGCCAGATCTACGTCGACCTGCACGGCGGCGCGCTGACGCCCCTGGCCGCGCTCGGGGCGGTGCTGACCGCGCTCGGGGCGGGCCGCGACGAGCTGCCGGAGGGGCTGGACGAGCGCACGGCGCGGTACCGTGCCCACCTCAACGGCCGCCGCGTGCTCATCGTGGCCGACGACGCCGGCTCGGTCGAGCAGCTGCTCCCGCTCGTGCCGCCGACCACGGACGGGCAGCTCGTGGTCACCAGCCGGCTGCGGCTGCCGGCCCTGGCCGCGCACCACGAGGTCGAGGTACTGCCGATGGACCCGCTCACCGGCGAGGCGACCCGGGAGCTGCTGGAGCGCATCGCGGGCCGGGAGATGCGCCGCGGCGACCCGGCGGCCGGGCGGCTCGTGCGCTGGTGCGGCGGCTATCCGCTCGCGGTGCGCACGGCCGGGCTGCGGCTGGCCGGGCGGCCGGGGCAGTCGCTGGACGCGTTCGCCGAGGACCTGGCCGGCGGCGAGCACGACGACGACGCGTTCGGCGGCTCCCTCGACGTGGTCCGCCGCGGCGCCCGGCGAGGCGACGGCGCCCCCGGCGACGGCCCGCGCGACGGGTTCGGCGGGCCGGCGGGCGTGCCCCGCGTGCTCGCGCCGGCGCTGGCCAGCGCGCACGCGGCGCTGAGCCCGGCGGCGGCGCACCTGTTCGGCCGGCTCGGGCTGGACCGCGGGGCCTCGATCCCGGTGGACCGCTCGGTGGCCGCGACCGACCGGGCGCTGCGGCGGGTGCGGCAGCTGCTGGACGAGCTGGTGAGCGTCAACCTGCTCACCGAGTCGGGGCCGGGCGGCTACCGGTTCCACGACCTGGTGCTGCGCTATGCCCGCGAGTGCGGGGCCGAGCTCGTGGACCGCGACGCCGTCGACGAGTGGATGCGCCGCCGCGGGCCGGTCGGCATCGCCGTCTGAGCGCCCTGCCCGCGCGGCCCGAACCACCCGCCCTGCCCGCGCGACCCGCCCTGCCCGCGGGCCGCGCGGGCAGGCGGCGCCCACCGCATCACCCGCCCGCAGCGCACCACCCGCGACCGTGTGGCGCTTCCACAGCCGATCTGTAGCGGCCGATGCCACGCTCGGCGGGCCTTCGACATCGCGTCGAGCGCCCTTCGAGCAGGTGAGGTGGCATCATCGACACGCTGCTGTCCGCCGTGGCCGCGCACGCCCGCGTCGCCCCGCTGCGGCCCGCGATCGTGCACAACGGCATCCCGGTGAGCTACGGGCAGCTCGCCGCGAACCTCGGCGCCGTGCGGCGCCGGCTCGGACCGCGGCCCGGCACGGTGACCGTCGACGCGCGGCACGACCCGGCCACGATCGCCGCGCTGCTCGGGATCTGGGCGGCCGGCGGCGCCTACTGCCCGCTCGACCCCGCGTTCCCGCCCGCCCGGCGCGAGGCGATGCGCCGGGCCGTCGCGGAGCCGGGCGACGCGGCCGGGGACGAGGACGGGCTCGCCTACATCCTGTTCACCTCCGGCTCGACCGGCGCCCCGAAGCCGGTCGCCACCCCGTGCGCCGCGATCGAGACGGTCGCGCCCGCGCTCGCCGAGCTGTTCGGGCTCACCGCGGCCGACCGGGTGCTGCAGTTCGCCTCGCTCAACTGGGACACGTGCTTCGAGGAGATCGTGCCGACACTGCTGGCCGGGGCCGCGGTCGTGCTCGCCGACGACGCGCACAGCGGGTCGTTCCCGCGGCTGCTGCGCGCGGTCGAGCGCGACGAGGTCAGCGTGCTCAACCTGCCGACCGCGTTCTGGCACGAGCTCGTCCGGCACCTCGCGGCCACCGGGCACGGGCTGCCCGCGAGCGTGCGGCTCGTCGTCATCGGCGGGGAGGCGGTGGCCCCGGCCCGGCTCGCCGAGTGGTCCGGGCTGCCGGGGACGCGAGGCGTGCGGCTGCTGAACACGTACGGCTGCACCGAGACCACCCTGATCACGCACGCCGCCGAGCTGCCCGGCGACGGGGCCCCGATCGGGCGGGCGCTGCCGCACGTGCGCGAGCGGATCGAGGCCGACGGCGAGCTGCTCATCGGCGGCCCGGCGCTCGCCCGCGGCTACCTCGGGCGGCCCGCCGAGACCGCCGAGCGGTTCGTGGAGCGCGACGGCGAGCGCTGGTTCCGCACCGGCGACCTGGTGTCCCGGCGCGGCGACGGGCTGCTCGTGCACGAGGGCCGCCGCGACCGCCAGGTGAAGATCCGCGGCATCCGCGTCGACCCCGGCGAGATCGAGGCGCGGCTGGCCGAGCACCCGGGCGTGCGCGGGGCCGCCGTGGTGGCGAGCGTCCGCGGCGGGCAGACGTCGCTGACCGCCTACGTCGTCACGACCCACGAGACCGGCGACCTCGCCGACATCGCCGCCTTCGTCCGCACGCACCTGCCCGGCCATCTGGTGCCCGCGCGCATCGAGAAAGTCGATGCGCTCGCCTACACCGCGAGCGGCAAGGTCGACCGCTCCGCCACCGCCCAAGCCCACGAGGAGGCCCTGCGTTGACCATCGACGAGCTCACCCTGATCTACGCCGAGGTGCTGGAGGCGCCCGGCATCGCCCCCGACGAGGACTTCTTCGCCGCCGGCGGGGACTCGCTGCTGGCCACCCGCGTGCTGTCCGCGGTCTACCGGGCCGGCGGCGGCGAGCTGACCTTCGAGGACTTCGTGGCCCATCCCACCCCGGCCGCACTGTCCACATTGCTCATCGGCCGCCAGGCGAGCCCGCTGGGCGTGGCGCCGTGAGGGTCGTCGTGGTCGGGGCCGGGCTGGCCGGGCTCACCGCCGCCACCCGCCTCGCGGAGGCCGGGGCGGACGTGACCGTGCTGGAGGCCCGCGGCCGGGTCGGCGGGCGCACCCACGGCCTCGAGGTGGCGCCGGGGGCGTGGGTCGACGCCGGCGCCGCGTACCTCGGCGAGCGCCACACCGCCCTGCTCGACCTCCTGGCCCGGCTCGGGCTCAAGACCGTCCCGACGGGGATGGACGGGGCCAGCCGGTTCGCGCTGCACGGCGACGCCGTCGAGCAGCGCGACGGCCGGTTCCCGCCGCTGGCCGCGGTCGCGCTCGGCGACCTCTTCGACCGCCTCGACGCGCTCACCCGCCGGGTCGACCCCGCGGCGCCCTGGGCCACCGAGGGGGCCGCGGCGCTCGACACGCTCACCGCCGACGCGTGGGCCCGGGCGAACCTGGCCCACCCGGACGCGCGGACCTTCTTCCCGCTGTTCCTCGGCGAGATGATGGCCGCCGCGCCCGAGGACGTCTCCGTCCTGCACATGGCGTTCTACCTGCGCTCGGGCGGGGGGCTGCGATACCTCAACGCCTTCGCCGGCGGCGCCCAGGAGTCCAGGGTGGACGGTGGCGCGCACCAGGCCTGCGAGCTACTGGCCGAGCGGCTCGCCGGGCGGGTGCTCCTCGGCCGGCCGGTCACGAGCGTGCACCAGGACGCGCACGGGGTGACCGTCGAGGGCCACTTCCGCGCCGACGCCGTCGTCGTCGCGGTCCCCCCGCTGCTCGCCGACGCCATCGACTTCCGCCCGGGGCTGCCGGCGCCCCGGTCCGGGCGGGCCACCGCGCCCGGCTGCGCGGTGAAGGTACACCTGGTCTATCCCGCTCCGCTGTGGCGCGAGCAGGGCCTGTCGGGCTGGTCGGTCAGCGCGCAGGGGCCGCTGACGTCCACTGTGGACGACAGTCCGGCCGGCGGCGGGGCGGGGGTGCTGACCGGGTTCGTCACCGGCGCCGACGCGCACCGCTTCGCCGCGCTCGGCGAGAGCGAGCGGCGGGCGGCCGCGACCGCGCAGGCGGCGAGGCTGTTCCCCGGCCTGCCCGAGCCGATCGCCGTGCACGTCACGGACTGGGTGCACGAGCGCTGGAGCCGCGGCTGCTACGCCGCGCTCCTGGGCCCCGGCGACTGGCTCGCCACCGGGCCGCGGCTGACCGAGCGGCACCACCGGGTGCACTGGGCCGGCACGGAGACGAGCACCGAGTTCTTCGGGCTCATGGAGGGCGCGATCCGCTCGGGCCACCGAGCGGCTTTGTCGGTTTTGGAGGGACACGATGCATGAGACGCACAGCCCGGTCGCGCCGCTCGAGGTGCGCGAGCGGTTCATGACCGAGCCGGCGCTCGGGGCCGGCAACTTCCTGCAGTACGCGGCCGAGCACAACCCGAACCGGGCCGTGCCGATGGTCTACAGCCACCACCTCGACCACACCGGCGGCGTGGTCCTGCGCGGGCACAGCCTGCTGGACCTGGTGGCGCTGCGGGACCGCTACGCGCGCTGGTACACGGCCAACGGGGTCCGCCCCGGCGAGCCCGTCGCCGTCGTGGTCGCCGAGGGCCTCGAGCCGCTGCTGCACTTCCTCGCGCTCACCGCGCTCGGCGCCATCCCGGCGATGGTCAACGACGCGATGCGGCCCGACGTCATGGTCCGCTACCTCGACCACGTCGGCGTCGTCGGGGTCGTGGCCGACGACACCACCCGGCTCGCCTCCGCCTACCGGCAGGACCCCCAGCGGCGGCCCCGGTTCCTGGCGCTCACGGCCGAGGTGCAGGCGTTCGACGCGTCCGGGATCGAACTGCCGCCGTCGTACCCCCACCAGCACGCCCCGGACGACGTCGTCGGGCTCATCCACTCCAGCGGCACCACCGGCACCCCGAAGTCCACGATGCTCGCCCACCGGCAGTTCTGGAACGGCAAGCAGCCGCGCATGGTGCGCTTCCCCTGCGAGCCCTACGACCGCCTGATGTCGCTGATGCCCCACACCCACGCGGGCGGGCTGAGCTACTTCCTCACCGCGATCCTGCTCGGCCTGCCGGTCGTGGTCATGGGCGACCACCGCCGCGCGACCGTCGAGCCGGTGATGGAGGCCTTCCAGCCCACCATGGTCGCGTCGTTCCCGCGCACGTTCGTGGAGCTGGCCACCGGCGAGCTGCCGGTCAAGGGCGCCGCGAAGGTCCACTCGTGGTTCAACACCGGCGACTCCGCGCACCACGGCCACATCCGGCGGCTGGTCACCCTCGGCGAGCGCCCGGCCGGGCTCATCAAGCCGTGGCTGCTGCCGAGCGAGGCCGCGGCCGAGGCGGCGCTGCCCGGCTCCCAGTTCGTCGACGGGCTCGGCTCCTCCGAGATGGGCATGGCGCTCTTCGGCGGCATCACCACCCCGGAGACCATCCGCAACGACCGGTGCGTCGGCAAGCCGCTCGAGGTCGTCGAGGACGCGACGATCCTGGACGAGGACGGCACCGCGCTGCCCGACGGCACGGTCGGGCTCCTGGCCATCAAGTCGCCGTCGCGCACGCCGGGCTACTGGCACAACCCCCGGCTCACGGCCAGCTTCGAGCTCAACGGGTACTGGCTGACCGGCGACGTCGCCTACCGCGACGCGGACGGGAACTTCTACCACCTCGACCGCACCGTCGACGTCATCGACACCGTGGACGGCCCGGTCTACAGCCTGCCGCTGGAGGAGGTGCTGCTCGCCGACTGCGCCGGCCTGGTCCGCGACTGCTCGGTCATCGGCGTGCCCGCGCCCGGCGGCGGCCAGCTCCCGGTCGCCGTCGTGCAGCCGCAGGCGGGCCCCGAGCCCGGCGAGGACGAGCTGCTGGAGCGGGCGAACAAGGAGCTCGCCGGGGCGGGTCTCGCGCCGCTGGCCGCGGTCCGCATCGCGCGCACCCCGGCCGACTTCCCGCTCGGCCCGACCGGCAAGGTGCTCAAGCGGGAGCTGCGGGCGCGGCACGCGTCCCTGCTGTCGTGACCGGCTACACCTACGTGCGGACGCCGCTGGTCGAACCCGACTGGCGGCGCCTGCCCGGCTACCGGTCGGTCACCGCGGCCGAGTGGCGCAGCGCCGGCTGGCAGCGCGCGCACTGCGTCAAGACCCCCGCGCAGCTGCGGGCCGTGCTCGGCGACCGGGTCGGCGACGACTTCTACGACGACCTCGCCGCCGACCGGGACCGGTTCGCCACCATGGCGATGCTGCTGCCGCCGCAGATGCTCAACACGATGGTGCCCGGGGCCGAGCCGGACACCGCGGCGCTGCGGGCCGACCCGGTGCGCCGCTACATGCTGCCGCTCGCCTCCGACCGGCACCCCGTCTGGCCGAGCCACCCGCGGGCCTTGCGGGACTCGCTGCACGAGGCCGAGATGTGGGCGGTCGAGGGGCTCACGCACCGGTACCCCACGAAGGTGCTCGCCGAGCTGGTGACGACGTGTCCGCAGTACTGCGGGCACTGCACCCGGATGGACCTCGTGGGCACCTCGACGCCGCAGGTGGCCAAGACCCGGCTCACGCTCAAGCCCGCCCATCGCCGGGAGCTGATGCTGGACTACCTCAAGCGCACCCCCACGGTCCGCGACGTGGTCGTCTCCGGCGGCGACGTGGCCAACGTGCCGTGGCACCAGCTCGAGGGCTTCCTGCTCCAGCTGCTCGACCTCGACTCGATCCGCGACATCCGCCTGGCGACCAAGGCGCTCGTCGGGCTGCCCCAGCACTGGCTGCAGCCCGGGGTCGTCGAGGGCGTGGCCCGGGTCGCGGCCGTGGCCCGGGAGCGCGGCGTGAACCTCGCCGTGCACACCCACGCCAACCACGCCGCGTCGCTCACCCCGCTGGTCGCCGAGGCGGCCCGGGCGCTGCTCGGCGCGGGCGTGCGCGACGTGCGCAACCAGGGCGTGCTGCTGGCCGGGGTGAACGACTCGGCCGGGGCCTTGCTCGACCTGTGCTTCGCGCTGCAGGACGAGGCGGGCATCCTGCCGTACTACTTCTACCTCTGCGACATGATCCCCGGCGCCGAGCACTGGCGCATCCCGCTCTCGGCCGCGATCGCGTTGCAGGACGGGCTGATGGGCTGGCTGCCCGGGTACGCCACCCCGCGCCTGGTCTGCGACGTGCCCTACGCCGGCAAGCGCTGGGTGCACCAGGTCGTCTCCTACGACCGCGAGCGCGGCGTGTCCGAATGGTCCGGCGCCTCCCGCTACTACGACCCGATCCACACATTGCCCGAGGCCGGCCGCCGCTGGTGGTCGCTGCAGTAAGGAGAGAACATGTCCCGCTACGACTGGGGCGACACGCACCCCGGGATCGAGAAGCTCAAGGCGGAGATCACCCCGGCCCGCGACCGCGTGGTCGGCCATCCGCTCTACGCCGCGCTGGGCGACCACGCGTCGATCGTGACGTTCATGGAGCACCACGTCTTCGCCGTGTGGGACTTCATGTCCCTGCTCAAGTCGCTGCAGCGCAGCCTCACCTGCGTCGACGTGCCGTGGGTGCCCAGCGGCCCGACCGGCAGCCGCCGGCTCATCAACGACATCGTGCTCGTCGAGGAGAGCGACGAGCTGCGCGGCGGGTTCATCAGCCACTTCGAGCTGTACCTCGAGGGCATGACCGAGGCCGGCGCCGACCGCACCGCGATCGACGCCTTCATCGCCGCCCTGCGCGCGGGCACCGGGGTGCCGGAGGCGCTCGTCGCCGCCGCCGTGCCCGCCCCGTCGGCCGCGTTCACGACCACGACGTGGGACTTCATCCGCACCGCGCCGGTGCACTGCCAGGCGGCCGCGTTCGCCTTCGGCCGCGAGGACCTCATCCCCGACATGTTCGAGCAGGTCGTGAAGGTCAACGAGCGCGGCGCGGGCAAGCTCGACACGTTCGTGGACTACCTGGCCCGGCACATCGAGGTCGACGGCGAGGAGCACACGCCGATGGCCATGCAGATGCTGGCCGACCTGTGCGGGGACGACGCCGCGCGCTGGACCGAGGCGGCCGACACCGTAATCGCGGCCCTGGACGCCCGCGTGGCGCTGTGGGACGGCATCCTGAAGGCGTGTACCTGATCAGTGACAACACGGCGGGCGTCCACCCGGACGTGCTCGCGGCCATCGCGGACGCCAACGCCGGGCACGCGCCCTCCTACGGCCGCGACCCGGTGACGGCCCGGGCCGGGGCGCTGTTCCGCGAGCACTTCGGCGAGCGGGCCGAGACGGTGCTGGCGGTCACCGGGACCGCGGCGAACGTCATCGCGCTGGCCGCGCTCGTGCGCCCGTACGAGACCGTGCTCTGCGCCGGGACCGCGCACATCGTCACCGACGAGTGCGCGGCCCCGGAGCGGTTCACCGGCGGCCGGCTCACCACCGTGAACACCCCCGACGGCCGGCTCACGCCCGCGCACGTCGCCGCGTTCGCGCGGGCCGGCGACCCGCCGCACGCCCCACTGCCCCGGGCGGTGTCGATCGCCCAGCCGACCGAGCTCGGCACCCTGTACTCCGTCGCCGAGCTGCGCGCCCTCGCCGACACCGCGCACGAGCACGGGATGCGGCTGCACATCGACGGCGCCCGGCTGGCCAACGCCGCCGCCGCGCTCGGCACCGGCCTGGCCGAGGCCGCGACCGGGGCCGACGTCGTGTCGTTCGGCGGCACCAAGAACGGGGCTTTGGCCGCCGACGCCGTGGTCTTCCTCGATCCCGGCCTCGCCGGGCCGCGGCACCTGATCCAGAAGCAGGCCATGCAGCTGCTGTCCAAGAGCCGGTTCACGGCCGCCCAGTTCGTCGCGCTGCTCGACGGGGACCTTTGGCGTACCAACGCGGAACACGCCAACGCGATGGCCGCCCGGATCGCGTCCGTCCTCGCGGCTCACGCCGAGATCGTCCATCCGGTGCACACCAACGCCGTGTTCGCCACGCTGCCTTCCTGCGACGGGGAGCTCGACCGCTACGGCTCCGGCGGCCCGATCCGCCGGTACATGGCCGCCTTCGACACCACTGCGGCCGATGTCGACGCATTCGCGGGAGTCCTTCACGCAGCGTTCACCCGCTGAACCTTGGAGCGGCCCGTGCACGGGTTCGTACATTTGGCCGTGACCTCCGCGGGGCATCGCCTCGGCATCGACATCGGCACGGCCACCACCGTCGCGGCGCTGGCCGGCCCCGATGGTTCGATCCGGCCGTGGCGCCTCGAATCCGACCTGCCGGCGGCCGGGCCGACCGAGCCCGAGCCGGTCGCCGCGCTGCTGTCCCGGGCCGTGGCCGCGGCCGCCCCCGGCTGGGACGGGCCGCTGGTGCTCACCCATCCCGCCGCGTGGCGCCCCGACCGCCGCCGGGTCCTCGCCGACGGCGCCCGCCTGGCCGGCCTCGGCGAGCCCGAGCTGCTCACCGAGCCGATCGCCGCCGCCCGGTACTGCACCGCCGTCCTCGGCCACCGCGTGCCCGACGGCGGCTGTCTCGTCGTCTACGACCTCGGCGCCGGGACGTTCGACATCACCGTGGTCCGCCAGGCCGCGGACGGGCTCACCATCGCCGCCGCGGGCGGGCTGCTCGACGCCGGGGGCCTGGACCTCGACGCCGCGGTCGTGCGGCTGGCCCGCGCGAGCACCGGCCCCGACCCGGCCTGGGACCGGCTCGACCGGCCGCGCTCGCCCGAGGAGGCGGCGGCCCGGCTGCGGCTCTGGCACGAGGCCCGGGTCGCCCGGGAGGCGCTGTCCGAGGCGCCCCTGGCCGACCTCTTCGTCCCGTTCGCCGGCCCGGTGGCGCTGCACCGCGACGACTTCGAGCGCGCCGCCGCCCCGCTGGTCGAGCGCACCGTCGAGCGCACCGTCGCCGTGCTGCGCGAGGCCCTCGTCACCCCGCACGACGTGGCCGCGGTGTTCCTGGCCGGCGGGGTGAGCCACACGCCGCTCGTCGCCGCGCGGCTGCACCGGGCGCTGGGCATCGCGCCGATCCCAGTGTCCCAGCCCGACCTGGCCGTGGCCTGCGGCAGCGTCACGCCCGTGCGCACGGCGATCGCCCCGCCCTCGGCGGCCCGCCCGCGGATCCGGCCCACGCTGCTGCGCACCTTCTCCCCCGGCGGGATCGTGCGCGGCGCGTCCCCGGTCAACGCGGTCGCCCTCAGCCCCGGCGGCCGGCTCCTCGCGGCGGGCAGCGACGACCGCCGCGTGCGCGTCTGGGACCTCGGCACCGGCCAGGTCCGGCACACGCTCAGCGACCACGACGGCCCGGTCCGCGCGGTCGCGTTCAGCCCCGACGGGAGCCTGCTGGCCTCGGGCGGCGGCCACCCCCGCCGCGCGGCCCGGGCCGTGCGAATCTGGCAGGCCGACGAGGGCCGCCGCCGCGACGCCTTCGACGCGGACCCGGGCGGCCCGGCGGCCCTTGCGTTCCACCCGTCCGGGCGGGTGCTGGCCGCGGCCGGCGTCAACGGGGTACTGCGACTGTTCGACCTGGCCGACGGACGCCTCTCCCGCGCCGGTGAGGGCCCGGCACTGCACGCGGTCGCGTACCGCCCCGACGGCTCGGCCCTGGCCACCGGCGACGACGCCGGCGTGGTCCTGTTGCACTCGGCCGCACCGCCGACCCCGCTGCACGGGCACCGGGGCGCGGTGCTCGGGGTCGCATTCGGCGGGCCGATGCTGGCCAGCGCGGGGGCGGACGCGACGGTACGCCTGTGGGACGGCCCTTCCTCGACCGTGCTCACGGGGCACACCGAGCCGGTGACGGCGGTGGCATTCGACCCGGCGGCGACGCTGCTGGCCAGCGCGGGGCTGGACTCTACGATCCGGCTGTGGGACGCGACCTCGGGCGCGCACCTGCATACGCTGGACGGGCATGATGGGGCGGTACACGCCTTGGCCTTCACCCCGGACGGCTCGATTCTGGTGTCGGCGGGCGCGGACGGCGCCGTGCGGCTGTGGAACGTGGCCACCCGGCCCTGAACGTTCTCGTCGTTCGGCCGCCGTGAAGCTGCTGACCCCTGTCGATGCTGCCGGCTGCGCTCGCCATCGCCGCCGCGGCGCAGGTGCTCCGGGCCGAGCACGCATGATCGGGGCCGGCTCCGGTCAGCGCGCGACCGAGGCCCATCGCCGCACGCGGGCCGGTGCTCGCGGCGGGCGGCGAGGCGCGTTTCGCCATGGTCGCCGAGTGTTCTGGAGGTGGCTGGGCGGTCGTGTGCCACGTGCGCAGCCTCAGTTGGACGCGGCGCTCGACTGATGGTGCGGGCCGCCGGTGGCCGTCCAATGAGTATGCGTGGTCCAGCGGCGTCGTTGCCCACTGGGCATTCCTCTCGGCCGTTTTGAACGCGCCGGGTCTGTGCGGGTCATCATTCGGTGGTCCCGGTTCCAATATGTTCGCCATTTGCGCCTCGGCGTGGCCCTGGATCCAGGTTTCGGTCGCATTCTGGGATAATTCTTGGTATGGGGCAGATGCAGTTGTTCAGTTCTCGGGAATTGGCTGCCATGCGGGATCGGACGAAGGCTCGGAATTGGTGGCCGGGGAAGGATGAGTTTCGCCGGGAGGCACAGCGGAGGCGTGATTGGGGGTTGGTGAGACGGCATGCGGAGAAGCTGCACCGTGTCCACGGACCCGCAGCGCCTGCGTCCGGAACGCTGACGCCTCCCAGCCGGCGCCCTCCAGAAGTCGCCCCGGCAGAACCATCGTCCGATTCCGCCGGAAGCACCGACCAACCCACCGGCCCATCCGAACAATCACGCCAACCTGCCGCGGAAAGTCACACCAGCGTCTGCGCCAAACCCGGCGCCACGGCTCCCCGCTGCAACAATCCGACCGGCCCGCGCAATTCCACCGACTCGTCCCATCATCCGAACGCACATACAAACAGACCGCAACAATGCTCCATCACATCGGCCACAAGACGCGATCCGGGAGCGGCCGGAACACCACCACCCGCGCATGGCGAGCCCGAACCGAACCACCGCCACCGCCGTCGGCGCGACAGCCACACACACCCCGACCTTGCGCCGCTCACGGCTGCACGGTGCGCGATCCGGAGGAGCACGGACGGAGCCACCGGCACCCGTGAGAGTTGCGCGCGCGGCCCACCGGTCGGCTGCCAAGAAGAGCGCCGCCGGTGGGCGCCACCTCGCCCCCAGCCCACGCCTCGAACGCGCCGTCCCAGCACGCCGCCCGCAGGCCTGGCCGACATGCGCACCGCGGGTCAGCGCCATGCCGGTGCGCCGTCCGGGACCGTGCCGAGCTCATCCGCGACCCATGCCTCGAACGCGCCGTCGAAGCAGGCTGCGCCGGCGCACCCACAGCGCTGTGCCGACCGGGTCGTGGTGAGTGTCTGCGCGGTGCCGCTGCGGCGTCGTGCCGGTGCCGGCGGCGGGCGGGAAGGCGTCGAGCAGCACGGGCAGGGGGCGGAGTTTCTGTTGTTCACCGGCCGCACGCCTGCCGGACCAGATACAATCATGATCTTGTATCTATCGATGCGCACGATGTGTCGTCGTCCCTGCCTATGAAGGGGGAATCAGCACATGTCGATTCGTCGGGTGGTGTTCGCGCTGGCGAGCACGGCCCTCGTCGCCACCGGTCTGACCGCCGCGGCGTCCACTGCGCAGGCCGCCACCGGGGTTCCGCGCTTCGACCACATCGTTCTGGTGATGTTCGAGAACCACGCGTACTCCCAGATCAGCGGCGCCAGTTCCGCCCCGTACTTCAACTCCCTGGCGAGCCAGGGCGCGAAGTTCACCAAGTCCTACGCGATCACGCACCCGAGCCAGCCGAACTATATCGCGCTGTTCTCGGGCTCCACCCAGGGCGTGACCAGCGACGACTGCCCGAAGAACTTCACCGGCACCAACCTGCAGTCGCAGCTGTCGGGCGCCGGTCTGTCGTTCAAGGGCTACTCCGAGTCTATGCCCTCGAACGGCTACACCGGCTGCTCGAGCGGCACCTACCAGCGCAAGCACAACAGCTGGGTCGACTTCTCCAGCGTGCCCGCGGCATCGAACCTGACGTTCGCGAGCTTCCCGTCGTCGGCGAACTACGCCTCGCTGCCGACGGTCGCGTTCGTCTCGCCGAACATGTGCAACGACATGCACGACTGCTCGGTCGGCACCGGCGACACGTGGCTCAAGAACAACCTCGACGCCTACGCGCAGTGGGCCAAGACGCACAACAGCCTGCTGATCGTCACGTTCGACGAGGACAACCGCCTGGCCCTCAACCAGATTTTCACCGTCTTCGTCGGCGCGCACGTGCAGGCCGGCTCCTACGCCGAGAAGATCAACCACTACAACGTCCTGCGCACCGTCGAGGGCGCGTACGGCCTGCCGGGCATCGGCGGCGCGGCGAGCCTGTCCCCGATCACGGACGTCTGGAACTGATCCATCCCGGGCGCCCCGTCTCCAGCGGGGCGCCTCCCGGCCACCCGAGAGGCTGCCGTGTACCTGTCCACAGTGGACAAGCCGGTCACCGGCCCCGCCCCGCGCGGCACCCGCGTCGCCGCCACGGTGCTCGCCCTGGGCACGGTGAGCCTGATCACCGACGTCTCGTCGGAGATGGTGGCCGCGATCCTGCCGCTGTACCTCATGCTGGGCCTCCACCTCGGCCCCCTCGGCTACGGCGTGGTCGATGGCCTATACACCGGCGCCACCGCGTTGCTGCGCCTCGTCGGCGGCTACGTGGCCGACCGCATCCGCCGCCGCAAGGCCGTCGCCGCCGCGGGCTACGGGATCTCCGCGGCCGCCAAGCTGGGCCTGCTCGCCGCGGGCTCGTCGGTCCCGCTGCTCAGCGCCGTGATCGTCGCCGACCGCGCGGGCAAGGGCCTGCGCACCGCCCCGCGCGACGCGCTCATCACCCTGTCCACGCCGCCGGAGCGCCTGGGCCGGGCCTTCGGCGTGCACCGCGCGATGGACAGCGTGGGCGCCTTCGCCGGCCCCCTGGTCGCGGTGGCGGTGCTGGGCGCCTCGGCGCAGTCCTTCGACGCCGTGTTCGTGACGAGCTTCGCCATCGCGGCCCTGGGCGTGTTCGTCCTGCTCACATTCGTGCCCGACCACCGCGGCCCGGCCTTTGCGACGCCCGCCCCGAACCAGCCCGCGCCGAACCGGCCCGTCCCGAACCAGCCCGCGCCGAACCAGCCCGCCCCGAACCAGCCCGCCCCGAACCGACCCGCCCCGAACCACCCCGTCCCGAACCAGACCATCCCGAACCAGCCCGCCCCGAACCGACCCGCCCCGAACCAGGCCACGCCGAACCAGGCCACGCCGAGCCGGCCCGCCCCGAATCAGCCCGCGCCGAGCCGGCCCGCGGCGGTCTCCGTGCGCGCCGCCGCCGCACTGCTCGCGCGCAGGGACTTCCGGCTCGTCGTGCTCGCCGCGGCCGTCATGGGCCTGGCCACCATCGGCGACGGGTTCGTCTACCTGGTGCTGCAACGCCGCCATGATCTCGCCGTCGGATGGTTTCCGCTGCTCGCCGTCGGCACCAGCCTCGTCTATCTGCTCCTCGCCGTCCCGGTGGGCCGCCTCGCCGACCGCGTCGGGCGCGCCCGCGTCTATCTTGCCGGGTTCGCCGCGCTCGCGGTCGTCTACCTGCTGCTCGCCGCCGGGCTCGGCGGCGGGCCGGTGCTCGCGCTCACGGTGGCCCTCTACGGCGCGTTCTACGCGGCGACCGACGGCGTGCTGATGGCGCTCGCCGGGCCGCTGCTCCCGGAGTCGTTGCGCACGACCGGCATCGCCCTGGTGCAGAGCGGGCAGTCCCTGGCATATCTGGTCTCCTCGGTCCTGTTCGGCCTCGCGTGGCAGCTGTGGGGGCCCGGCCCGGCGCTGCTCGCCGCCGCCGCGGCCACCGTGGCCGCCCTCGCCCTCGTCACCTCCATTCTCCGGAGAGGTACGACAAAAATTGCGTAAGATCTTGTCAACGTCGATCGTCGCGGCGATCCTCGCCGGAGGGGCCGCGGTCTACATCTACAAGGCCGCGCACCGCAACGATGCCGCCGCGGCCACGGCCGAGGCGGTCCACCTCCGGCCCGGGGATCTGCTCGTCCGCAGCACCGCCGACGGGTCGATGGGGCGCCTCGCGGTCGTGGACGGCGCCACGCGCAAGGTCTCGGCCGTCAGCTGCAATCGCGTCTACGCCGCCGGCGAGACCGTCATCTGCCTGCGCCCCGACGGCCCGCTCGCGACCTACCAGGTCGCCGTGCTCGACGGGAGCCTGCGGGAGCGGGACACGTACCCGATGGTGGGCGTCCCGAACCGGGCCCGCGTCTCGTCCGACGGGCGCCTGGTGACGTGGACGGCGTTCGTCACCGGCGACTCGTACAACGGCGGGCAGTTCTCGACCCGCGTCGGGGTGCTCGACACGACCTCCGGCGACCTGCTCGCCGACACCCTGGAGACATTCACGCTGACCAGGGACGGCCAGCCGTACCAGGCCGCCGACGTCAACTTCTGGGGCGTCACGTTCGCGCGGGACGACCGGACGTTCTACGCCACGATGGCGACCCAGGGCCGCCGGTACCTCGTGCAGGGCGACCTCACCGCCCGCACCCTGCGCACCCTGGCCGAGAACGTCGAGTGCCCGTCGCTGTCGCCCGACGGCACCCGCATCGCGTTCAAGCAGGCCGTCGGCGGCGACCCCGCGAAGGGCTGGCGCCCGGCCGTCATGGACATCGCGACCCGCGGCATCACGGTGCTCGGCGAGACCGGCAGCGTCGACGACCAGATCGCCTGGCGGGACGACCGCACGGTGATGTACGCGCTGCCGCGGGACCGGGACCACACCGACGTCTGGTCCGCGCCCGCGGACGGCACCGGGGCCCCGGCCGTGCTCGTGCCCGACGCCGAGTCGCCCGCGCGCATCGACTAGAAATCGACCCCTACCAAAGAGTAACTTGACCGGATGCGAACGCTGGCGCTGCTCATCGCGGCCGTGGGGATCCTCCTGGAAGGCCTGGTCATCGGGGTCACGCTGTTCGCCCTGGGCGGGGTGATCGACGCCTACTCCATGTCGCTGGCCGGCGCCGACCCGTCCGCCGCCCAGCTGGCGGTCAAGATCACGGGTGTCGTACTCGCCGTGCTCCTCGTCGTCCTCGCCGCCGGACTCGCCGCGGCGGCCGCCCGCGACCGGCACGCCCGCCGGATGGCCTTCCTGGCGATGCTCTTCCAGTGCGCGGTCGTCGTGATCGCGGGGCTGGCGCTGGGCTGGGCCGTGTTCGCGGGCACCCTGCTGGTGCTCGGCACGCTGCTGTACGCCCTCCTCGACGACTCGCAGCAGACCGCGACCCGCTGAGCCCGGCCGCGGTGGCATGCTTGCCCGGTGCGGATCACCACCCTGGGCGAGCTGGCCGTCGACGGCCGCCCGGTGCGCGGTGAACGCCTCGCCGCCGTGGTCCGCGCGCTCGTCGACGCCCGCGGCCGCACCGTCACCGCCGCCGCGCTCGCCGAGGCCGTGTGGGGCGGGGCGCCGCCCGAGGACGCCGCCGGGGCCGTCCACGCGCTGATCGCCCGCGCCCGCCGGCTCGGCCTGCCGGTGACCGCGGCGCCGGGCGGATACCAGGTCTCGGCCGCGGACGTGGAGCCCGACACGGTCCTGGTCCGGGCCCGCCTCGACGCCGCCCGCGCCGCGCTGCGCAACCGGGACCCCGCCACGGCCCGCGAGCACGCCGACGCGGCGCGGGCACTGTTCCCCGACTCCCCCGACCTCACCGACGACACCGTCGCCACCCTGCTCGCGGACGTGGCCGCGACCAGAGCCGAGATGACCGTGCCGGGCACCGAGGCGGGGCCCGGCGCGACGATCGAGGCCGACCTGCGCGCGCTCACGGCCCGCACCCCGCCCCACGAGCCCTCCGCGGCGCTGCTGATCCGGCTCCTCGCCGCGCGCGGCCGCCCGGCCGAGGCCCTGGCCGTGGCCGACCGCCTCCGCGCGACCCTCGCCGAGCACTATGGCACGGACCCGTCGCCCGCCGTCGCCGCCGCACACCTGGCCGTGCTGCGCGGCGAGGCAGGCCGCGAGGTCCGGCCGGCCGAACCCGCACGCCGGGCGGGTCGCGGCCTGCCCCCGGTGTGGCGGCGCGCGACGACCGCGATGGTTGGCCGGGACCGCGACGTGGCCGCCGTCCGGGACGCGCTCGCCCAGGCCCCGCTGGTCACCGTCGTGGCCGTCGGCGGCGCCGGCAAGACCCGGCTCGCGGCCGAGATCGCGCGGCACGCGGCGGCCGAGGGCGGCCCGGTGCACGTGGTCGAGCTGGCCGGCCTGCGCTCGGGGGCCGAGGTGCTCCCCGCCCTGCTCGCCGTGGCCGACCCCGCCCCGGGACGGACCGAGCCGACGGCCCCGGCCGAGCGGCTCCAGGAGATCGCGGGCCTGGTCGTGCTCGACAACTGCGAGCACGTCCTCGCCGACGCCGCCGCGGCCGCGGCCGGCCTGCTCGACGCCGCGCCCGACGCCGCCGTGCTCGCCACCAGCCGCGCCCCGCTCGGCCTGCCCGGCGAGGCCGTGTACCGGCTGCCCGCCCTGGACGACGAGGCCGCCCTGGACCTGCTCACCGCGCGGGTCAGAGCCGGGGGCGCGACGCTTGCCGGGGACGACGGCGGGGCCGCCGTACGACTGTGCCGTCGTCTCGACAATCTGCCGCTCGCGCTGGAACTCGCCGCCGCCCGGCTGCGGCACATGCCGATCGAGGACGTCCTGGCGGGCCTCGACGACCGGTTCGGGCTGCTCGACGCCGCCCTGCGCGGCCTGCCCGAGCGCCACACCAGCCTGTGGGCGATGGTCGACTGGAGCCGCGAGCTGCTCGGCCCGGGCGAGCGGGCGCTGCTCGAACGCCTCGCCGTCATTCCCGCGCCGTTCACCCGCGAGGTCGCCGAGCACGTCTCGGGGCAGCGCGACGGGGGCCTCGCCCTGCGGCTGGCGGCGCTCGTGGAACAGTCGCTGCTCGTGCTCGAGGACGGGCCGCGCTACCGGATGCTGGAGACGGTCCGCGAATACGGCGAGGCGCGCCTGGCCGCGGCCGGCGGGCGCGACGAGGCCATGGCCGGGCTCACGGCCTGGGCGCGGGCCGAGGCGCTGCGGCTGCACGCCGAGTTCGTCGGCCCCGGCCAGCTCGCGGCCGTCGCGCGGTGCACGGCCGGGCAGGACAACCTCGTGGCCGCGCTGCGGTGGGCCATCGGGCGCGACGACGCCGCGGCCGTGGACATCGCCGTGACACTGTTCCACCTGTGGACCGTGCGGGGGCTGCACTTCGAGGTCACGCCGTGGGCCTCGGCGCTGCTGCACCGCGACGATCCGATCGAGCGGCGGCGGCACGCGCTGGTGCGCGCCGCCGACCCCGACCGCCTCATGTGGCTGTGCCTGCTCATCGGGCTCAACGCGTTCGCGGTCGACGCGCACCGCGAGTACGCGCTGACGAAACGCCTGCTCGGCCACGCCACCCGCACCGAAGGCGGCTCCGGCCGGGCGAGAGCGCTCGCGCTCATGGTGCCCGCGCTGGGCGACCGGGACCCGAACGTCGGGCTGGCCGCGGCCGAGCGGCTCATCGCCCAGCCCGACTCGTACGCGCAGGGCTTCGGCCTCTTCCTGCGCTCCGCGATCCGGGAGAACCGCGGCGACGTCATCCCGGCGCCGGAGCGCTTCGCCGACATCGAGCTCGCCTACCACCGCTTCGAGGCCGCCGGCGACCACTGGGGCATGGGCATGGCGGCCCAGATGATCGGCGCGCAGGGCCACGAGGAGTGGCTGCGCCGCGGCGCCCACCACATGGAGCTGCTGGGCGCGGCCGACGACGTGGGCTCGATCCGGGTCCTGCTCGACGTGCAGCTGGCCCAGCGCGGCGACGACGAGGCGGCCGAGCGCCTGCTGGAGGTCGTCCGGGCCGCGGTCGTCGAGCGGCCGGCCGGGATCCAGGGGATGGACTCGATCCAGGCGTACCTCGGGCTGGCCCAGCACGCCTGGCTGCGCGGGCGGGCCGAGGAGGCGGTCGCGTTCGCCGAGCGGGCCGCGGCGAGCGCCGACCGGGCCGGGACGCCGGTGCCGCAGGTCCGCCTGGTGTTCTTCGTCGCCGCGGCCGCCTTCCGCCTGCGGGCCCACGGGCGGGCCGGGGCCGAGCGGGCGGCCGGGCTGCTGGCGGACGTCCGCACCGAGGCGCTCGGCGACATCGACGCGCCCGCGCTCGGCTCCTGGGCGCTGTGCGCGGCGGCCCTCGCCGCGCACCTCGGCGACCCGGCGTCGGCGCGGGAGCTGTGGGCGCTGGGCGAGCGCTGCTCACCGGTCGCGATGCACCTGTTCGACCCCGGCGCCGACCCGGTGCTCGACGCCGCCCGCGAGCCCGACCCCGCGGCGGCGGAGCGACGGCTCGCGGCGTGGCGGACGCGGCCGATGACCGAGGTCACCGACCGGATCCGCGAGCTGGTGGATGTACACCTTCAGACCTTGCGGCGATAGGCCCACAGCGCCAGCGGCATGAACACCGCGACGAGGGCGGCCGACCAGCCCAGCGTCCACCACACGTGCACCCCGTAGCCGGGCGTGCCCAGGAACAGCCCGCGCATCGCCTCGACCAGGTGGGTCAGCGGGTTGTTGCGCACGAACCCCTGCATCCAGCCCGGCAGCGTCGCGGTGCCGACGAACACGTTGGAGGCGAAGGTCAGCGGCAGCACGATCAGGAAGCAGATGCCCTGCACCGCGCCCGAGGTGCGGGCCAGCATGCCGATGAGCACCGGGGCCCAGGACAGCGACAGCGCGAACACGACGGCGAGCAGCGCGCCGGCGACCGCGTGCAGCGGGTCGGAGCCGATGCGGAAGCCCATGACGTAGGCGAAGGCGAAGGTGGAGATCGTCACCAGGAGGTACCGCACGACGTCCCCGAGCACCGCGCCGATCAACGGTGCCGCTCTGGGGATCGGCAGGGAGCGGAACCGGTCGAAGATGCCCTTCTCGATGTCGGTGTTGAGGTTCACGCCGATCGAGATCGCGCCCATGGCGATCGTCTGGGCCAGGATGCCCGGCATCACGAACTGCAGGTAGTCGTGGGTCGAGCCGGAGATCGCGCCGCCGAAGATGTACACGAAGATGACCATGAACAGCACCGGCTGGATCGTCACGTCGATGAGCTGCTCGGGCGTGCGCATCGTCTTGATGAGGCTGCGCCTGGTGAGCTCGAGGGAGTGGCGCAGCAGCTTGAACGGCTTCGGCGCGGGACGGTCGAGCACGAGGGCGGTCATGACGAAACCTCCGAAGGCTTTGCGGTGAGGGAGAAGAAGACCTCGTCCAGCGAGGGCAGGTGCAGGGAGAGCTCGGTGACGGCGATGCCCTCGGCGGTCAGCTTGGCCACGGCCTCGGCCATGGCGGCGTCGCCGGAGACGGGCACGGCCAGCACGCCGGTGCGGATCTGGTCGGCGGCGGCGCCCGAGGAGACCATGGTCAGGATCTCGGCGGCCCGGGGCAGGTCGCGCTCGTCGGACGGGCGGACCTCGAGGGTCTGGCCGCCGACGATCCGCTTGAGCCGCTCGGGTGTGTCGTGGGCGATGACCCGGCCGTGGTCGATGACCGTGATCTCGTCGGCGAGGGCCTCGGCCTCCTCGAGGTACTGCGTGGTCAGCAGCACCGTGGACCCCTCGCGCACCAGCTTGCGCACGACCTCCCACATGTCCTCGCGCTTGGCCGGGTCCAGGCCTGTCGTCGGCTCGTCGAGGAAGATCACGTCGGGGCGGCCGACCAGGCTCGCGGCCAGGTCCAGGCGGCGGCGCATGCCCCCGGAGTAGGTCTTGGCCGGCCGGTCGGCGGCGTCGGTCAGGTCGAACCACGCCAGCAGCTCGGCGGCCCGCGCCCGGGCGCCCTTGCGGCCCAGGTCCAGCAGGGTGCCGAAGAGCACCAGGTTCTGCCGGCCGGTGAGGTCCTCGTCGACGGAGGCGTACTGCCCGGTCAGCCCGATCGACGCGCGGACCTTCTCGGCGTCGTGGACCACGTCGTGCCCGCCGATGCGGGCGGTGCCGGCGTCCGGCCTGATGAGCGTGGACAGGATGCGCACGGCGGTGGTCTTGCCGGCGCCGTTGGGGCCGAGCACGCCGTGCACGGTCCCGCGCGGGATGACCAGGTCGACGCCCTGCAGCGCCTTCGTCTGGCCGAAGTGCTTGACGAGGCCGCTCGCCTCGACCATCACGTCGTTCGTCATGTCCCGAACTCTGCCCGCCGCGACCGACACGGCGCCGACACGCGACCGACACGACCCGACACGCGGCTGACGTGCGCGGCGGCGGTACCGTGACGGCTCATGAACGACACCCAGCTCAGCCCGGGCCGCCGGGTCGGCCGCCGGGTCGGGCGGCTGATCGGCCGCGTGCTGCAGGGCATCCAGCCCGCGGAGGCGATGCCGCAGCTCCTGGCGCACCCGGAGGAGGACGCGGCGGTCATGGACTGCGCGCTGTACGTGCGCGGCAGCCGCCAGCCGGGCCGCCCCGCGTTCGCCGAGGCCCTCACCGCGGCTCGGCGCCGGCGCAACGGCTTCGTGTGGCTGGGCCTGTTCGAGCCGAGCTGGTCGCAGTTCACCGCGGTCGCCGAGGCGATCGGGGCCGACGAGGCGGTCGTCGACCAGACGCTCGACGCCGAGCGCCGCCCGGCCATCCAGCGGCGCGGGGACGTGACGGTGCTCACGCTGCGCACGGCGCGGTACGTCGAGCACGCCGAGCTGACGGAGACCTCCGAGGTCGTCGACACCGGCGCGGTCACGCTGCTCATCGGCGCGCACTTCGTGGTGTCGGTGCGCCACGGCGGGGCGGGCGCCCTCGCGGACGTGCGCGAGGGGCTGCAGCGGCGGCCGAGCCTGCTCGGGCAGGGCCCGTGGGCGGTCGGCTACGCGGTGATCGAGCGGATGGTCGAGGTCTACCACGACGTGGCCACCCGCGTGGAGCAGGACGTGGAGAAGCTCGAGGAGACCGCGTTCCGGCGCCAGGGCGGCTGCGACGTGCAGCAGATCTACCAGCTCAAACGGGAGCTGGTGGAGTTCAAGCGGGCCGTGCTGCCGCTGCAGGCGCCGCTGCGGCTGATGACCGACATCGCCTCCGAGCTGCCGCCGGGGCTGCGCCAGCACTTCACCGACGTGCTGGGCCGGCTCAACCAGGTGGTGGAGCGCGTCGGGACGTACAACGAGCTGCTCGACTCGATCCTGCAGGCCCGGCTGGCGCAGGTCGGGCTCGACCAGAACAATGACATGCGCAAGATTGCCGCGTGGGCGGCGATGGCCGCGGTGCCGACCGCGGTCGCCGGGGTGTACGGCATGAACTTCGACCACATGCCGGGCACGTCGTGGCGCTGGGGGTTCGGCGTGGCGGTGCTCGTGATGACCGCCGGGATGCTGGTGCTCTACCGCTTGTTCCGGAAATCGAGATGGCTTTGACCGGATGATTGCCGAGGGGTCATGACGACCACGCCCGAATACCTGCTGCCCGCCCGGGTGGAGAGCCCGGAGCCCAAGGAACGGCCCGGCGGACCGATCGGGCGGTGGCTGCTGGAGCACCGCGTCGCCCCGGTCGGGCCGGAGAGCGACGAGGCGCACGCCAAGCCGCAGGCCTGGTGGAAGGTGATGACGCTGACGGGCGTGGACTACTTCTCCACGCTGTCCTACCTGCCGGCCATCGCCGCGCTGGCCGCCGGGGCCCTCTCCCCGCTGGCGACCCTGCTCATCGTGGCGCTCACGCTGCTGGGGATGCTGCCGATGTACCGCCGCGTGGCCAAGGAGAGCCCGAACGGCCAGGGCTCCGTGGCGATGCTGGAGACGCTCCTGCCCTTCTGGCGGGGCAAGATCTTCGTGCTGGTGCTGCTCGGCTTCGTCGCCACCTCATGGATCATCACGATCACCCTGAGTGCCGCCGACGCCTCCGTGCACATGCTCGAGAACCCCGTGTTCCCGGGCTTCATGCACGGCCACGCGGTGATCATCACCGTGGTCCTGCTGCTCATCCTCGGCGGCGTGTTCCTGCTCGGCTTCAGCGAGGCGGTCGCCGTGGCGATCCCGCTGGTCGGGGTGTTCCTCCTGCTCAACGCGGTCATCGTGGTCGTCGGCCTGGTCGACGTGTTCACCACCGCCGGGGCGCTGTCGGACTGGACGCACGCGCTGAGCACCGGGCACGGCGGCGGCTTCGGGCTGCTGCTACCGGCCGTGGTCGCGTTCCCGTCGCTGGTGCTGGGCCTGTCCGGCTTCGAGACCGGGGTCAGCATGATGCCGCTCGTGGCCGCGGAGGGCGAGAACGCCGGGCAGCGGCGGGCGTCGCGCCTGGCCAACACCAAGAAGCTGCTCACGGTCGCGGCCGCGATCATGTCGGTGTACCTCATCGCGACGAGCTTCATCACCACCGTGCTGATCCCGGAGCAGGAGTTCAAGGAGGGCGGGAAGGCGGCCGGGCGGGCGCTGGCCTACCTCGCGCACGAGAAGATCGGCGAGGCGTTCGGCACCGTCTACGACATCAGCAGCGTGCTCATCCTGTGGTTCGCGGGCGCGTCGGCGATGGCCGGGCTCATCAACATCATCCCCCGCTACCTGCCCTCCTACGGCATGGCGCCGGAGTGGGGCCGGGCGGTGCGGCCGATCGTGCTGGTCTACACCGCGATCAGCATCGGCATCACGGTCGCGTTCGGCGCCGACGTCAACGCCCAGGCCGGGGCCTACGCGACCGGCATCCTGGCCATGATGGTCTCCGGGGCCGTGGCGGTCACGATCTCGGCGTGGCGGGCGGGTCAGCGCCTCGCGGGGATCGGGTTCACGGTGCTGACGCTGATCCTGCTGTACGCCCTGGGCGCCAACGTGATCGAGAAGCCCGACGGCATCCTCATCTCTGCCGTCTTCATCGCCGGGATCATCGCGGTGTCGCTCGTCTCGCGGGTCAGCCGCACCACCGAGCTGCGCGCCGAGGCGATCGAGTTCGACGACGCCGCCCGCCGCTTCGTCACCGAGTCGATCGGGCACGACGGAGAGCTCAACATCGTGGCGAACCGCCGGCAGGACGGGGACAAGGCGGAGTACGAGGGCAAGGAGTCCGAGCAGCGCGGCCTCAACCCGGTGCCGGGCCGCGCCGACATCCTGTTCCTGGAGGTCGACGTCGTGGACCCGTCGGCGTTCTCCGGCACCCTGTGCGTGCGCGGGGTCGAGGTGGACGGCTACCGGGTGCTGCGCACCGAGAGCCCGGCGGCCCCCAACGCGATCGCGGCGGTGCTGCTCGCGCTGCGCGACGCGACCGGGGTCCGCCCGCACGCCTACTTCGAGTGGGCGGAGGGCAATCCGCTCGGGCACCTGTTCCGGTACCTCATCCTCGGCCGCGGCGACACGGCGCCCGTCGTCCGCGAGATCATCCGCTCGTCCGAGCCGGACCCGTCCCGCCGTCCGGGCATCCACGTCGGGGGCTGACGCGATAGCGTGTACCCCGACTTCGGGGGGGGAGGCCACATGCCAGTGTCCAAACAGGCCCGGCTGGTGCACTGGTCGGTGATCGTCTCGGCGCTGCTGCTCGGCATCGCCGCCGCACTGTCCTGGGCGGCGCTCGCGCACCTCGCCGGGCTGCACACGAGGATGGTCTCCGACGGGCAGCTCGCCCAGGCGCGGACCGACATGCTCAACAGCCTCGTCACCGGGGGCGTCTCCGCGCTGGTGCTCGCCGTGATCGCCGTGTTCCTGCGCCGGCCCTCCAGCAAGGCCCGCACCGCGGTGTGGGTGTTCGGGCCGCTCATCGCGCTGACGACGCTGTGCTTCCTGGTCGGCGGGCCGGAGTGGGCGGTGGCCCCGACCGGCGAGGAGCCCGCCGAGCTGCGGGCGGAATACGCGCAGGTCGTGCCGGACTGGTACGTGTGGCCGCACGGGATCGCCGGGCTCGTCGCGGTCGCCCTGCTGATCTTCGCCGCGATCTTCCTGACCCGCGCGGACCTGCGGGAGCACTACATGGACGGCGGCTACGACGCCGCCCGCGGCTACACCTCGTGGGTCGATCGCACCGGCGGCGCGTGACCGGCGTGCGCGCCGGGGTTAAGGTGTCGCCGTGACGGAGCCGACCTCTCCCACCGGCCCGACCTCGGGGCCCCGGCCGCCGGCGTGGAACCGGCCGCAGCCACCTCCCCCACCACCGCCGCCCCCGGCCCCGCCGGCCAACGTGCCGATCTCGGGTGAGCTGCTGCCGCCCGGCGGCTACGGCCCCCCGCGCGCGGTGCCCCCGCCCGGCTACGCGCCGCCGCCCCAGGTGCCGATCACCAAGCGCATCCCGGACAACCTGCCGTTCGTCGCCCGGCCCAGCGTGCTCAAGCGCATCCTGGTCCTCGGGCCGATCGCCGCGGTCCTGCTGCTGCTGTTCGCCTGCCCGCTCGGGCTGGCCCTGACCGCCGGCAACGACCCGAACCACACCAGCGGCGACGCCGTGGCGCTGGTCGGGATCGTGCTCTGCCTCGCCGTCGTGATCACCGCCGCGTTCGGGCTGCAGATCTTCCTCGTCGCCTCGGGCGGGCCGGTCCTCGCGCTCGCGCCCGGCGGGCTGTGGATCAAGACGCGGCCGACCCGCGGGCAGGCGGTCTGGCTGCCGTGGGAGGGCGTCGAGCAGATCCGGCGGCGGCGCTGGGGCCTGGAGAAGATGCTCGTGGTCAAGCCGCGCGACCCGCGCGTGGAGGGCAGCCTCGGCGCGTTCACCCAGGTCGACTCCGCGTTCCTGAAGCTCTTCTACGGCTCGGGCTTCACCGCGACCCTGAACTTCGCGGACCGCTCCGAGGACGAGATCCTGGCGGCGGTACGGCAGTTCAGCAACGGCCGCACACCCGTCAACATCTGATTCGCATCTGATCCACCCTGTCGCGCGCCGGTCCGTGGCTCTCGGCCCGGCGCGCAGTATCATCCGAGGTCGCGACCCCGAAGCGGGCTCGCGTACCAGCCGTGGTTTGGACCGGCACCGATCCGGAAATCCGGGGCGTCGGGGGCCACATGTCACCAGGGTGCCGAAAAAGTGTCAGACCCTAGGTCTACGCTCGCGGGCAGCACAGGGACCAGGACCATTGGAGAGAGCCGAGTTGACCGCACAACCCGAGACCTTGTACGGGGCAGCAGACCTCACGCTCCTCGAAGGGCTCGACGCCGTCCGCAAGCGACCGGGCATGTACATCGGCTCGACCGACAGCCGCGGCGTCGCCCACCTGTTCAACGAGATCGTGGACAACTGCACCGACGAGGGCATCGCCGGGCACGCCACCCGCATCGAGGTGACACTGCACGCCGACGGATCGGTGCAGGTCGACGACGACGGCCGCGGCATCCCCGTGGACGTGCACGAGAAATCCGGGATGTCCGGCGTCGAGCTGGTGCTGACGAAGCTGCACGCGGGCGGGAAGTTCGGCGGGTCGGGGTACAAGACCTCCGGCGGCCTGCACGGAGTCGGCGCCTCGGCGGTCAACGCCCTGTCGACGCGCTACGACGTGACCGTGCGCCGCGACGGCAAGGTCCACCACATGTCCTTCCAGCACGGCGTGCCGGGCGAGTTCGACGGCCCCAACGCCAACTCGAAGTTCCGCCGCGGCGGCGGGCTCGTCGTGCAGGGGCGGATGAAGCGCGGCTCGTCCACCGGCACCTCGACCCGCTACTGGCACGACGCGCGCTACTTCGAGTCCGGCGCGGCCCTTGACCCGGAGGCGGTGCGGGCGAAGCTGCGCAACACCGCGTTCCTGGTGCCGGGCGTGACCTACGTGCTCAAGGACGCCACGCAGGGGTCGATCGAGACCGAGACCTTCCACTACCCCAACGGCCTGGCCGACATGGTCGAGTTCCTGGCCCCCAGCGGCGACAAGCCGGTCTGCGGCACACTGCTCATCAACGGCGAGGGCACCTACAAGGAGAACGCCGCCGACGAGAACGGCGTGATGAAGGCCAACGTCGAGCGGCGCGCCGAGGTCGAGATCGCGCTGCGCTGGGGCACCGGCTACGACCGGGTCGTCGAGTCCTTCTCCAACACCATCCGCAACATGCACGGCGGCACGCACCGGCGCGGCTTCGAGCGCGGCGCGCTGCGGGCGCTGACCGAGGCCATCCGCAACACCCGCGGCCTGCTGCGCCCCAAGGAGGACCTGCCGACGCTGGACGACGTGCTCGAGGGCATGACCGCCGTCATCCACGTGCGCATCCCCGAGCCGCAGTTCACCTCCCAGACCAAGGACGAGCTGTCCACCGCGCCCGTGACCCGGGTCGTGCAGCAGGTCGTCGAGCAGCACATCAAGGCGTGGATCGAGGCGCGCAAGACCAAGGTCGAGGCGCGCACGGTGCTGCAGAAGATCGTCGACGCGGCCCGGGTCCGGCTCACCCAGAAGCAGCAGAAGGACGCCGCCCGGCGCAAGACGGCCCTCGAGGGCGCGTCGATGCCGGCCAAGCTCGTCGACTGCCGCTCGACCGGGGTCCAGCGCAGCGAGCTGTTCATCGTCGAGGGCGACAGCGCCCTGGGCACGGCCCGCATGGCCCGCTCCTCCGAATACCAGGCGCTGCTGCCGATCCGCGGCAAGATCCTCAACGTCCAGAAGGCGAACATCCAGCAGGTGCTGGACAACGCCGAGTGCTCGGCGATCGTGCAGGTGCTCGGGGCCGGCTCCGGGCGCACCTTCGACCTCGAGTCGATGCGCTACGGCCGCATCCTGATCATGGCCGACGCCGACGTCGACGGCTCGCACATCCGCACCCTGCTCATCACGCTGTTCGCGAAGTACATGCGGCCGGCCATCGCCGACGGGCGGCTCTACGCGGCCGTCCCGCCGCTGCACAAGATCGTCACGAAGGGGCGTAACCCGGAGACGATCTATACGTACACGCAGCAGGAGATGGAGAGCACCGTCGCCCGGCTGGAGAAGGCCGGCAAGCAGGTCGTCACGCCGATCCCCCGGTTCAAGGGTCTGGGCGAGATGGACGCCGACGAGCTGTGGGAGACCACGATGAACCCGGCGACCCGGGCGGTGCGGCGCATCACCCTCGACGACGTCGAGCGGGCCGAGGAGGTCCTCGAGCTGCTCATGGGCGAGCGGGTGGAGCCCCGCCGCAACTGGCTCATCGACTCCGCGGCGCGGGTCGACCAAGAGACGATCGACGCGTAACGACCCCGGAAGGCCGACGGAACACGATGGCACGCAAGAGCACCAAGGCGGTCAAGGCCGACCTTTCCGCGTTCGACCAGGCCGGTGCGCGGGTGCTGAACAACCCGCTCATCACCGAGGTGGAGGACTCCTACCTGGAGTACGCCTACTCGGTCATCCACTCCCGGGCGCTTCCGGACGCGCGGGACGGGCTCAAGCCCGTGCACCGGCGGATCCTCTTCTCGATGAGCGAGCAGGGGCACCGCCCCGACCGGGGGCACGTGAAGTCCTCCCGGGTCGTCGGTGACGTCATGGGTAAGTACCACCCGCACGGCGACAGCGCGATCTACGACGCCATGGTCCGCATGGCCCAGGACTTCTCGCTCAACGTCCCGCTCATCGACGGGCACGGCAACTTCGGCTCCCCGGACGACGGGCCCGCCGCCTCGCGGTACACCGAGGCGCGCATGTCCCGCGAGGCGATGCTGCTCGTCGGCGAACTGGACGAGGGCACCGTCGACTTCAGGCCCAACTACGACGGCTCCCTGGAGGAGCCGTCGGTGCTGCCCGCCGCCTTCCCCAACCTGCTGGTCAACGGCTCGTCCGGGATCGCGGTCGGCATGGCGACGAACATGATCCCGCACAACCTCGCCGAGATCGTGGCCGCGACCCGCTGGCTGATCAACCACCCGGCGGCGAGCCTGGACAAGCTCATGGAGTTCGTCCCCGGCCCCGACCTGCCCACCGGCGGTCTGCTGCTCGGCCTGGACGAGGTCCGCCGGGCCTACGAGACCGGCCGCGGCGTGGTCCGCATGCGCGGCCGGGTCGAGATCGGGCTGCTGGAGGGCAGCCGCGGCCGGCAGGCGATCACGGTCACCGAGCTGCCCTACGGCATCGGCGCCGAGAAGGTGATCGAGAAGATCACCGACGAGGTGAACAAGACCAAGCGGCTGCAGGGCATCGCCGACGTCAAGGACCTCACCGACCGGGAGAACGGCACCCGCCTGGTCATCGAGTGCAAGGTCGGCGTCAACCCGCAGGCGCTGCTGTCGGACCTCTACCGGCTCACCCCGCTGGAGCAGTCCTTCGGCGTCAACAACCTCGTGCTCGTCGACGGCCAGCCCCAGACCCTCGGCCTCAAGGCGCTGCTGGAGGTGTTCCTGCAGCACCGCTACGAGGTGGTGACCCGGCGCACCGAGTTCCGCCGCAAGAAGCGCCAGGACCGCCTGCACCTCGTCGACGGCCTGCTCATCGCCCTGCTCGACATCGACCGGGTGATCGCCCTCATCCGCGACAGCGACAACGCGGCCGCGGCCAAGGCCGGCCTGATGAGCGAGTTCGGGCTCACCGACATCCAGGCCACCTACATCCTCGACACCCCGCTGCGCCGGCTCACCCGCTACGACCGCATCGAGCTGGAGGCCGAGCAGCAGCGCCTCAACGAGGAGATCGCGGCGCTGAGCCTGATCCTCGACGACGAGAAGGTGCTCAAGAAGGTCGTCTCCGACGAGCTCGCCGCCGTCGTCAAGGAGCACGGCCAGCCCCGCCGCACCACCCTCATCGACGGTGACCTCAAGGAGGTCCTCGCGGCCTCGGTCCCGGCCGGACCGCTCGAGGTCACCGACGACCCGTGCCAGGTCCTGCTGTCCGCGACCGGCCTCGTCGCCCGCACCGCCGCCGAGTCCGAGGAGGCCCCGGAGGGCAGCCGCAAGGCCGGCCGCGACAAGCACGACGCCGTCCGCTCGGTCGTGCACACCACGGCCCGCGGCCAGGTCCTGCTCGTCACGAGCCGCGGCCGCGCCTTCAAGGTCGACGTGCTGCCCCTGCCGGTCCTGCCCGACCAGTCCGGCACCGTCTCCCTGCGCGGCGGCATGTCCACGTCCGAGCTGGTCCCGCTCGAGTCCGGCGAGACGGTGGTCGGCCTCGCGCCACTCGCCGACCGCGAGTCGGGCTCCCCGGGCCTCGCCCTCGGCACGCGCAACGGCCAGGTGAAGATCTGCGCCCCCGAATGGCCCGTGCGCTCCGACGAGTTCGAGGTCATCGGCCTGCGCGACGGCGACGAGGTGATCGGCGCGACCTGGCTGGCCGACGGCTCGGAGACCCTGGCCTTCGTCAGCAACGACGCGTCGCTGCTGCGCTTCCCGGCGAACCTGGTCCGGCCGCAGGGCCTCAAGGGCGGCGGCATGGCCGGCATCAGCCTGGCCGACGGCGCCCAGGCCATCTTCTTCGGCGCCGTGGTCACGAAGGACCCGGAGCACGGCGAGCCGATGGTCGTCACGGCGACGATGGGCAACGCGAAGATGACGCCGTTGCGCCTCTACCCGGCGAAGGGCCGGGCGACGGGCGGCGTGCGCGCGCAGCGCTTCCTCAAGGGCGAGACCCACCTGGTACTGGCCTGGATCGGGCCCCGCCCGGTGGCCTCGAACACGAAGGGCGACGCCCGCGACCTGCCGCAGGCCGACTCCCGCCGCGACGGCTCGGGCGCGCAGCTGCGCGCCCCGGAGCTGATCGGCCACCTGGTCGAGCGCGGCTGAGGCCGCCACTCGTCCCGGATGCGACGAAGGCCCGGCCCACGGCAGCGATGCCGGGGCCGGGCCTTCGCCTCGTCCTGTCAGCACGACCCGCGTCAGCCGCCGAGTCCCACGAACCGATCTGCCGACCGGTGTAGGGCCAGCCGCTCGGCTCGGGCGACTCGACCACGGACGGGGACGGCGCCGCCACCGGGGCCCGCGTCGCGGGCTTCGCCGGCCCGGTGCAGGCGGCCGGCCCGGCGAACGCGACGCTCATGACCAGGACCCCGACCCGATCACCCAGACCAGCCATGCGCACCCCCGATGCCCGGCCCGACGGTCGGTCCCGGTCACAACAGCCCGCACCCGACCAGGTGCGCGCGAAGATCGGCTTCCTGGGCGGCGGTCAGCGGCTCTCGGGGAAGGTCGAACATGGCGGGGCCATCCGGCCAGAACAGATACGCCTCCGGCCGCTCCTCGACGCGGCGGACAGCCGGCCAGGTCCATTGCTGCCGGGTCAGCTCGGTGCTGGACTCGAGCGCATCCTCGGTGATCACCCAGGTGCGGGGAGCGCGCCAGGCCGCCGGAACGGTCACGGCATCGACGAACCGGTGACGGGCCCGCAACGCCATCAGCACCGCCAGTGTGGCCGCCACGATCCCCACGGCAGTGACGCGGGAGCTGCTGCCGCCGAGCGCCGCGACCACGCCGCCGACGGCCAGCACCCCGGACAGCAGCAGCGTCGAACGAACCGAGCGCCATGCGCCGGCTCGCAGCTGCGCCCGGAAGTACTGCCGGCTTCGGCTGTACGTGAACTCGATCCGCACCCGGCGATGCTATGGCCGGCGCCCGGCCCCGGGAAGATCCCGGGCGCGGGTGGAACCGTGTGGCGACCGCGGGCCGGCTGCAGGGTCCCGGCGGCCTGCGGTCGCGCATGCGGCGCTGCGCCGGCGTCTGCCGCTGATCGGCGCGTTCCTCCGGGGGTGAGCGTTTGCCCACGTGGGGGTGGGTAGAGCGCGGCCCGTGCTGACGAACCTGGCCCACCTGGACGCGCTGCGCGTCCGCATCGCGCCGCCGGCGACCGCCCGGCACACCACCTACCGGCTCGCCGACGAGCCCGCCGTCGAGGTCGTCTGGACCTACGCCGAGGCCGGGCCCGGCGGATACCGGCCGACCGGCGGCGACCCCGGCCAGGGCGCCTTCAACGCCGACGATGTCGCCCGGGCCGCGATCGTGTACCTGCGGCACTGGCGCGCCACGGGCGACACCACGAGCCGGACGGCGGCGCGGCAGCTGCTGCGCGGGCTGTGCTACCTGCAGACCGCGCCCGCCGACGACACCGACCCCCGGGCCGGCAACGTGGTGCTGTGGCAGCAGCCCGACGGGCGGCTCAACCCGAGCGCCGAGCCGGTCGAGCAGCCCGACCCGTCCGACGGTGGCGAGTCCGCGTGGCTGGCCCGCACGATCTGGGCGCTCGGCGAGGGGTTCGCGGCCTTCGACGGCGACGAGCCCGGGTTCGCCGCCTTCCTGCGCGTCCGGCTGCGGCTCGCGCTGGGTGCCGTGCGGCGTCAGGTGCTGCAACGGTACGGCCAGTGGCGCCTCGTCGACGACACGGCCACGCCCGCCTGGCTCATCGCCGACGGGGCCGATCTCACCGGCGAGGCGTTGCTCGGGCTGTGCGCGTACACCGCGCGAAGTGGCGACGAGGACGCCCGGAAGGTCCTCGAGCAGCTCGGCGAGGCCGTGACCGCGATGCGCACCGGCACCCCGTGGACGTGGCCGTTCGGGGCGGTACTGCCCTACGGCCTGTCCCGCACCGAATGGCACGGCTGGGCCGGGCTCGCCCCGGGTGCCCTCGCGCGCGTCTACGAGGTGTGCGGCGACCTCGCGGCCCGCGACGCCGCCCTCGCCGACGCGGCCTCGTTCACCCCGCACCTGCTCGTCGGCGGCGGCCCCGACAACCTGCGGGTGGCGCTGCCCGGCGCTCGCGAGGCGCTGACGGTGGACGGGGTGCAGCTCGCCTACGGGGCCCACTCCCGCGTCGAGTCGCTGCTGGCCACCGCCCGCGCCACGGGCCGGCCGGCGCTGCGCACGCTCGCCGGGATCGCCGCCTCCTGGTTCTTCGGCAACAACCCGGCCGGGGCCCCGATGTACGACCCCGCGACCGGCGTCACCTTCGACGGCATCGACCGGCCCGACGGTCTCGGGGTCGTCCACCGCGACGCCGGGGCCGAGTCCACGATCCACGGGCTGCTGGCGATGCTGGCCCTCGACGCCGACCCGCACACCGCCGCGATCGCCCGCATCGCCGAGCCCGCGGTGCGCATCGAGGGCGCCGAGATGCACACGATGGCCCTCGCCGACCCGGCGACGGGCGCCCACCTGACCCTCCTGCGCAGCCTCGCCACGAGCATCCGCGCCACCGACGTCGTCGTGCCCGGGGAGTCCCCGGCGACGGTGAGCGTGAACGACCCGGCGGGCGAGGAGATCGAGCACTACACGACGACGGCGGGCCGCATCCGGGTGCTCGTGCCGGCCGGGGGCTTCACGACCGTCGTGCAGCCGGGCGGCTGACGGTAAGTTTCACGCCCCGCCCGTGCTCATCCGTGATTGACACCGTCCGATGTTTGCCAGCCGGTGGTGACGCCGCACACACTGCGCCTACCTCGTGGGAGCCGAGCAACTCTGCCGCGCCCCGAACTCGAGGAGGTACCCCTTGGCAACCATCGCCAGAGGCGCGCTGTGGACGGCCGTGGCCGCCGCTGCCGCACTCGCCGCGGCCATCCTGGTCGCGCCCGCCGCCGCGCACGCGCACGGCGTCGCACTCGTCCCCGGCAGCCGCACGTACCTGTGCTACGTCGACGGACTGCAGGCCACCGGCCAGATCATCCCCACCAACCCGGCGTGCGCCGACGCCGTGGCGCAGGGCGGGCAGCAGCCGCTCTACGACTGGTTCGGCGTCCTGCGCTCCGACGCCGGCGGGCGCACCACCGGCTACATCAACGACGGTGAGATCTGCGGCGGCGGCACCACCAAGTACGCCGCGTACAACGCCGCCCGCACCGACTGGCCCACCACGCACCTGACCGCCGGGTCCACGATCCAGCTGCACTACAGCAACTGGGCCGCGCACCCGGGAACGTTCCACATGTACATGACCAAGAACGGCTGGGACCCGGCGAGCCCGCTCAAGTGGTCGGACCTCGAGTCGTTCTGGAGCGCCACCGACCCGCCGCAGTCCGGCGGCCCGGGCGCGCTCAACTACTACTACTGGGACACCACGCTGCCGGCCAACCGGACCGGGCGGCACATCATGTTCATCCAGTGGGTCCGCTCCGACAGCCAGGAGAACTTCTTCAGCTGCTCGGACCTCGTCTTCGACGGCGGGCACGGCGAGGTCACCGGTGTCAAGGGCGGCGGTACCGGGCCCTCGAGCTCGGCGTCCCCGTCGCGTTCGGCGTCGGCGTCGCCCTCGGTGTCGCCGTCGGCGTCGCGATCCGCGTCGGCCTCCGCGTCGCCGTCGCGCTCGGTGTCGTCGTCCCCGGCGCCGGGTGGATCCGGGTGTACCGCGACCTGGGCGCTCCAGCCGAGCTCGTGGGCCGGGCACTTCCAGGTCCAGGTCACCGTCAAGAACAACGGCTCGTCGACGCTCAACGGGTGGACGGTCCGCTGGACGTACACCGGCGGGCAGGGCTTCGAGGGCGCGCCGTGGAACGGCACCGTCGTCGCCCAGCCCCCGAACGTCGCCGTGTCGAACGTCGACTGGAACAAGGTCCTCGGACCCGGCGCCAGCACGTCGTTCGGCTTCAACGCCACGGGCACCGCACCCGCCACCGCCCCGGCGCTGACCTGCTCGAGTCCCTGACCGTTTTTGGCTAGCGGCGCCCGCACCCCGGTGGTGCGGGCGCCGCCCGACCAGTTGAGGCCCCCGTGACCCACTCCGCACCAGGCGGGACCCGCGTCCGCCGCCCGGCCGCCCCCGACGAACCCGCCCGCCGTCACCGCCGCGGCCTCGCGCCCGTGTGGCGGTACAGCATCGGCTTCGTCGCGATCCTCGCCCTGCTCGGCGCGATCGTGTTCGTCACCCAGCAGCAGAAGCCGGCCCCGCCGCCCTCGAAGGAGACCGTGCACAGCGTCGAGGGGGCGCTGGGCAACCGGCAGGCGGCGACCCTGGACGTCGTCAGCGGCGCCGAGTCCGTGATCATCCACGCCGAGCCGCTCGACGGGCTGCTGTACCGCGCCTCGACCCTGCCCGGCAGCAAGGTCGAGCCGGTCGCGGCCGAGTCGGGCGACGACGTCAAGCTCAGCCTGAACGGCACCGAGATCGCCGGCCAGGCGACCGTCCACGTGTACCTCAACGACAAGGTCCGCTGGACGCTCAACCTCGCCGGCGGCGGGCTGCGCCAGGTCGTCGACTTCGGCGGCGGCCGCCTCGCCGGGATCGAGGTCGCGGCGGGGGTGCAGGAGCTCGACGTGACGGTACCGAAGCCCGAGGGCACCATGTCGATCCACGTCGGCGGCGTCGGCCGGCTCGCGGTGCACGCCCCGAGCGGGGTGCCCGCGCAGCTGAAGCTCGGCGACCACGGCACCATCGGCGAGGTGCGCCTCGACGACAAGGTGACCAAGAACGTGGCCGGCGGCGCGACCCTCGCCACCGGCGCGGACTACGCGACGGCCACGGACCGCTACGACCTGCAGGTCGGCACCGCGGCCGCGGCCGTCTCCGTGGACCGGCGCCCCTAGGCGGTCGCCTGTGGCTCGGGGTGTCGCTGCCGGTGGCCCGGCACCCCGAGCGCGGGCAGCTTGACCAGTGAGACCTCCGGCGACTGGCCGGACAGCACCATGAGCCGGCGCATGCTGAGCCGCACCAGGTGGTGCGAGACGAAGAACAGCCACCCGGCCAGCGGCAGCTCCACGAGCAACGCGGTGGCCAGGCTGACCCACCGGTCCGGCCCCGACGCGGTCATGATGTCGAACCAGGCGTCGCACGCGAGCAGCGTCCCGCTCACCAGCGCCGCGAGCACAACGACCTGCCGCCGGCGCAGCGCCGCCCAGGCCGTGAACCCGAGCGCGACCATGAGCGCGACGTCGAACCCGACCCATGTGAGGTCCCAGTTCCCGGCGAGGTACTGCGGCGGCAACCGCAGGCCGAGCGCGATGACCCACGGAATCATCAGGACGCTCGCGACCCCGATGACGACGACGAACCGGCGCCGCGCGCGCTCGGTCGCCGCGACGGAGCGGCGGGCGAGGCGGGGCTGGAGCTGTGCGAGCCGGCGCGCGAGGTCGGCCCGCTCGGCGGCGGTCATCGACTGTAGGTCGGCGTCGGCGATCACGTCACCGACAGTACGTCGCCTGAGGTGCTCGGACGGGTGCCGACAGCAGCCTCCCAGCAAACCCTGACGTGATCCGAACGCGGCGCTCCGGCGGCGCCGCGAAATGTCGGACACTTCGCGTTTCGGGGGTTTCGCCGGGCCGCCTACTGTGGGCACAGCCGCCCGAATGGCGATATGTCGGGCACTCCGTGCCGCGACATATCGGATTTATACCCTGTCCGGGGAAATGTCCGAAAAGTCGCGGCACGGAGTGCCCGACTTTTCGGGTCCGAACGGCTCGGGCGCCGCTGCGGTCGGTGCCGCGGGTCGTGCGGGGCATGACTCGGGTCCGTGGGGGTGCTGACCGTCGCTCCCGCCAGACACCGCTGGGCGCTGCGCGCCGACGCTGCCAGGTCCGCCGTTGGTCACCCCGACCCAGATGTCAGTTCCCGGCACCGTTGCCGCCGGCCGCGCAGGACTCGGGCGCCGTCAGTCACCCGGCGCCGCTCCAGCCGCACATGGGCCGTCGCCGTCATCAGTCCCCGGCACCGTTTCAGCCGCACACGAGCTGTTGCTGCCGTCAGTCCGGCGCCGTTGCAGCCGCGCACGGGCCGGCGCTGCCATCAGCCGGCCCGGCGCCGCTGCAGCCGCGTGCGGGCCGGCGCTGCCATCAGCCGGCCCGGCGCCGTTGCAGCCGCGTGCGGGCCGAGGGGCAGAGTGCCCCACGGCCCGCGGCGGCGATCGTCACGGTCAGCGGCCCCGCAGTGCCCGGTAGCGGCCCACCAGGCCCGCCGTCGAGCCGTCCAGCGCCGACAGGTCCGGGCTCTGCGAGGTCAGCGCCGGCTCGATGCGCTTCGCGAGGACCTTGCCCAGCTCGACGCCCCACTGGTCGAAGGAGTCGATGTCCCAGATCGCGCCCTGGACGAAGACCTTGTGCTCGTACAGGGCGATCAGCTGCCCCAGCACCTGCGGCGTGAGCTCGCCGGCGAGGATCGTCGTCGTCGGGCGGTTGCCCTGGAAGGTGCGGTGCGGCACCTCGGCCTCGGCCACGCCCTCCGCGGCCACCTGCTCCGAGGTCTTGCCGAACGCCAGCGCCTGGCCCTGCGCGAAGAGGTTCGCCATGAGCAGGTCGTGCTGGTCGCGCAGCGGGCCGAGCTCCGCGACGGGCTGGGCGAAGCCGAGCAGGTCCGCGGGGATGAGCTCGGTGCCCTGGTGGATCAGCTGGTAGTACGCGTGCTGCCCGTTGGTGCCGGGGGTGCCCCACACGATCGGGCCGGTCGCCCACTCCACGGGCTTGCCCTCGTGGTCCACGGACTTGCCGTTGGACTCCATGTCGAGCTGCTGCAGGTATGCCGTGAACCGCGACAGATAGTGGCTGTACGGGAGCACGGCGTGGGTCTGGGCGTCGTGGAAGTCGCGGTACCAGATGCCCAGCAGGCCCAGCAGCAGCGGCGCGTTGGCCTCCGGGGGCGCGGTGCGGAAGTGCTCGTCCATCTGGTGGAAGCCGGCGAGCATGGCGCGGAAGCCGTCCGGGCCGAGCGCGATCATCAGGGAGAGGCCGATGGCGGAGTCGTAGGAGTACCGGCCGCCGACCCAGTCCCAGAACTCGAACATGTTCGTCGTGTCGATGCCGAACTTCGCGACCTCGCCGGCGTTCGTCGACACGGCCACGAAGTGCTTGGCCACGGCCGCGTCGTCGCCGAGCGCGTCGAGCAGCCAGCTGCGCGCGGCGGTCGCGTTCGTGATCGTCTCGATCGTCGTGAACGTCTTCGACGACACGATGAACAGCGTGGTCGCCGGGTTCGCGTCGCGCACGGCCTCGTGCAGGTCGGCGCCGTCGACGTTGGAGACGAACTTGAAGGTCAGGGAGCGGTCGGTGAAGGCCCGCAGCGCCTCGTACGCCATCGCCGGGCCGAGGTCCGACCCGCCGATGCCGATGTTGACCACGGTCGTGATGCGCTCGCCGGTGTACCCGGTCCACTCCCCCGACCGGATGCGGTCCGCGAACGCCGACATCCGGTCGAGCACGGCGTGGACCTTCGGCACCACGTTCTCGCCGTCCACGATGATCTCGGCGTCGCGCGGCGCCCGCAGCGCGGTGTGCAGCACGGCCCGGTGCTCGGTGAAGTTGATCTTCTCGCCGCGGAACATCCGGTCGCGCAGCTCGGACACGCCGCGGGCGGCCGCGAGGTCCTGCAGCAGGCGCAGCGTCTCGTCGGTGACGAGGTGCTTGCCGTAGTCGAGGTAGAGGTCGCCGGCCTGCAGCGCGTACCGGCGGCCCCGGTCGGGATCTTCGGCGAACAGGTCGCGCAGGTGAACCTCTCCGAGTTCCGCGCGGTGCTTGACCAGCGCGGCCCACTCGGGCAGATGGTTGAGCCGAGGCATCAGGAAGCTCCTAGCGAGTCAGCGTGGTGACACTCCACTCGCTGATTCTGCCCCTTTCGCGTTCGTCTCGTCTTCGCTGTCCCGATCTTGTGTGACGGACGGGACGGCGGTTCGCGACGGGTCAGCGCGAGAAGTGCCCGATCACGTCGCGTGAGGCGGCCGGGCGGTGTCTCCCGGCGCGTTCGGCGAGAGGTCGCCCTGCGGGTCCGCCGGGGCTGCAGTCGCGTCCGGGTCCGCCGGGGTGGCGGCCGGGTCGGCGTTCGCTGCGGTGGCGGTCGGGTCTGCCGGGGCGTCCGGGTCCGTCGGGGTGGCGGCCGGGCCGGCGTTCGCTGCGGTGGCGGTCGGGTCTGCCGGGGCGTCCGGGGTCCGGTTGCGCCGCCGCAGGCCCTCCGCCACGGCCGCCGCGGTCGCGAGGCCGATCACGAGCAGGACGGTGCCGGTCGGGACCTCGAACAGCTTCAGCGCGCTGGCGATGAGCACGACGACCAGCGCGGCCCGTACCACGCCGGCCGGTGCGCGCGAGGACAGCCGGGCCCCGATGAGCACGCCCGGCACCGAGCCGATGAGCACCGCCGCGGCGAGGTCGAGCTTGAGGTCGCCGAAGAGCGCGTGCCCGAGCGCCGCCGAGAACACGAGCGGGATCGCCTGCACCAGGTCGGTGCCCACGAGGTCGCGGGGGCGCAGCGCCGGGTACAGCGCGAGCAGGATCACGATGATGAGCGAGCCCGACCCGACGGAGGTCATGCCGACGACGAGGCCGCCGACCGCGCCCAGCAGCACGGTGGGGACCGGCCGCACCTTGATCGGGGCCGCGGGTCCGTCGTCGCCGGCCGAGTTTCTCCGGTACGTCTTGATGAGCAGCCCCACCACCGCCAGCAGCAGCGCCACCCCGAGCGCCACCCGCACCACGTTCTGGACCCGGTCGCCGTCGCCGATCGCGCGCATGAGCAGCACGCCGGCGAACGCGCTCGGCACGCTGCCGAGGCACAGCCACCGCACCAGGCCCCAGTTGACGGACCCGCGCCGGGCGTGCACCCACCCCCCGAACGGCTTCATCACGGCGGACGCGGCAAGGTCGCTGGACACGGCGGCGAGCGGCGGCACGCCGAAGAACAGCACCAGGATCGGCGTCATGAGCGCGCCGCCGCCCATCCCGGTGAGCCCGACGACGATCCCGACCCCGAGCCCGGCGAACGCAAGCAACGGATCCATGCGGAGAAGTCTGGCTCCGAAACCCGATTTTGTCCACTAAGTAGGTCGACAAAGGTGAGAAGTCCGCCGGGAGGGTGAGCACCCAGCGTGACCTGCGCACGGCCGAGCTGCGTGGACGCTCGGATTCGATGACGGTGTGTGACCGATGCCGTCGGACTGATAGCTGGCCCGGGTGACTACCGCGGACCTGGCAGCGTCGGCGCGCAGCGCCGAGCGGTTCGCCAAGTCTGGCTCGGTGAGGCTTCGCGGAGACCGACCCAGACCAGGCGCTGGCGGCAGCGACGGTCCGCACCCCCGCGGGCCCGAGTCATGGCTTGAAGAAAGCGGCCCCGGGCGCTTGGGACGCCCGGGGCCGTTTGCGGAACCTGCGTGCGGGTCAGTCCACCTCGACCGCGGCGGCGGCGAACTGGGCCGAGTAGAGCCGTGCGTACGCGCCGTCCGACGCGAGCAGCGAGTCGTGCGTGCCCTGCTCCACGATCGACCCGTGCTCCATGACGAGGATCAGGTCCGCGTCGCGGATCGTGGACAGGCGGTGCGCGATGACGAAGCTCGTGCGGCCCGCCCGCAGCGTGCTCATCGCGCGCTGGATGAGCACCTCGGTGCGGGTGTCGACCGAGCTCGTCGCCTCGTCCAGGATGAGGATCGTCGGCTCGGCCAGGAACGCCCGGGCGATCGTGATGAGCTGCTTCTCCCCCGCCGAGACGCCCGCGCCCTCCTCGTCGAGGACGGTGTCGTAGCCCTCCGGCAGGGTGCGCACGAACCGGTCGGCGTGCGCGGCCTCGGCCGCCGCCGCGATCTTCTCCGGGGTCGGGTGGTCGGCGCCGTAGGCGAGGTTCTCCGCGATGGTGCCCTGGAACAGCCAGGTGTCCTGCAGCACCATGCCGATCTGCTCGCGCAGCTCGTCGCGCGACATCGCGGCGATGTCCACGTCGTCGAGCAGGATCCGCCCGCCGGTCAGGTCGTAGAAGCGCATGACGAGGTTGACCAGCGTCGTCTTGCCCGCGCCGGTCGGGCCGACGATCGCGACCGTCTGGCCGGGCTCGACGGTCAGTGACAGGTCCTCGATGAGCGGCTCGTCCGCCTTGTAGCGGAAGGACACGTGCTCGAAGGTGACCTTGCCGCGGACCTGGGCCGGGCGCGCCGGAGCGGCCGGCTCCGGGGTCTGCTCCTCGGCGTCGAGCAGCTGGAAGACCCGCTCGGCGGAGGCGATGCCGGACTGGACCAGGTTCGACATCGCGGCGACCTGGGTCAGGGGCTGGGAGAACTGCCGGGAGTACTGGATGAACGCCTGCACATCGCCCAGCGTCATCGTGCCCGAGGCCACCCGCAGGCCGCCGACCACGGCGACGAGCACGTAGTTGATGTTGCCGACGAACATCATCGCGGGCTGGATGAGGCCGGAGATGAACTGGGCCCGGAACGCCGAGGCGAACAGGGCCTCGTTGTGCTCCTCGAACGTCTTGGCCGCCTCCTCCTGCCGGCCGAAGATCTTCACGACCGAGTGGCCGGTGAACATCTCCTCGATGTGGCCGTTGAGCCGGCCGGTGCTCGCCCACTGCTTGACGAACTCCGGCTGGGACTTCTTGCCGATGCGGGCCGTGATGAGCACCGACACCGGCACGGTCACGAGCGCGATCACGGCCAGCAGCGGGGAGATCCAGAACATCATGCCGAGCACCGCGATGATCGTCAGCAGCGACGTGAGCAGCATGGACAGCGACTGCTGCAGGGTCATCGCGATGTTGTCGGTGTCGTTGGTGGCGCGGGACAGCACCTCGCCGCGGGCCTGCTGGTCGAAGTAGCTCAGCGGCAGCCGGGCGAGCTTGGCCTGGACCTGCTCGCGCAGCCGGTACACGGTGCGCTGCACGATGACCGTGGTCAGCCGGGCCTGCAGCAGGCCGAGGATCCAGGCGAAGAGGTACACCACCGCGACCCCGAGCAGCACCTGCTTGAGCCGGTCGAAGTCGATGCCCCGGCCCGGCACGAGGTTGCTCATGCCGCTGAGCAGGTCGGCGAACGCGTTGTCGCCGCGGGCCCGCAGCGCCTCGATGGCCTGTTCCTTGGTGGTGCCGGCCGGGATCTTCTTGCTGATGATGCCCTCGAAGATCACGTCGGTGGCGTGGCCGAGCAGCCGCGGGCCGAGCGTGGAGAGCACGACGCTGGCGATGCCGAAGACCAGCACCGCGACCACGATGAAGCGGTCCGGGGCGAGCATCTTCAGCAGCCGCTTGGCCGAGCCCTTGAAGTCCTCGATCTTCGCCGGGGGACCGCCGGCGCCCATCATCATGCGGCCGGGGCCGAACCCGGGTCCGCCGCCGGGCCGCGCGCCTCCGCCCGCGCCGCCTCCGGGTCGTGGTGCGGTCATGCTGTCCTACCTTCCATAAGAGCAAGAGACACGCGGCAAGCCCGCCTCCGCTTCGCTCCGGCGGTCATGCCGCGGCCTCCGCTTCAGTCAGCTGGGACAGGACGATCTCGCGGTACGTCTCGTTGCCGTCCATGAGTTCCTGGTGCGTGCCGGTGCCCACGACCCGGCCCTCGTCGAGCACGACGATGCGGTCGGCGTCGCGGATGGTGCTCACCCGCTGGGCGACGATGACCACGGTCGCGTCGGCGATCTCGAGGCGCAGCGCCTCGCGCAGGGCCGCGTCGGTGGCGTAGTCGAGCGCGGAGAAGGAGTCGTCGAACAGGTACACCTCGGGCCGGGCCACCAGCGTCCGGGCGATCGCGAGCCGCTGCCGCTGCCCGCCGGAGACGTTGGTGCCGCCCTGGGCGATCGGCGCCTGCAGCCCGTCGGGCATGGCCCGCACGAACCCGGCCGCCTGCGCGACCTCCAGGGCCCGCCACAGCTCCTCGTCGGTGGCGTCGGGCCGGCCGTAGCGCAGGTTGGAGGCGACGGTGCCGGAGAAGAGGTACGGCTTCTGCGGCACCATGCTGACCGTGCGCGCCAGCAGCGCGGGGTCGATGCGGCGCACGTCCACGCCGTCCACCAGCACCGTGCCGCCCGTCGCGTCGAACAGCCGCGGCACGAGGTTGAGCAGGGTCGTCTTGCCCGCGCCCGTACTGCCGATGATCGCCGTCGTCTGCCCGGGATGCGCGACGAGGTCCACGTCGGCGAGCACCGCCAGATCGGCGCCCGGGTAGTGGAAGGACACGCCGCGCAGCTCCAGCTCGCCGTGCACGCCGAGGCTCGTCACCGGCGCGGCCGGCGCCGCGACGCTGGACTCGGTGTCGAGGACCTCCTGGATGCGCTCGGCGCACACCTCGGCCCGCGGGATCATGACGAACATGAACGTCGCCATCATCACCGACATGAGGATCTGCATGAGGTAGCTCAGGAACGCGGTCAGCGCCCCGACCTCCATGCCGCCGGTGTCGATCCGCTTCGCGCCGAACCACAGCACGAGGATGCTGGAGGCGTTCACGATGAGCATCACCGTCGGGAACATCAGCGACATCAGCCGGCCCGTGGCCAGGGAGACCTCGCGCAGTTCGGCGTTGGTGCGGGCGAAGCGCTGCCGCTCGTGCTCGTCGCGGACGAAGGCGCGGATGACCCGGATGCCGGTGATCTGCTCGCGGATGACCCGGTTCACCAGGTCGATGCGCACCTGCATGAGCCGGAACAGCGGCCGCATCCGCACCACGATGAGCGCGATCAGGATGATGAGCACGGGCACGACGACGAGCAGCAGCCCGGACAGCGGCACGTCCTGCTTCAGCGCCAGCACGATGCCGCCGAAGCACATGATCGGCGCCGACACCATGAGCGTGAACGTCATCAGGACCAGCATCTGGACCTGCTGGATGTCGTTGGTGGTGCGCGTGATGAGCGACGGGGCGCCGAGCTCGCCGACCTCGCGGGCCGACAGCTGCTGCACCTTCGCGAAGAGCCCGGCCCGCACGTCGCGGCCCAGGGCCATGGCGGCGCGGGCGCCGAAGAACACGGCGGCGGCCGAGCACACGATCTGCAGCAGCGACACGCCGAGCATGAAGCCCCCGACGCGCAGGATGTAGCCGGTGTCGCCGGCCACGACGCCGTGGTCGATGATGTCGGCGTTGAGGGTCGGCAGGTACAGCGTGGCGAGCGTCTGCACCAGCTGCAGCACCACCACCAGGGTGATCGGCCCGCGGTAGGGCCGCAGGTATGTTCGCAGCAGACGGATCAGCATCGGTCAGGCTTCTCCAGGGTCGGATGGGACGTGCAGGAGGCCGTCGAGCAGGACGGCGACGATCTCGTCCGGCGTGAACTGCTCGTGCGGCAGGTCGCCCCGCGCGGCACTCACGACCAGGGCGAACAGCAGCCGGGACGTGGCGTCCGGGCTGCGGCGCAGCAGGTGCTTGTCGGGCTCGATCAGGTCCGCGACGGCCTCGGTGAGCCGCCGCCGGCCGTCCACGAGCGCGGCGAACGGCGACGAGTCCAGGGGCATGGTGCGGGCGAGCATCATGAGCGGCACCGAGCTCTCGACCCGGCGCGTCAGGATGGCCGCGGCGTCCTTGAGCCGCTCACGCAGCGTCGCCCCCGGGTCGATCGCGGACAGGGCGCGCAGCACCGGCTCCGGCTCGAAGGCCGTGCACAGCGCCGCGGACAGCAGCGACGCCTTGTCCGGGAAGACGCCGAAGATGGTGCCCTCGGCGACGCCCGCGGCCTCGGCGATCTGCCGGGTGGTGACGGCCGCCCCGTGGGTGCGCAGCAGCGGCAGCGTGGCGGCGATGAGGGCCGCGCGCCGCTCGTCGGGTGCCAGCGCGGGAACGCGCCGGCGACGGGTCTCGGCATTCACGGGCTCACTGTAATGAGCGAGCACTCACTCGTAAAGCGATTTCGCCCTGAGCCGAGTTGCAACCACGTGGCAACGCTGTGTAATCAAGCACTGCTCCTGGGTAACCGGACGATGATCCCACTAGACCCGGAAGGAAGGCCCGCCATGCGCGACGTCGACGAGGAAGCCCGGCTGTCCGCCCTGCACAGCTACGGCGTGCTCGACGCGCCCCGCCCCAGGGCCCTCGACGAGCTCACCCAGCTCGGCGTGTCCGTCTTCGACACCACCATGTCGACCGTCACGCTCGTCGACCGCGACCGGCAGTGGTTCGCCGGCAAGACCGGCCTGGCCGTCGACGAGACCCCCCGCGCCATCTCCTTCTGCGCCGAGACCATCCCGACCCGGCGCACCCTCGTCGTCTCCGACGCCCGCGCCGACGCGCACTTCCGCGACTACCCCAACGTCACCGGCGACCCCTACATCCGCTTCTACGCCGGCGCCCCCCTCATCGACGACGACGGCCACGTGCTGGGCACCTTCTGCGTCAAGGACGACCGCCCCGGCGACCTCGGCCCCCGCCAGCAGGAGGCCCTCGAGACCCTCTCCCGGCAGGCGACCGGGCACCTCTCGCTGCTGCGCAGCCGCCTCATGCTCGCCGAGCTCGGCGACGAGCTCGCCCGCGCGACCCAGCGCGAGGAGGACCTCATCGCGACCATCTCCCACGAGCTGCGCACCCCGGTGACGGCGATCCAGGGGTACCTCGAGCTGCTCGCCGAGGACGAGCGCCTCGCCGAATACAGCCGCCTGGTCGAGCCCATCTACCGCAACGGCCAGCGCCTCGTCGGCATGGTCGACCACCTGCTCACCGGCACCCGCCCGGCCGACGCGCCGCTGCTGCTGCACCGCAGCCCCGTCGAGCTGCACATGGTCATCACCGCCGCGGCCCAGGCCGGCAGCGCCCTCGCCGAACCCCGCGGCGTCGAGGTCGTCGTGGAGCCGCCGACCGAGGCCTCCGTCGTGTCCGTCGACATCGCCCGGCTCACCCAGGCCGTGCAGCAGCTGGTACGCAACGCGATCCTGTTCACCCCGGCCGGCGGCAAGGTCACCGTCCGCGCCGTCTACGCCCCGGCCCCCGCGATCGAGGTGTCCGACACCGGCGTGGGCATCCCGGCGGACGAGCTGCCCTACGTCTTCCAGCGCTTCTTCCGCGGCCGCCACGCCCGCCGCCAGGCCGTCCCCGGCGTCGGGCTCGGCCTGCACATCGCGCAGGAGGCCGCCGCGGCCCACGGCGGGCGGATCACGCTGAGCTCCGCCGGCGCCGGCACCACGGCCCGGCTCAGCCTGCCCTAGGCGGCACCGCCAGGCGCGGACGACCCCGATCGGCAACCGAGTTGGCAGCCCACACCCAGGTTCTCCGCGACCGGGTCACAAGATCCGGGCCAAAGCTGAACGGCATGGAGATCACCGCGAACCCGCCCGTCCTCGACATCGTCATCCCGGTCTACAACGAGCAGCACACGCTCGAACGCTGCATCCAGACGCTGCACGGGTTCCTGACCGCCTTCGTGCCGTACACCTTCCGGATCACGATCGCCGACAACGCCTCCACGGACGCGACCCTCAACGTCGCCGCCGCGCTCGCGAACCGCTTCGAACACGTCGCCGTGCACCACCTCGAGCAGAAGGGCCGCGGCCGGGCGCTGTCGGCGGTCTGGCAGCGCTCCGACGCCGACGTCCTCGCCTACATGGACGTCGACCTGTCGACCGACCTCGGCGGGCTGCTGCCGCTCGTCGCGCCGCTGATCTCCAACCACTCCGACGTCGCCCTCGGCTCCCGGCTCGCCCGCGGCTCCCGCGTCGTGCGCGGACCCAAGCGCGAGTTCATCTCCCGCTCGTACAACCGGATCCTGCGCACCGCACTGGGCGTGCGCTTCTCCGACGCCCAGTGCGGCTTCAAGGCCGTGCGCCGCGACGTGGCCCGGCTGCTGCTGCCGCAGGTGCGCGACACCGGCTGGTTCTTCGACACCGAGCTGCTCGTCATCGCCGAACGCGCCGGGCTGCGCATCCACGAGGTCCCCGTCGACTGGGTCGACGACCCCGACAGCCGCGTCGACATCGTGCGCACCGCCCTGGACGACCTGCACGGCGTGGCCCGGATGCGCCGCACCCTGCGCGACGGCACCATCCCGGTCGCCGAGCTGCGGGACCGCCTCGGCCGCCCCGCCCTGACCCTGTCACCGGCCGGCGCGTAGCAGCCGGAACAGCGTGAGCCACTGCTCCGGCCACACCAGCCCGACCGGCGTGCGGGTGTCCAGCCGCAACGCCCGGAACGCCCCGGCGACCCGGGCCGCCGGGAACCGCTGCGTCAGCGACGCATACAACGAGCCCCCGACGCCGCTGAAACCCAGATGCACGATGCTCCGGTACGTCCTGAGCCCGCCCGCCTCCACCAGCGGCACCGGGCGCCGGGTCAACCGCAGCAGCCCGCCGTCGACCCGCGGCACCGGCCGGAACGCGGCCCGGGACACGCGCCCGGCCAGCCGCCAGTCGACCTCCGGCCACGTCTCGATCGTCAGCCGCGACCAGCGCCCGTAGTCCCCGGCCCGCTTGCGCGCGTACTCCAGCTGGGTCAGCAGCGTCGCCGACGTCAGCCCCGGCGCCCGCAGGCACCAGGAGACGACCCCGGACGTCAGCGCGAACGGGATGTTGCCCACCACCGCGAACGGCTCCGGCGGCGGCGCGGCGGCCAGGAAGTCGGCCACCCGCACGCTCAGCCCGCCGAGGCGCGGCAGCGCGGCCGCCATCCCCGGATCGACCTCGAACGCGACCACCCGGCCGGCCCGGCGTACCAGCTCCTCGGTGAGCCGCCCCCGCCCGGCCCCGACCTCCAGCACGAGATCACCACGTTGCAGGGCGGCGGCATCGGCGATGCGGCGCACGGCCGCCGGATCCATCAGAAAGTTCTGCCCGTAGACGCGCCGGGCGCGCGGATGGGCAGCGGAAAAGCGAGACATGACCAGGTTCCCTGTTCGTTCGCGGCGAATGCGGACGCGGAAGGGCCCCGGTGCTGCACCTAGAGTTTCTCGACCTGGAAGTTCCCGGTTTCGTGGTGACGGGCGTCAGGCCTGGCAGACCAGGGCACGACGCCGGAAACGCAGACGCGCGGCCGGCATCACGGCCGACTCGATCAGGGCGTGCGTCGTGGTGGTCATCGCCGGAAGCTATCAGAACCGCGGATGCTCCCGCGCGGCATTTACGAACGAGCGAATCAGCGGGCTGCGCCGCGCGCACGCAGCACCGCAGCGCACCGCCGACCCGCCACAGCGCTCCGCGCCGCCGCGCGAGTCCCGACGAAACCGGTCTTGGCGCCCGGCCCTCGCCTGGGGGCACCGTTGAGCCCATGGAGCCAGTTGCACTCGGCGGCCGGCGCGTCGCCATTCTCGGCGGTACCTCCGGCATCGGCCTCGCCACCGCCCAGGCCGCGGCCGCCCTCGGCGCGGAGGTGATCGTCGTCGGCAGCCGCCCGGCGAGGGTGGCGAAGGCCCTCGCGGAACTCCCGGCCACGGCCACCGGCCACACCGCCGACCTGACCGACGAGGCCGCCCTGATCGCAACCGTGACGGCCCTGGGCCCCATCGACCACCTGGCGTACACCGCGGGCGAACCCCTGGTGCTCACCCCGCTCCCCGACCTCGACACCGCGACCGCGGCGGGCTTCTTCCGCCTGCGGTACTTCGGCGCCCTGGCCGCCGTCCGAGCCGCCACCCCACACCTGCGCGACGGCGGCTCGATCACCCTGATCACCGGCACGGCGGCGGACCGGCCCACACCCGGCTGGACGGTGGGCGCAAGCCTGTGCGGCGCCATGGACGCCCTGACCCGGGCCCTGGCCGTGGAGCTGGCCCCGCGCATCCGCGTGAACGCGGTGAAGCCCGGCGTGATCCGCACCCCGCTGTGGTCCGCGCTGCCCGACGACGCCCGCGAGGCCCTGTTCCGCGACAACGCCGCCTCGGTCCCCCTGGCCCGCGTGGGCGAGGTCGGCGACGTGGCGCGGGCCTTCATCTACTGCATGACCCAGCCCTTCGCCACCGGCGCCATCATCCCCGTTGACGGCGGCGCCCTGGCCGCTTGACGCACCGCAGTCCCGGGGCCGCCCGGACCTTCGCAACGGCCCCGGGACCCCGCACTCGCTCGACGGCCCCGGGTTCGCATTCGGCGCTCGATGTAGGCGGGTGCTCGGCCTCACGTCGCGTTTCGCTTCCTAGGAAACTAGGAACTGGACTTCTGTCGGCGCTCGACCGGGCCGCGCACCACACGGTCGAAGACCGGGCCACGCACACCGCCGCGACAGCTCGCCTGACGGCCGCCGCCGACCGCGAGGCCAAGACCCGGGGAGGCACCGCGCGCCGCCGCCGGCAAAGTCGCCACGGCGGTCCAGGGTCGTGTTCGCGATCGCGCCGAGTGCACCGCCGGAGCGCCCGGCGAAAGGCCTCAGGACAGCTTCTCGACCCGCCGAGGAATCAGCAGGATCACGGCCACGCCGCACACGCCGACGACTGCCAGCGCCACGAACACGTTGTGCGAGGCCGTGTAGAGGGCCGCGCGCACGTAGTCGACGACGTTCGCCGGAGCCGTGCCGCCCTTCAGCAGGATCGTCGTCGCATCGGCGCCCGCGGTCAGGGACGGCTTCACGTCCGGCGGCGCGGCGGCGAAGCGGCGGTCCAGGGTCGTGTTCGCGATCGCGCCGAACACGGCCGCCCCGACCGCGCTGCCGATCGAGCGCGAGAACATGTTCGTACCGGTCACCACGCCGCGGCGGTCCCAGTCGACGACGGACTGCACGGCCACGAGCGTCGGCGCGGTGGCGAGGCCGAGGCCGATGCCGATCACGAAGCAGGCGACCGCCGTCATCGCGACCGTGGTCTGCTCGGTGAGCAGGGCGCACATGACCGTACCGCCGATGATGATCACGCCGCCGATCAGCGCCGTGTTGCGGAAGCCGATGCGCAGGTAGATGCGGCCGGAGAGCGTCGCCGCGATCGGCCAGCCCAGCGTCATCGCGGCGACCACGAAGCCGGCGACCAGGGCGCTGGTGCCCAGTACCCCCTGGGAGAAGTTGGGGATGTAGGAGCTCAGGCCGATGACGAGCGCGCCGACGGCGACCGCGGAGAGGTTGCCCCCGATGAGCGTGCGGTGCTTGAACACCCACAGCGGCAGCACCGGCTCGGCCGCGCGGCGCTCGACGAACACGAAGGCCGTGATCATGACCGCGCCGAGCGTGAAGATGACGATGCTCGGGGCGCTGGCCCAGGCCCACATGATGCCGCCCTCGAGGGTGGCCAGGATGAGCAGCGTGCACCCGCCGATGAGCAGCACGGCGCCGAGGTAGTCGATGCGGTGCGCGCGGCGCTCGACGTTCTCCTTGAGGTGCCTGGCGAACATCCACACCGCGAACAGGCCCAGCGGCAGGTTCACGAAGAAGATCCAGCGCCACGACAGGTAGTCGGCGAACACCCCGCCGAGGGTCGGGCCGACGACCGAGGACACGCCCCAGACGCCGGCCACGTAGCCCTGGACGCGGGCGCGCTCCTCGACCGAGTACAGGTCGCCGATGATCGTCATGCTGATCGGCTGGATGGCGCCGGCGCCGATGCCCTGGATGGCGCGGAAGACGATGAGCGTGAGCATGCTCCAGGCGGCGCCGCACAGCACCGAGCCGAGCAGGAAGGCCGCGATGCCGAAGAACATGACCGGCTTGCGGCCGAGCACGTCGGCGAGCTTGCCGTACAGCGGCGTCGTGACGGCCGCGGTGAGCAGATAGATCGAGAACAGCCACGGGAAGTGCGCGAAGCCGCCCAGGTCACGCACGACCGAGGGCACCGCGGTGGCGATGATCGTGCTGTCCAGCGCGACCAGGCCGGTGGTCAGCATGACCGAGCCCAGGATCGGTCCGCGCTCCGAGCGCAGCCCGACCGCGGCGCGCTTGGTGAAAGTGGCCTCTTGCACGGACACACCTTACGACAGGGCCGGCATGTTCTCCTCCGGGTGACGCATCGGCGCGGCCGCGTCTTCGCCGTCCGGCGTACGACCGCCTCGCCCCGCCCGGCGATCGGCGCCGCCCTCACCGCGCTGGATCGGGCCGCCTCCGGCTTGAACCCGGCCCTGAACCCGGCCCCGGCGCACGCTCCCTGAACCGTGGCGGCGGCGCGGTTCAGGCCACGAGCAGCCGCAGGCCGAGCTCGGCCGTGTCGAGGGCGGCGAGGTCGCGGTTGCGCTCGGCCCACCGGCCCGAGGCGAGGTCCTCGCGCAGCCTGTCCACCGCGCGCCGCTCGGCCTCGGGCCCGACCCTGGTCCAGACCGACACCGCCCGGCGCACGTGCTCGTCCAGGTACGCCTCGGGGCGGCGCCAGTACGCCTCGAAGAAGCCGTCGGCGCAGTCCCACGGGATGAGCACCGGCTCCGCGCGGCCCCCGATCGCGCGGGTCAGGTCGGCCAGTGCGGGCCAGCCGTCGAGCAGGCCTGCGACCTCGGGCAGGTAGTCGCGGGTGAGCCAGAACCGCTGCCGCCAGCCGATGTCGTCGGCGTCGTACGTGAACACCACCACGCGGCGGGCCACCCGCCGCAGCTCGCGCAGCCCGGCGACCGGGTCCGGCCAGTGGTGCACGGTGCTGACCGCCATCGCGGCGTCGAAGGACCGGTCCTCGAACGGCAGGCGCTGCGCGGCGGCGGCCACGCACGGCGCCGCGCCCGCCGGACGCAGCGCCCGCATGACCGCCGACGGCTCCACCGCCGTGACCTCGCGGTCCGGGGGTTCGTAGGAGCCGGTGCCGGCGCCGACGTTCAGCACCGTCCGCGCGTCTCCCAGCGCGTCCCAGATCCGCGCGGCGATCCGCGGCTCGGTGCGCCGCGTCGCCGGGTAGGCGGACCCGATGGCGTCGTACAGCCGTGCGCCGAACACTCGCAGCTGCTCCTCGGGCGTCGTAGGGATCCCCATCGCTCGTGCCTCCAGTTCCCGGTCGATGGCCGTCACCATGGCGGCGGCGCGGTCGCGCTGGTCGAGCAGCAGGCCGCGCAGCCGGCGCAGGTGCGCGACCGCGTCGGTGGCCGGGTCGTCGACCAGATCCGCGATCTCGCGCAGCCCGAAGCCCAGCCGCCGGTAGGCCAGCACCTCCCGCAGCCGCTCCACGTCGCCCGCCGAATACGCCCGGTGCCCGGCCGCGGTCCGCGCGGACGGCCGCAGCAGCCCGATCTCGTCGTAGTGATGCAGCGTGCGGACGGTGACGCCGGCCACCTCGGCCACCCGCCCCACGGTCAGGTGCTCCTCCATACCGCCGACTATGTGGCATGACGCCGCGTGAGGAACAAGACCGGGCGCCCTAGGCTGCCGCCGTGAGGTTCGTACTCCCGGTGTCCTGGCACCGCTCCTTCTACCCGCGCCGCGGCGGCGCTCCCCTGGCCGTCGAGCCGTCCGGTGACGCCATGCCGCCGCTCGGCGACGCGGCCCGGGCCGCGGCCGAGCTCGCCGCCGGGGTGACAGACGCGGCGGAGGTCAGGCGGGTGCTCGCGCCGGTACGCACGGCGCTCGCGGGCGCGCCCGAGAGGGCGTACGCCGAGGCCGCCGACGCGCTGCGCCAGGTCCGCACCGGGTCGTGGGCGCACCGGCTCGCCGCCGCGTTCCTCGCCCCGGACCTCGCCGGGCCGGATTTCGCCGAGGTGCCCGAGCGGCACCCGCTCGCGCCGCTGCTCCTGGCGTCCGCGTCCACTGTGGAGCAGGCGCAGGGGGTGCTCGCCCGGCTCGCGCCCACGCAGGCCGAGCAGCTGCGGGAGCCGGAGCTGCTGCACACGCTCGCCGAGGGCATCGGCGACGGCGTGCTCGACCTGTACGCGCGGTACTGGACCGGGCGCTCGGTCGAGTACACGCTGGCGGGGGTGCCCGACTACCTCGCGGCGATGATCGAGGCGCTGCCCGCGATCGGCACCGGGCGCGCGTTCGAGACCCTGCTCGGGCTGGCCGGGCAGCGCGGCGTCCCGGCCGCGATCATGGCCGCGGCGGACCGCTTCCCGGACCTCGTCGTGCCGCTGCTGCGGGCGAACGCGTCCCGGCCCCGGGTCGCCGAGCTGCTGAGCCGGCACCTCGCCCGGCACACCGGCACGGCCGTCGTGGCGACCGGCGCGGTCCCGCGGCTGCCGCAGTGGGTCGAGCCCGCGACGCTGCCGCCGATCCGGGTCGCCGCCGCGCCGGTGGTGCAGCGGCTCATGCGCGGCGAGATCCCCCCGGAGGCGGGCGACCTGGCCCGGTTCGGCTGGGAGCTGTGCTGCCGCTGGGAGGAGGCCGGGGCACCGCCCGCGGGTCGCTGGGCCCTCGAGGCGCAGGCGCTCGTCGGCGACGACGAGACCGCGGCGGGGCTGGCCGAGGCGGTGCGGCGGTGGGCCGGCGAGGGCGCCGGCCAGCGGGTCGCCGCCGGCATCGACGTGCTGCGGCGGCTCGGCGGCGACGCGGCGCTGCGGCAGCTGCACGACCTGGCGACCACGGCGAAGTCCCGGGCGGTCCGCGCCCGCGCCGAGGCGGGCCTGGCCGGGGTCGCCGCCGGGCTGGGCCTGACCGCCGACGCGCTCGCCGACCGGCTCGTCCCCCGCTTCGGCCTCGCCCCCGGCGCGACCGTCGTGCTCGGCGACGGCCCGCACCGGATCACCGCCGGCTTCGACGACCAGCTGCGCCCCTGGGTGACCGACGAGCACGGGACGCGCCGCCGGGACCGGCCCGGGTCCCCGTTCGCGGCGATCCGCCAGGGCGTCCGCAAGGTCACGGCCGAGCAGGTCCACCGCCTCGAGCTGGCGATGACGGCCGGGCGGCGGTGGAGCGCGGCGGAGTTCCGGGTGCTGCTCGAGCACCCGCTGCTGTTCCCGCTCGCCCGGCGGCTGGTGTGGATCACCGGCCCGCCCGGGGCGCCCGGCGTCGCGGTCCGCGTGGCCGAGGACCGCACCCTCGCCGGCGTCGCCGACGAGCGGGCCGACCTGGCCGCCGGGGACGTGCTCGGCGTCGCGCACCCCGCGGACCTCGACGTTCCCGCCTGGATGGCGGTGTTCGCCGACTACGGCATCCTGCAGCCCTTCCCGCAGTTGCATCGGCCGGTGTACCGCCTGGAGCCCGGCGAGTCCGCCGCCGCACGGCTGCGCCCCGTCGCGGTGGTGCGGCTGCTCGCACTGGAGCGGCACGGCTGGCGGCGGGCCGCCGTCGAGGGCGCCCGCGTGCTCGGGATGGAGCGCGACCTGCCCGGCGGCGACGTCGTCGCCGTCGGCCTCGATCCCGGCATCGCCCTCGGCCCGCGGCCGGACCGGCAGCCCGAGCAGCGCCTGTGCGACATCCGCATCCGCACACCCGAAGGCCGCGCCCGGCCCCTCGCGGAGCTGGACGCGGCCTCGGTCTCGCAGCTGCTGGCCGACCTCGCGCCGGGTCAGGAGACGAGCTTGTAGACGGTGGTGCTGCCGACGGTCTGGGCGGTGTAGTTCGCGGCCACCCAGGTCGCGATCTCGCTGTTGCCGCCGCCCATGCCGCCGCCGCGGCCGCCGGAGACGTAGTACGCGACCTGGCCCTTGGCCACCATCGCCTGGAACTCGGCCAGGGTCGGGGCCGGGTCGCTGCCGTCCCAGCCGCCGATCGCGATCACCGACTTGCCCGTCGCCAGCTCCAGCTCGGCGGCCGTCTGGTCGCCGGTGGTGGCCGCGGCCCAGGTCGTCGTCGTGGACCGCAGCAGCGTGGTGAGTTCGCTGTCGCTCTGTCCCTCGCCGCCGAAGCCGCCCATCCGGCCGCCGCCGCCACCGAAGCCGCCGCCCATGCCCGCCGACGCCGGGCCGGAGGTGGGGATGGAGCCGGCGTGCGGCTGGTTCGCGGTCGCCAGGGCCCACGCGCTCGTCCCGCCGAAGCCGGTCAGCACGGCGGCCAGGGTGAGCACGACCGCGAGGCGCCGGCCGAGCCCGGGCCGCCCCGGCCGCACTGCCGGCGCGAGGCCGCCGAAGGCCGCGATCGCCACCGCCGCGGCGCCGCCGAGCAGCAGCAGCGACCAGCGCAGCCACGGGTTCCAGGAGGCGTCGCGGGAGAGCAGGACGAAGTCCCACGCGGCGGTCACGAAGACCATCGCGGCCAGCACCAGCCGCGTCGGCAGCGCGGCCCGGGCCCGCCACAGCTCGCGGCCGGCGATGGCGACGAGCGCGGCGATCGACGGGGCGAGGGCGACGGTGTAGTACGGGTGGATCGTCCCGGACATGTAGCTGAAGACCAGGCCGGAGACGAGCAGCCAGCCGCCCCAGACGATGAACGCGGCCCGGGTGGCGTCGGTGCGCGGGGCGCGGCGGGTGAACCACAGGCCCGCGACGAGGGCGATGAGCGCGGCCGGGAGCAGCCAGCTGATCTCCGTACCCATGCTGTCGCCGAAGAGGCGCGTGATGCCGGTCGAGCCGCCGAAGCCGACGTTGCCCATGCCGCCGCCGCCCCCGCCGCCGCGGTTGCCGTTCCCGCCGAGGATGCGGCCGAGGCCGTTGTACCCCAGGGCGAGCTCGAGCAGGCTGTCGTTGGTCGAGCCGCCGATGTACGGCCGCGACGAGGCGGGCCAGAGCGCGACCAGCGCGACGAACCAGCCGGCCGACACGACCAGCGTGGCGCCCGCGGTGAGCAGGTGCACGAGGCGGCGGCCGACGGTGGCCGGCGCGGCGATCAGGTAGGCCAGCGCGAAGCCGGGCAGCACCAGCAGCCCCTGGAGCATCTTGGTCAGGAACGCGAAGCCCAGCGCGGTCGCCGCGAGGGAGAGCCAGCCGGGCGAGGCCTGCTCCACGGCGCGGGTGGTGCAGTAGGCGCCGGCGACGAGCAGCAGGGTGAGCAGCGCGTCGGGGTTGTCGAAGCGGAACATGAGCACGGCGACCGGCGTCAGGGCCAGGGCCGCCCCGGCGAGCAGGCCGGCGGCGGCGCCGAAGTGCCGCTTCACGGTCGCGTAGAGCAGCGCGACCGCGGCCACGCCCTCGAGCGCCTGCGGCACCAGCAGGCTCCAGCTGTTGAAGCCGAAGATCCGCCCCGACAGCCCCATGATCCACAGCGAGGCGGGCGGCTTGTCGACGGTGATGACGTTGCCCGCGTCCAGCGAGCCGAACAGCAGCGCCTTCCAGCTCTGCGTGCCGGCCTGCACCGCGGCGGCGTAGAAGCTGTTGGCGTAGCCGGAGTCGCCGAGGCGCCACAGGTACAGCACGCCGGTGAGCAGCAGCAGCGCGGCGAGCGCCGGGCGTTGCCACACCGGCCGGCGAGCGGCGGCCTGATGTGCGGGCCGGTTCGCGGCGGCGCGCCGGGCCGGTCGGGGCAGCGTCGTGGTGGTCATGGTCCCGACTCTCGGCGCCGCGGCTGTCCCGGACTTGCCAGGAGCCTGTGCGCCGGCTGTGAACCGCTCGGCTCAGCGGGAGCGGGCGCGCACGTGGACGCGCTCGCCCTGCGGCCCGAAGAGGCTCAGCACCTCGGCGGCGTACGGGCTCGGGTTGCCGAACCAGTGCGGCACCCGGGTGTCGAACTCGACCGCCTCGCCCGTCTGCAGCATCATGTCGTGCTCGCCGAGAACGAAGCGCAGCCGCCCCGACAGCACGTACAGCCACTCGTACCCCTCGTGCGTCTGCGGGGTCGGCGTGTCGTCCGCGGGCGTGTTCGGCGGGAAGATGAGCTTGAACGCCATCGGGGCGCCCGGGCGCTGGGTGAGCGGGATGTGGGTGACGCCGTGGCGCACCACGGGCTGGGTGTGCACCCGCGGGTCGGCGGTCGGCTCGGCGCCCGCGAGGTAGTCCAGCGTCACCCCGTGCGCGCGGGCGAGGGGCACCAGCAGCTCCAGGGTCGGGCGGCGGCCGCCGGACTCGAGCCGCGACAGGGTGCTCACCGAGATGCCGGTGTCGGCCGCGAGCGCGGTCAGCGTCACGCCCCGCTGCTCGCGCAGCCGCCGCAGCCGGGGGCCCACGTGATCGTCCATGGCACCAGTTTGCCATTTTGGCAAAGAACTTTGCCAGAAGCGCGGCGACCGGGCATCGTCGAGCGCATGAGTGAGCGGTACGACGTGATCGTCATCGGCGGCGGGGCGGCCGGGCTGAGCGGGGCACTGACCCTGGCCCGGGCGCGCCGCCGCGTCCTGGTCCTCGACGGCGGGCAGCCCCGCAACGCCCCCGCCGGCGGCGTGCACAACTACCTCGGCCGGGAGGGCACCCCGCCCGGCGAGCTGCTGCGGATCGGGCGCGAGGAGGCCCGCGGCTACGGCGCCGAGATCGTCACCGGCGAGGTCGTGCGGGCCTTCCGCGACGGCGACGACCTGCGCGCCGTCCTCGCGGACGGCACGGCGTTCGCCGCCCGCCGGCTGCTGGTCACCACCGGGGTCGTCGACGAGCTGCCGGACATCCCGGGCCTGGCCGAGGGCTGGGGCGACTGGGTGCTGCACTGCCCGTACTGCCACGGCTGGGAGGTGCGCGACCGGCCCGTCGGCATCATCGCCACCAGCGCGCTGGCCGCGCACCCGGCGCTGCTGTGGACCCAGTGGACACACGACCTCGTCCTGTTCACCAACGGCCACGAGGTGCCGGGCGTCCCCGCGGCGGTCACGGTCGTCGAGGGCGCGGTCGCGAAGGTCGAGCAACGGGGCGTACACCTGGAAGACGGCGGATTCGTGCCGCGGGAGGCGATGGTGGTGCAGACGACGCTCGCCGCGCGCGCCGGGTTCCTCGACGGCCTCGGGCTGCCGCTGGCCACCCTGCAGATGCAGGGCGTGCCGGTCGCCACCTACGTCGCGGCCGACGCGATGGGCCGCACCGAGGTGCCGGGCGTGTGGGTGGCCGGGAACCTCGCCGACCCGATGGGCCAGGTCATCGGCGCGGCCGCGGGCGGGATGAAGGCCGGCGCCGCGCTCAACATGGACCTGCTGCTCGGATAGCGCCCAGCCGATACGGTGTGACGGTGAGCACCTCCGAGGAACGTGACGGGGTCGCGCTGACCAACCTCGACCAGCCCATCTTCGAGGGGGCCGGCGCGACCAAGCGCGACCTCGTCGACTACCTCGACGCCGTGCGCGACCGGATCATCCCGGTGCTGCGCGGACGGCCGCTGTCCGTGGTGCGCATCATGCGCGGGCAGGACTCGTTCATGCAGAAGAACGTGCCCAAGTACACGCCCGAGTGGGTGAAGACCGTGCACCTGTGGGCCGAGACGTCCAAGCGCGACGTCGCCTACGCGCTGTGCGACGACCGCCGGACGCTGCTGTGGTTCGGCAACCAGCGGGCGGTGGAGTACCACCCGGCGCTCGTGCGCGCCGGGGACTGGGCGCACACCACGCACCTCGTGCTCGACCTCGACCCGCCCGAGGGCGGCGACTTCTCGCTCGTCGTGCGCGCGGCCGGGCTGATCCGCGAGACCCTCGACGCGGCCGGGCTGCGCGGCGCGGTGAAGACCAGCGGCGCCAAGGGCCTGCACGTCTTCGTGCCGATCGAGCCGACGCCGATGGAGGACGTCGCCGCCGCGACGCGCGCGATCGCCGCGCGGGCCGAGCGGCTCGACCCCGGCCTGGCGACGACCGCGTTCATCCGCGAGGACCGGCACGGCAAGGTGTTCCTGGACCCGACGCGGGTGGGCGGGGCGACGGTCGCGTGCGCGTACAGCCCGCGGCTGCGGCCCGGGTGCCCGGTCTCCTTCCCGCTGGCCTGGTCCGACCTGGACGGTGTCACGCCCCGCGACTTCACCGTCCACACGGCGCCGGGGCTGCTCGGCGACGCCGACCCGTGGGCCGCGCACATGCCCGGCCCGCAGGCGATCCCCGCCGACCTGATCACGGAGGGCCACACCATTCCCGTCCCGCGCGTGCAGGCCATGCACGAGGGCAAGCGCCGGGCCCGGGCCCAGCGCACATCGTGAGCTTCGCGATATTCGGCAGAGCGCTCCCGCGTGGTCCCGTAAGGTGCGGAGGTGGTTTCAGGGGTTAGCGTCGAAGCACCGTCCAGCACCGCCCGCCGCGCCCTCGTCCCGCTCGGCATCATCTTCTTCTTCGTCGGCATGTCGGTCGCCGTCGTCGGCCCGTTCCTGTCGCTGTTCCTGAGCACCGAGGTCCACGCCGCCCCGGCCCTGGTCGGCGCGTTCCTCGTGGCCGGCCCGCTGGCCTCGATGGTCTCCTCGAACCTGCTCGGCCGGCTCTCCGACCGCCGCCCGATCCGCCGCCGGCTGCTGCTCACCGCGGCCCTGGCCGGGTTCACCGGGGCGATCGCGACCGCGTTCGTGCGCGAGTACTGGGTGCTGCTCGCCCTGACCATGACCCTCACGGCCCTGAGCGGCGCCCTGTTCCCGCAGTCCTTCGCCTATGCCCGCGAGGTGCTCTCCCAGCGCGGCTCGACCCGCGCGGCGATGGCGATCAGCACCCTGCGGATGGTGTTCTCGGTCGCCTGGGTGGCGGGCCCGCCCGTGGCCGCGCTGCTGTTGCAGTGGGGCGGCTTCCGGGTGCTGTACCTCACCGCCGCCGCCATGTACGCGACCGCCGCCGCCGTGATCTACCTGCGCCTCGGCGAGGTGTCCCCGCCCGCGCACCACGAGCGCCCGCCCGCGCGCCGGGCCGGGGCGGTGGTGTGGTGCACCGTGGCCGCGTTCGCCGTCATGCAGGCCGCCGGGGTCCTCAACGTGCAGGCGATGTCGCTGTACCTCTCCCACGTCCTGCACGCCCAGGTGCGCGACGCGGGCCTCATCCTCGGCCTGTGCGCCGCGCTGGAGATCCCGCTCATGCTGGGCTTCGGCGCCCTGTCGGCCCGCTACCCGCTGCGCCGCCTGATCGTCCTCGGCGCCGGGATCGGGGTGGTGTACTACACGCTGGTGGCCCTGGTCGCGCACAGCTGGCAGATCGCGGCGCTGCAGGTGCTCAACGCGACCTTCATCGCCGCGGTGCAGGGGCTGGGCATCTCCTACGTCCAGGAGCTCCTGCCCGGCGAGCCCGGCCGCGCCACGACCCTGGCCGCCAACGCGTTCCCGGTGGCGTCGCTGCTGGCCGGCCCGCTGCTGGGCCTGTCGGCGGACGTGGGCTACCGCTACGCCTACGTGTCGGCGGCCGCGCTGTGCCTGCTCGGCTTCACCCTGCTCGTGACGACGGCCCCGCGGCACCCGGCGACACCCGCCCCGGCCCCGGAACCCGTCGCCGCCGCCGCGTAGCCCGCACCGGCCGGCAGCCGGCGGGCGTCAGACCGCGACCTGGGCGGACTCCGAGCGGCGGCGCTGCTTCTTGGCGCGGTTGCCGCAGCTGTCCATCGAGCACCAGCGACGGCTCCCGGGCCGCGATCCGTCGAGGAACAGCGCGTTGCACGCCGGGTCCGCGCACTCGCGGATGCGCTGCACGGCCGGCGAGGTCACGAGGTCGAGCGCGTCGCGGGCGACGAGCGCGAGGGTGCTCGTGACGGGGTCGTTGGCGTACCACCGCAGCTCCCCCCGCTCCCCCAGCGCCGGGGTCGGCACCGAGCGCGCGGCCGCCTGGTTGACGCGCTCGCGCGGCGCCTCGCCCGCCGCCGCGGCACCGGCGCGGGTGCGGGCCGCGGCGACGAGCGCGTACACGGCCTCGCGCAGGCCGTGCGCGTCCCGCACGATCGCGGCGGGCACCACGCTGCCCGGCACCGGCGCCACGGGACCGCACTGGCCGACCCACGCCGCGAGCGCGGGCCCGTCGGGCAGCTCCTCGACGGCGTGCTCGGTGCCGCGACGGTGCAGCGTCCGGGTGAAGTCGAGGCACAGCCTGCCGGCGCCCCAGCGGAAGACTTCTGGCATCCGGACACCCTATCGTTCTGACCGGTTTAACCGGTACACCCCGGCTACCCGGCGGCGACCCGGTGCAGCAGGTCGCGCAGGGCGGCGAGGACGGGCTCGGGCTGCTGCACGTGGAGGTACTGGTGCGACGCCCCCGCGACCAGGCGCCGCTCGCCGCGCGGGACCGAGGCGGCGATCGCCGCGTGCAGCGCGTGCACGCCGTCGTGGGCGCGCTCGATCAGCTCCGGCGGCATGTGCTGGACCCAGAGCGGGTTCTTGTCCGCCGCGCTGAGCACGATGAGCGGCACGTCGGGCAGCGGGCCACCGGCGGCCAGCTCCGCGTACACCTCGTCCTCGAGGTTGCGCCCCTCGCGCAGCCCGGTGCGCCAGTGCTCGAGGCGGTGCTCGACGAGGGGTGCGCGGATGTCGTCGGGCCACTGCGCGTACAGCCGCAGCAGCGCGGTCCTGGATGCCTCGATCTGCTCGGGGGTCAGCTCCGGCAGCGCGTCCCACGTGGGCTTCATCCGCTCGTTGAGCGCGACGACCTCGGCCGGCAGGTGGCGCAGGATGTCCTCGTGCCCCGGGTCGAGGAACAGCAGGCCGGCGACGTCGGACGGGAACAGCTGCGCGAACCTGCGCGCGTAGACGGCGCCCATGGAGTGCCCGGCCAGCACGTACGGCCCGGGGATGTCCGCCGCGCGCAGCGTCTCGCGCAGCTCGGCGGCGACGTCGGCCGCCGTGCGGGGCAGGTCGGCGTCGTCGCTCCAGCCGGTGCCGGCCCGGTCGTAGGTGACCGCCGTGGTCAGCTCCGACGCGGCCCGCACGAGGTTGTCGTACTCCAGCCCGACGAGCCCGGCACCGGGCACGAACACGACGGGCGGCCCCCCGCGACCGGCGCGGTACAGCGCGATCCGGCGCCCGCCGGCCTCGACGAGCTCACCCCGTGGCATTGTTCTCATGGATGCGAACATTATCAGGTGTGCGAACATAAGCCAATGGACCCCGTCGAGCTCCTGCTGCACCCGGTGCGGCTGCGGATCGTGCACGCGCTGTCCGGCGGGCGCAGCCTGACCACGCAGCAGCTGTGCGAGCGGATCGCGGACGCGTCGAAGGCGACGGTGTACCGCCACGTCGCCCTCCTCGCCGAGGCCGGCATCCTCGAGGAGTCGGGCCAGCAGCGGGTGCGCGGGTTCGTGGAGCGGCACTACCGCCTGCAGCCGGCACGGGCCGCGGTGACCGCCGAGCGCGCGGCGGCCGCGACCGCCGACGACCACCGGCGCGCGTTCGCGGCGTCGATGGCGGCGCTCCTCGCCGAGTTCCAGGCCTACCTGGACGATCCCGCCGCCGACCCGGCGGCGGACCAGGTCGGCTACCGCCAGCACGCGGTGTGGCTGACCGCGGCCGAGCGCGAGCGGCTCATCGCGGGCATGCGCGCGGCGATCCTGCCGATCATCGCGAACGGCCCCGCCCCGGGCCGCGCGCAGCACCTGCTCAGCCCGATCCTGTTCCCCCTCGACCTCCCGGCCGACCTCCCGGCCGACCTCCCGGCCGACCTCCCGGCCGACTTCCCGGCCGACGCCCCGGTCGCCGACGAACCATGACCGCGGGCCGCGGTGTGCCTAGAGTGGTAGGCGTGACGCAGACGATCCGGCTCACCGGATACGCGCACGGCGGCGGCTGTGCCTGCAAGATCCCGCCCGGCGAGCTCGAGGCGGTGGTCGCCGGGCTGGTCGGCGACCGGGCCCCAGACGGCCCCGGCGAGCTGCTCGTCGGGCTCGACGACGGCGACGACGCGGCGGTCGTGGCGATCGCGAACGGCACGGCCGTCGTGGCGACCGCGGACTTCTTCACGCCGGTGGTCGACGACGCGTACGACTGGGGCCGCATCGCCGCCGCGAACGCCCTCTCCGACGTCTACGCGATGGGCGGCCGGCCGGTCGTGGCGGTGAACCTGCTCGCCTGGCCCCGCGAGGTGCTGCCCCTCGAACTGGCCGCCGAGGTCCTGCGCGGCGGGCTCGACATCGCCCGCGAGGCCGGCTGTCACGTGGCGGGCGGGCACTCGGTGGACGACCCGGAGCCGAAGTACGGCATGGCGGTCACCGGCCTCGCCGACCCGCAACGCCTGCTGCGCAACGACCGCGGCCGCGCGGGCCTGCCCCTGACACTCACCAAGCCGCTCGGCGTCGGCGTGCTCAACAGCCGCCACAAGGCCACCGGCGAGCCGTTCCCGCACGCGGTCGCCGCGATGTGCACCCTCAACCGCGACGCGTCCGAGGCCGCCCTGGCCGCGGGCGCCGAGTGCGCCACCGACGTGACGGGCTTCGGCCTGCTCGGCCACCTGCACAAGCTCGCCCGCGCGAGCGGCGTGACGGCGGTCGTCGATGCGGCAGCGGTACCGTACCTCGACGCCGCCCGCCGTGCCCTCGCCGACGGCTACGTCAGCGGGGGCACGCGGCGCAACCTCGACTGGGTGCGCCCGCACCTGGACGCGGGGGCGACGCCCGAGGACGAGCTGCTGCTGCTGGCCGACGCCCAGACGTCCGGGGGTCTGCTCGTGGCCGGCGAGGTTCCCGGCTACCCGGTCATCGGCGAGCTCATCCCCGCGGACGGTCCCACCCTGCGCGTGCGCTGACGCCTGAGCACGGCCACCGCACGGACACGAGCACGGCCACTGTGTAACCGCCCAGTTGTGGGCACTGTGCCGCACGGACACGGGCACGGCCACTGTGTAACCGCCCAGTTGTGGGCACTGTGCCGCACGGACACGAGCACCGCCACTGTGGTGCTGCCCAGACTCGGGCGCCGTGCTGCACGGACACGAGCACGGCCGCCGCACGAAAACGAGCGCAGTGTTGCACGGGCACCACACGAGCGCGAGCGCAGTGTTGCACGGGCACCACACGAGCGCGAGCGCTGTGTTGCACGGGCACCACACGAGCGCGAGCGCTGTGTTGCACGGGCACCACACGAGCGCGAGCGCTGTGTTGCACGGGCACCACACGAGCGCGAGC
>NZ_JBEPEH010000004.1:219652-408025 GCF_040300725.1 Dactylosporangium sp. NPDC000244
AGCGCTGTGTTGCACGGGCGCGGGCACCCCCACCGCACGGACACGAGCACGGACGCTGCCGCCGAACACGTGCAGCACGGCCACCGCACGGACACGGAGCACGGCCGCCGCACAGCCACGCACGGCCACGCACGGCCACGCACGGCCCCCCGCACGGCCGCGGGCGCTGCCGTTGCGCCCGCAGCACGGCGCCCCCGCACAGCCCTCGCCGGGCGACCGGAGCCGCATCCGATTTGGCGCCGTCCGCCGCCGGATCGCCACGCCCGGCTTTCGCGTCGTGTGCCTGGGTGGCTCATACATCCACTTCTGCGGTGTGTGCTGCGGCGATTTTTCCCATCGAACCCGAATCGTGCCTGCTCACGGTGTTTGGCATCGGACGATCGGACGACAGCGAGCGATGTCGATCACGACCTAAGCTCACGGTTCGTCACTTCGAGGACGGGTTGCAGGGTGGGCAGGCAGTACTCGGTTCCGGAGCGCCTCGGCGCATTCGGCCTCGCGGTCGGCGCCGCGGCCGCGGTCTGGCCGGCGCTCAGCGCCGGCGCGGGCCTCGGCCTGCCGTGCCCGCTGCGGTGGGCGACCGGAGTGCCCTGCCCCGCCTGCGGCCTGACCACCGCGGCCGTGGAGCTGGTGCACGGCCGGGTGCTCGCCTCCCTCGGCGCCAACCCGGTGCTCGCGGGCCTGGCGCTGCTCACGGCCGTGACGGTGCCGCTGCTCGCGCTGCGGCACCTCGGCCTGGTGCGGCCGCCACGCCCGTGGTCGCCGCAGGCCCGCCGGCGGGCCGAAGTGACGGCGCTCGTCGCCGCGGCGGCGAGCTGGGTGTTCCAGCTCCACCGATTCGGCCTCATACCGTCTTAGGAGATCCCTCCCGATGAACTATGCAAGCTGGCCCGTACGCGTCGGTGCCGCCCTCGTCGACGCCATCCCCGCGGTGATCCTCTCCGGCCTCGGCTACCTGATCGCCGGCCCGTCCGCCGACGACCCCACCATCGGCCCGCTCTACTACGTCTTCGCGCTGCTGTCGCTGGTCTACACCGTGTACAACCGCTGGTACCTCGGCGGCCAGGGCGCGAGCCTGGGCAAGAAGGCCCTGGGCGTGCGCCTGCTCAAGGAGCAGACCGGCCAGCCGCTCGGCTTCGGCGGCGCCTTCGTCCGGGACATCTGCCACATCGTCGACACCATCATCTGCTACATCGGCTACCTGTTCCCGCTGTGGGACGCCAAGCGCCAGACCCTCGCCGACAAGATCACGGGCAGCCTGGTCGTCAAGGCCTGACGGCTCCGGCACCGACAGCACCGCACCGAGCACCACGGCGCCGGGAGTCACGCGACTCCCGGCGCCGTCGCGCGTCCAGCGCGCAAACGCACAACCGGCGCCGTCGCGCGCGCACAACCAAACCCGCCGCGCGCCCAGCACACAGCGCACAAACGCACAACCGGCACCATCGCGCGCACAACCAAAGCCGTCGCGCGCACAACCAAAGCCGTCGCGCGCCCAGCACACAACGCGCAACCGGCGCCGTCGCATGTGCGCACAATCAACCCGCCCCGCGTCCGGCGCACGATCTAACTCGTCGCGCGTCCGACGCACAACGCACGCCGTCGCGCGTGCGCACAACCAAACCCGCCGCGCGTTCGACGGGAGCCGGGGTCAGGGATTCGCGTCGCGGGGGGCGAGGCCGGCGCGCTGGGGCTCGACGACGTACTTGGGGTCCTTCGTCGACTCCACACCCGCCTCGAAGATGCCGAAGCGCGTCGCGAGGGAGCCGGCCAGCAGCGCCGCGCCCGACAGCGCCGACACGATCCGGCTGCGGCGGCCGAGCAGCGCGCCCGCCGCGCCCGCCAGGTTGAGCCGGCGTGCGGCGGTCAGGAGGCGGCCGGCCCGGCCCTGCCGGTACGGCTCGCTGAGCAGGCCCAGCCCGTGCTCGATGCGGTGCGTCGCGGCGAGCTCGAGGGCGACCCCGGCGACGGCGAGCGCGCGGGCCGGGCCGCCCTCGTGCGGCGGGGCGGCGATGAGCCCGACGGCGGCCCCGCTGGCCAGGGCGCTGCCGGCGAACGCGAACGGCAGGTCGTCGCGGGCGGCGTGCCACGACGGGGCGGCGGTGTCGGCGATGAGCACGGCCGTGTACGTGGCCAGCGCCGGCGCCAGCGCGGCCGCGCCGATCCCGGCGGCCCGTCCGGCGCCGCCGACCAGTCCGCGCGGGCGGGCCTCGGTCGTGGCCGCGAGCCCGGCGGCGCCGCCGAACGCGCTGAGGATCCACGTGCCCATCGACATCGGTGAGGTCGGCTTGGCCACGCGCAGCATGTGGTGGAAGCGCTCGGGGCGGCCGAGGTCGTTGATGAGGAAGTAGGTGCTCGCCCCGAGCGCCCCGAGCGCCGCGAGCCGGGCCGCGCGCCGGGTCTTCGGCCGCCCGGTCAGGTCGGCGCCTGCTGCGAGCAGTGCGCTGCCGGCCGCGAGCCCGCCGGTGAACAGGTACGCGGGCACGTCGTGCCGCCAGACCGGGGTCTTGACGATGGGGCGGCCGTAGTAGGAGCGGAAATCGGCCCGGGGCACCTGCACGTCCTCGCCGCCGTGCTCGCGCCGCGGCCGCCGCTCGCCGGGGCGCGTCCCGGGCTCGCCCCGTGAACCGCGCTCGCGTGCGCCGTCCCCCCGCGAGCCGCCGTCACGCGGGTCACCGTCACGCGCATCGCGCTCGCGTGCACCGTCGCGCCGCGGGCCGCCGTCACCCGAACCGCGCTCGCTTGCGCCGTCGCCCCGCGAGCCGCCGTCACGCCGGTCACCGTCACGCGCGCCGCGCTCGCGCGAGCCGCCGTCACGCGAACCACGATCGTGCGCGCCGTCGCCACGCGGGCCGCCGCTCGGGCCGGACGAGCGCGCGGGGCCGTTGCCGGGGCGGGAAGAGGACGAACGTGCCGAGCCGTTGCCCGGGTCGGAGCCGGACGAGCGCGCGGAGCCGTTGTCGGGGCCGGAGCCGGAGCCGGAGCCGGAGCCGGAAGCGTTCCCGGTCATGGGCGCCGGCCCAGGAAGGACACGGCCACCGCCGCGGCCATGGTCAGTGCGGCCCAGCCCGCCCGCTTCCACATGCCCGGCAGGTTACGCGTCGTGGCGACCGGCGCGGGCGGCAACCCGTACACCTCCGGCTCGTCCAGCAGCAGGAAGAACGCCCCCTGCCCGCCCACCCCGTCGCCGGGGTCGTGCCCGTAGAGCCTTGCCTCCGGGCGGTCCAGCTGCTCGAGCCGGGCCTCGGCGCGCTCGCGGAGCTCGTCGAGCGGACCGTACTGGATCGACTGCGTCGGGCACGCCGTCGCGCAGGCCGGCATCAGGCCGTCGCCGATGCGGTCGTAGCACAGCGTGCACTTCCAGGCGCGCCCGTCGCCCTCGCGGCGGTCGATGACGCCGTACGGGCAAGCAGTCACACAGTATCCGCAGCCGTTGCAGATGTCGGACTGCACGATGACGGTCTCGAACTCGGTGTGCATGAGCGCCCCGGTCGGGCACACGTCGAGGCAGGCCGCGTGCGTGCAGTGCTTGCACACGTCGGACATCATGAGCCAGCGCATGTCGCCGGAGTCGTCGGAGCCCGGTTTCGGCGGTACAGGCTGCTCGATGAAGGCCACGTGCCGCCAGGAGTTCGCGTCCAGCCGGCCGGTGTTGTCGAACGACATGCCGAGCAGGTCCAGGCCGTCGGCCGGGACGTCGTTCCACTCCTTGCACGCGACCTCGCACGCCTTGCAGCCGATGCAGACGCTGGTGTCGGTGAAGAAGCCCATCCGCTGCGGCGTCTGGCCGATGCTCACAGGCCCGCCCTCCGGTTGTAGTCGTCGACGAGGGCCCGCAGCGCGGCGCCGCGCGGACGGCGCCCGGGCCGCACGTCGCAGGTGCCGACCTTGGTCTCCTGGATGAGCACGTTCGGGTCGAGCACGATGCCGACGAGATCGTTCGCGGAGTCGCCGGTCGTGAGGCCGGAGGTTCCCCAGTGGTACGGCAGCCAGATCTGATGCACCGGCCTGCCGTCGATGCGCAGCGGACGCATCCGCTGGGTCACCATGACCCGCGCCTCGATCGCCGAGCGGCTGGTGACCACGTGCGCCCAGCCGAGGTGCTCCAGCCCGCGCTCGGCCGCGAGCGCGGGCGACACCTCGACGAACATCGCCGGCTGCAGCTCGGCGAGGTAGTCGAGGGTGCGGCTCATCCCGCCGGCGGTGTGGTGCTCGGTGAGCCGGCTGGTGGTGAACACGAACGGGAAGACCTCGCTGCGGACCGGGTTCATCGGGTTCTCGGAGCGCTGGTACCGCTTGCGGGTCGGGTTCGCCTGCTGCCCGTACAGCGGGTTGGCGACCGGCGACTCGGCCGGCTCGTAGTGCGTGGGCAGCGGACCGTCGACGAGGCCGCTGGGCACGAACAGCCAGCCCTTCCCGTCGCCCTGCATGACGAACGGGTCGTCCCCGGCGATCGCGGCGGGGCCGGCCGCGCCCGGCTCCGGGCGGTACGACGGCGGCTTCGTCTTCTCGAAGTCGGGCACGTCCGGGCCGGTCCACTCGCCCTTGGCCTCGTCCCAGAAGACGTAGGCCTTCCGCTCGCTCCACGGCCGGCCCTGCGGATCGGCGGACGCGCGGTTGTAGAGCATGCGGCGGTTCATCGGCCAGGCCCAGCCCCATTCGAGGCCGAGCGGGTCGTCGCTGGAGGCGGGCGTGCGCCGGGCCGCGGCGTTGACCCCGCCCGCGTAGACGCCGGAGTAGATCCAGCAGCCGCAGGCCGTCGAGCCGTCGTCCTTGAGCTCGGCGAAGCCCGACACCACCGCGCCGTCGGCGACGCGGTAGCCGTTGATCTCCCGCAGTACCGCCTCCGCCGAGGGCTCGTCGTGCACGCCGTGCGTCGGGTAGTCCCACGCGAGGTCGCGCACCGCCCGGTCACGCTCCAGTGTGGACAGTCGCAGGCGGTCCTTGACCAGGCGGCCGAGGTGGTAGAAGAACCACAGCTCGGAGCGGCAGTCGCCCGGCGGGTCGACCGCCTTCTGCCGCCACTGCAGCAGCCGCTGGGTCTGGGTGAACGTGCCCTCCTTCTCCACGTGGGAGGCCGCGGGGAGCAGGAACACCTCGGTCTTGCACTCCTCGGTGACGATCTCGCCGGTCTCGATCTCGGGCGCGTCGCGCCAGAACGTGGCGCTCTCGATCTCGTACAGGTCGCGCACCACCAGCCAGTCCAGCTGCGCCATGCCGAGCCGCTGGGCGCGCCCGTGGGCCGAGCCGACCGCCGGGTTCTGGCCGAGGAGGAAGTACCCCTTGATCTTCCCGTCGAGCATCGAGAGCACCTGCTGGTAGGTGCCGTGGTCGCCGGTCATCCGCGGCAGGTACCCGAAGCCGTAGTCGTTGGCCGGGGTGGCGGCGTCGCCGAAGTACGCCTTGAGCAGGCTCACCCCGAACGCGCGCGCGTTGCCCCAGAAGCCCTTCTGCCCCGGGTGGCGGATCGCGTCGGCCCACTCGTCGAACGTGTCGTGCTTGCCCGCCGTCGGCATCGGCAGGTAGCCCGGCAGCAGGTTGAACAGCGTCGGGATGTCGGTGGAGCCCTGGATGCTGGCGTGCCCGCGCAGCGCCATGATGCCGCCGCCGGGCCGGCCCATGTTGCCGAGCAGGAGCTGGATGATCGCGCCGGTGCGGATGTACTGCACGCCGACCGAGTGCTGCGTCCAGCCGACCGAGTACACCAGCGCGGTCGTGCGCTCGCGTCCGGAGTTGCGCGTCCACGCCTCGCAGACCGCCGCGAAGTCCTCGGGCGCGACGCCGCACACCTGCTCGACGACCTCCGGGGTGTACCGCGCGAAGTGCCGCTTCAGGATCTGGTACACGCACCGGGGGTGCTGCAGCGTCTCGTCCCGCTGCGTCTCGGCCGGCACCGGGGGGCCGTGGGACTCGTGCCGGAGTCCGCCCGCGGTCTCCCGGATCGCGTGGCCGTGCTCCGGATCGTGGTCCTGGTGGCCTTCGTACTGCCACGACGACGGGTCGTACGCCTGCGTGGCCTCGTCGAAGCCGGAGAACAGCCCGTCGAGGTCCTCGGTGTCGCGGAACTCCTCGCGCACGATCGTGGCCGCGTTGGTGTACGCGACGACGTACTCCCGGAAATCCAGCTCGTTGCTCAGGATGTAGTTGACGACACCACCGAGGAACGCGATGTCCGACCCGGCCCGGATCGGCACGAACGTGTCGGCGACGGCGCTGGTGCGCGTGAACCGGGGGTCGATGTGGATGACCTTCGCCCCGCGGGCCTTGGCCTCCATCACCCACTGGAAACCGACCGGGTGGGCCTCGGCCATGTTCGAGCCCTGGATCACGATGCAGTCAGCGTTGGCCAGGTCCTGCTGGAATCCCGTGGCGCCGCCGCGACCGAAGCTGGTCCCCAGACCGGGGACGGTGGCGGAGTGTCAAATGCGGGCCTGGTTCTCGATCTGCAGCGCGCCGATCGCGGTGAACAGCTTCTTGATCAGGTAGTTCTCTTCGTTGTCCAGGGTCGCGCCGCCGAGGCTGGCGATGCCGAGCGTCCGGTTGAGCGGATGCCCGTGCTCGTCGCGGTCCTGCCAGGTCTCCGCGCGCGCGGCGACGACCCGGTCCGCGATCATCTCGAGCGCGTCGGCGAGGTCGAGCTCCTCCCAGGCGGTGCCGTACGGCCGGCGGTATTTCACCTTCGTCGCCCGCAAGGGGCTGGTGACGAGGCTCTTGCTGGCCGAGCCCTTCGGGCACAGCCGGCCGCGCGAGATCGGGCTGTCGGGGTCGCCCTCGATCTGGGTGACCTTGCCGTCCTTGACGAACACCCGCTGGCCGCAGCCGACGGCGCAGTAGGGGCAGACGGACTTGGCGACGGAGTCGGCCTGGGTGGTGCGGGCGGTGATGGCCTCGGTCCGGCGCGAGCGCACGGCCTCGCCACGGCCCGTCGGATCGGGGCCGGTGAGCTGCCGGTAAACCGGCCACCTCCGCAGCCACTCCATAGCCCCCGACTCTATGCCAACCACGGGCGGCTCGCGCGCGGGCGGCCGGAGTAATGTGGTGCCTGGATTCGGGATAGCCGGCGAGTAACCGAGCACACTACACAGAGTCTCCGACGGCATGATCGATTTGAATGCGTCGTGTACGGTGAGAAAGCCGGAACGCCACCGCCGAGGTCCCCTGCCGCATCTCCATCTCCAGAAAGCCCAGGCACGACGCGAGCCATGCAAGTGCTGCTGCTAGCCGACACCCACGTCCCGAACCGCGCCCGCGACCTGCCCGCCGAGGTCTGGTCCGCCGTCGAGGCCGCCGACACCGTGATCCACGCCGGCGACTGGGTCGACGCCACCCTCCTCGACGCCCTGGAGTCCCGCGCGGCGCGGCTCATCGGCGTCTACGGCAACAACGACGGCCCGCCCCTGCGCGCCCGCCTGCCGGAGGTGGCCGAGGCCGAGCTGGACGGCGTGCGCGTGGCGGTCGTGCACGAGACCGGCCCCGCGGCGGGGCGGGAGCAGCGGTGCGCCGCGCGGTACTCGGGCCGCGACCTCCTCGTCTTCGGCCACTCCCACATCCCGTGGGACACCGTCGCGCCCGGTGGCCTGCGGCTGCTCAACCCCGGCTCGCCGACCGACCGGCGGCGGCAGCCCCACTGCACGTACATGACGGCGACCCTGGCCCGGGGCTCAATTAACGACGTGCTGCTGCACCGGCTCCCCCGGTAGCGTGAGCGACCGTGGACCACGTGGAGGAGATCAACGGCGTCAGCGCGCTCGTCCTGGCCCCGGAGGGGCCGCGCTACGGCGCGGAGCTCGGCGCGGGTGACCTCGTCGGTGACGCCCTCAGCCACGGGGTCGAGCTGGTCGTGATGCCCGCGGGGCGGCTCGCCGACGACTTCTTCGCGCTGCGCACGGGGGTGGCCGGCGAGATCCTGCAGAAGCTGGTCAACTACCGGCTTCGGCTGGCTGTGATCGGGGACGTGTCCGCGCGCGTCGAGGCGAGTGCGGCGCTGCGGGATCTGATCCGGGAGTGCAACCGGGGGCGTGACGCCTGGTTCCTGGCCGACCGGGCCGCGCTCGACGCCAGGCTCGCGTAGCCGCACGCCAGGCCTGCTTGGCCGCACGCCCGGGCGCTTGGCCGTCCGGCGAAGGCCGGTCCCGCGCAGCGACCGGGCGGACGCCGTTTCAGCGCAGCGGCCAGGCGAACGCCGCGCCCACGTTACCGCCCGACGGACTCGCGGCCGCCCACGAAAGCGCCGCGACCGCGCGACATCGAGCGCCGCGAGCACGCAAAATCGCCCATACGGCACAAATCCACCTATTGACGGAAATTTACTGGTAAAGCCACCGAAATGGTCACGACGCCGCCCGCGTCCTGCTCGCCGCCGGCGTCGGTCGGCCTCGTAGGAAGCGCGGCGCCGCCCGATGCGAAACGCCCGTGAGCGCCGCGGTGGGGGTCAGACCGGCAGGCGCGTCAGGGTGAAGTAGCGCTTCATCCAGGGGATCAACTCACGGTACGCCACGATCGTGTCCGGCTGCGCATTGTCGTGCGACAAGATGATCGAGCCCTGCCGCACATGCCCCTTGATCTGCGACACCACGCGGTCGATGTGGGCCTGGTCGTTCTTGTCCGGCTTGTGGTTCCAGTCCTGCGGGTCCACGTCCCAGTAGATCGAGAACATCCCCAGCGACTTCGCCTTCGCCACCAGGCCGGGCGTGAAGTTGCCCCCGGGCGCGCGGAAGTACTTGATCGGCGCGTCCGCCCCCACCGCGGCGTGGATCGCGTCGTTCGTCTTGCGCAGGTCCCAGTCGATGTACGACGAGTCGCGCTTGGCGAGGTCCGTGAGGTGCTGCCAGGAGTGGTTGCACAGCGTGTGCCCGTCGGCGTAGATCTGGCGCACCAGCTCGGGGTGGTCCCGCACCCGGAAGCCGACCATGCAGAACGTCGCCTTCACGCCGTTGTCGCGCAGCACTTTCAGGATCGCGGGGGTGTTGACCGGATCGGGGCCGTCGTCGAAGGTCAGCGCGACCTCGGTGTCGCCGGTCCGCGACGCGGACGAGGCCGGGCCGTGGCCGGTGCCGGGCGGGCGGACGACGAACCCGCCCTCGGCGGTCCTCGCCGTCCGGCTCGGCGCCGGCCTGGCGGTCGTCGGCACCGGCGACGGCGCGGCCGAGGTCGGCACGACCGGCGGCTCCGGGGCGAGCGACAGCGTCGGCGACACGCTGGCGGGCGAGCCCGGCTGCGCGGTGCGCGACGGCTCGTGCCGGCCGCACGCGACGGCCCCGACCAGCACTCCGAGCAGCACCGCCACGATCGCGGCCGGGAGAACGTATCGAGACTTCTGGTTGCCGAGCACCTGGCCACGCTAGCGGACGGCGGACAGATCCCGCATCCCCCGCGTACCGTGAGGTCGTGACCGTGCCGGTCGGACTCCTGCCTCACCTGCGCCGCGCGCGCGATCACCTCGACCGGAACTACCGCGAGCCGCTGGACCTGGGCGGGGTCGCGGCGGTCGCCGGCGTCGTACCACTTCATCCGCTGCTTCGAGAGCACCTATGGCGAGACGCCGATGCGCTATCTCACCCGCCGGCGCATCGAGCGCGCCCAGGACCTGCTGCGCGCCGCGAACCTGACCGTGACCGAGGTGTGCATGGCGGTCGGGTTCACCAGCCTGGGATCGTTCTCGGCGAAGTTCACGCGCCTGGTCGGCGAGAGCCCGACGGTGTACCGCGCGCGCTGGGTCAAGGCCGGCGCCCCCCACGTGCCGGGGTGCTGGCTGTTCATGGCCGGCGTGGTCCGCAATTTTCGAGAAGGCGAAGCCGGTCACGGCCGGTAACGTCCCGGACATGATTACGAACATCTCCCTCGTCACCGTGTACTGCCTCGACCAGGACCGCGCCCGCGACTTCTACGTGAACGTGCTCGGCTTCGAGGCCAGCATGGACGTCACCATGGGTGAGTTCCGCTGGTGCACCGTGAAGCACCCGGATCACCCCGAGCCCGAGGTCACCCTCATGGTGCCCGGCCCGCCGCTGGACGACGAGGCGGCCGCGTTCGTGCGCCGCCAGCTGGAGAAGGGCGGCATGGGCGGGCTCGGCCTGCGGGTCGACGACTGCCGCAAGACCGCCGCCGAGCTCAAGGCCAAGGGCGTCGAGTTCGTCCAGGAGCCGGAGGACCGCCCCTACGGTGTCGAGGCCGTCTTCCGCGACGACAGCGGGAACTGGCTGGTGATGGTGGAGCCGAAGATGTACGGCTGAAGATGTACGGCTGAGAGACGGACGGCTAGGGTCGGACGGGATGAGGACCGTGCACACCGCCGACCTGACCGCGGGCGAGCGCGCCCAGCTGCGCACGCTGCTCGACGCCGCCTTCGGTGACCGGTTCGCCGACACCGACTGGGCGCACGCGCTCGGCGGCCTGCACGTGCTGGGCGAGGCCGGCGGCCGGATCGTCGCCCACGCCGCGGTCGTGCAGCGCTCGCTGCTGGTGGACGGGGTGCCGCTGCGGTGCGGGTACGTCGAGGCCGTCGCGGTGCACCCGGACCACCAGCGGCTCGGGTTCGCCGCGGCGGTGCTGGACGAGGCCGAGCGCATCGTGCGCGCCGCGTACGATCTCGGCGCCCTGTCCGCCTCCGAGCGCGCGGCCGGCCTGTACGTGCGGCGCGGCTGGCAGCGCTGGAGCGGTACGACCGCGGTGCTGACGCCCAAGGGACTGGTGGCGACGCCGGACGACGACGACAGCACGTATGTCCTGCCCGTCGGCGGCCTCCCGGGCGGCGGCGTGCTGGCCTGCGACTGGCGGTCCGGAGATTTCTGGTGAGCGGATGTCGGATCGGCCCGGGCCCGTTCGAGAAGAGGGTATGACGACTGTTACGGCCGAGATCCGTGCCAACCGCATCACCCGCTCCCTGCTCGGCTACGGCGTGCTCGCCGGGCCGCTCTACATCGGGGTGAGCCTCGCCCAGGCCCTGACCCGCGACGGCTTCGACCTCACCCGGCACGCGTGGAGCCTGCTCAGCAACGGCTCCCTCGGCTGGCTGCAGATCGCGAACTTCGCCGTCACCGGCCTCATGGTGCTGGCGGCGGCGGCCGGCATCGCGGGGGCCGTGCCGCACAGCCGCTGGGCGGGCCGGCTCGTCGGCGTGTTCGGCGCGAGCCTGGTCGCCGCCGGGTGCCTGCGGGCGGACCCGGCAATGGGCTTCCCCGCCGGTACCCCCGAGGGGCCGGGCACCGTCAGCTGGCACGGCGCCGGGCACCTCGTGGCGGGCGCGATCGGTTTCCTGGCCGTCGTCGCGGCCGCCTGGGTGCTGGCCCGGCACCAGTCGCGGGGCCTGGCGCTCTGCTCCCGCGTGTCCGGGACCGCGTTCCTGCTCGCGTTCGCCGGCATCGCCTCGGGCAACAGCGCGCCGGGCTTCACGCTCGGCTTCGTCGCCGGGGTCGCGATCATCTTCGCCTGGCTGGCGGTCGTGTCGATCCGGCTGTACCGCATGCTGCCCGGCGAATAACCGCGTGCACGGCCCGGCCGCCGCGTGCACGGCACGGCCGCCGCGTGCACGGCACGGCCGCCGCGTGCACGGCACGGCCGCCGCGTGCACGGCCCGGCCGCCCTGCGCACGGCCCGGTCGCGTTCACGGCCCGGTCGTCCGGAACGCGTGCACGGTCACGGCGACGGGCACGGTTCCGGGGCTGCGCGCCGGCCGGGCGGCCGCGTGGAGGGCGTCCCCGAGCTGCTGGATGCCGATCCGGTACCGTTCCCAGTCCTCCGGCGCCACCCACAGCTCGCCGTCGGTGGTCACCCCCGGGTGCTGCGGGTCGCGGCGGCCCGCCCGTTCGCGCAGCCCATGGGCGAGGGTCTCGGCCAGGAACGCGGTCCCCTCGCGCTGGTCGGACAGCGGCGACCCGTGCACGGTGCGGTAGCGCCGCTCGTACCCGCCCCGCCGGGTGCGCTCCTCGGCCAGCTCCACCAGCCCGGCGTTCGCGAGCCGGCGCAGGTGCTGGCTGGCCAGGGCGTGCGAGATCGCCAGCTCCCGGGCCAGCTCGGCGGCCGAGAGCGGTCCCGGCCACATGAGGTTGAGCATCCGCAGCCGAAGCGGGTGCGCGAGCGCGCGCAGGACATCGTCGGCCATACCCCCAATTATATGCTTGGGGGTATGGGGGTCCTCAGCGACCGCAACGCACGGCTGTACCTCGGCGGCGTCCTCGTCTCCGGCTTCGGCGACTCGGCGATGTCCCTGGCCGCGGGCGTGTGGGTGAAGACGACGACGGGCTCGGACGCCCTGGCCGGCGTCGTGAACGCGGGCCTGTGGCTGGCGCTGCTGCTCGGCCCGGTGCTGGGCGGGGTGGCGGACCGCGTGGACCGGCGGCGGCTGCTCGTCGTGGTCAACCTGGCGCTGGGCGCGGTGATGGCCGTGGTCGCGATCGGGTACGTCTGGCTGGTGTTCGCCGCCCTGACGCTGGTCGGGGCGGGCGCGGTCCTGATCGAGGCGGCCGAGGCCGCGCTGCTGCCGTCGGTGGTCCCGGCCGGCCTGCGCGGCGACTTCAACGGCCTGACCCGCACGGTGACGGAGGGCATGAAGCTGTTCGCCCCGGCGGCCGGGGCGGCCCTGTTCGCCTGGCTCGGCGGCCCGGCGGTGGCCCTGCTCAACGCCGCGACCTTCGTCGCCGCGGCCCTGGCCTTCACCCGCCTGCGCCTGTCCCCCACGCCCGCGCCCACACCCGCCGCAGACCCGCCTCCCGCACCCACGGCTCCCGCACCCGCCCCCACCGCACCCCCGGCTCCCGTGACCGCTCCCACCGCACCCCCAGCCCCCGCACCCGCACCCACCACACCCTCGGCTCCCGCCCCCGCCACGCAGCCCGCCCCCGCCACGCAGCCCGCCCCCGCCACGCAGCCCGCCCCCGCCACGCAGTCCGGTCCCGCCACGCCGCCCGCTCCGGTCGGTCGGGTGCGGGAGCGGGTGCGGGTGCTGGGCGACCGGGAGCTGCGCGGCCTGATCCTGGCGGGCGCGGCCGCGATGGTGGCGTCGAGCCTGTCGAGCACCGCCACGTACGCGCTGCTCGCCGCCCTCCACCGGCCCCCGGCCTTCGCGGGCGTGCTGACCCCGGCGCAGGGCCTGGGCTCGGTCGCGGGCGGCCTGCTCGCGGGCACCCTGATGCGCCGCGTCGGCGAGCGCGGCTACTCGGCGCTGGGCCTGGCCCTGTTCGCCGCGGGCGCCCTGCTGCGCGCGACACCGTGGACGGGGGCGGTGCTCGCCGGCTGCGTGCTGATCGGCCTCGGCCTGCCCGCCCCGCTGATCGCCGCGATCACCGCCGTCCAGCGGCTGGTTCCGGCGCACGTGCTGGGCCGGGCCGCGGCGACCGCGAACTCGGCCATGTTCGTGCCGACGGGCCCGGCGGTGCTGCTCGGCGGCGCGGCGGTCGCGACCCTGGACTACCGCGTGCAGACGGTGGCCGCGGCGGTCCTGGCCGCGGCGGCGGCGTTCACGGCCTGGCGCGCCCGCCCGGCGCCGTGACGAAGGCCGCCGCCCGGCGAGGACGGCTTCGCAGCGAAGACAGCCTCACGCGGCGCGGACGGCGGCGAAAGCCGGGCTGGGCCGAGCCCGCCACCGCCCGCCGCAGCGATGACCGACAGCGACGGTCACGCCACCGAGGCGCGCAGCAGGAACCCGCCGCCGTCGCGTCTACCGATGCTCAGCGTGCACCCCGCGGCGTCGAGCCGCTCCCGCAGCCCGCCGAGGCCGTGCCCGCCGCGGCGCTCCTCCGGCGAGGGCAACGGGCCCTGCGGGCCGCGGCCGTCATCGCTGATCTCGACGGCGGTGCGGTCGAGGCGGATCCAGCAGTGCTTGGCGTCGCTGTGCCGCACGACGTTGGTGACGCCCTCGCGGACCACCCACGCGAACAGCTCCTGCCGCTGCGGGTCGACCGACTCCCCCGTCACCGGCACGTCGGCCTCGATGCCGGCCGCGTCCAGGGCGCTGCGGGCCGAGGCGAGCTCGGTGGCCAGGGACATCTCGCGATATCCGGCGACGGCCGCCCGCACGTCCGCGAGGGCCTCCCGCACGAGCCGCTGGATGTCGGTCAGCTCGGCCTCGGCGCGCTCGGGTGCGAGCTGCACCAGGCGGGCCGCCAGCTCGCTCTTGACGGACACGACGGTGAGCGAGTGGCCGAGCAGGTCGTGCATGTCGCGGGCGAAGCGGTTGCGCTCGGCCGCGATCGCCAGGCGGGTGATCTCCTCGCGGGCCTCGGCGAGCTGGGCGTTGCGCTGCACGACGCGGGTCACGCCCCACACGGCCAGGGCCGCGACCATGACCGCGAAGACCAGGTCGATGGTGCCGTCCCAGCCGGGCACGACCCGCGGGAGGACGCCGGCGGTCAGGGCCGAGCCGAACACCACGCTCCACGCGCCGCGGGGCGGGAACGCGAAGACGCCCGTCACGGCGATGTACACGAGCGACGTCAGCCCGGACTCGCCGACGACCACGGTCAGGATCGCGGCGAGCACGGTCATGGCGCCGAGGCGCACGGCTCCCTCGGCCGGCGACGGGGGCTGGCCGGTGATCCGGTAGCGCCGGCGCACGGCGATGAAGCCGCTGAGGTACACGGCGCAGAAGCCCAGGGCGGCGACGAGGCTGACGACGCGCTGCCAGACCTCGGGGCGGTGCCAGCCGTCGAGGATCGGGCCGATCATGTAGAACAGCCAGACCGCGGCCCAGAGCCAGAAGAACCTTCCGGCACCGGGACCGCGGGCGGGCTGAGCGTTGGGCATGGCGAGCACGGTAGCGAAGCCTAGGCGCGGGCGGTGTCCACGCGGAACCGGCGCAGGGCGATGACCGCCAGCACCAGGGTCCAGCCGAGGAGCACGATGACGGCCTGGGTGTCGATGTGGCCGCCGTCCAGCGGGCTGCGGGCGACCTGGCCGGTCCAGTACGACGGGGTCAGCTTCGCGATGTACCGCAGGAAGTCCGGCATCAGGCTCACCGGCACCCACAGGCCACCGAAGGCGGCGAGGGTCAGGTTGATGAGCGCGGAGACCTGCTGGACGCTGTCGGGCTTGGCGAGGTACCCGATGACGACCCCCAGCGCCGCGAACGGCAGCGACGAGAGCCAGGCGCCCGCGAAGCACAGCACCCACTCGGCCGCGGTGAGCCGCACGTGCAGGCCGGCGGCGCCGATCGCGAACGTCACGATGACGGGCGGGACGGCGACGAGCAGCGCCAGCAGCACCTTGTTGAGCACGTAGGCGCCGGGCGACAGCGGGGTCAGCCGCAGGGTGCGGTTCCAGCCGAGGCCGCGCTCGACGGCGATGGTGCCGCCGCTGGAGATGGCCGCGGTCATGGCGCCGAACAGGGCCATGCTGACCATGACGTACTGCTTGGCGTCGGGATCGCCGCCGACGGACACGCCGCCGATGATGAGCACGAGCAGGGCCGGCATCAGGGTGGAGAAGATCACGACGCGCTTGTTGCGGAACAGGCGGACCGCTTCGAGGCGGAGGTAGGTGAGGTTCACGATGCGCTCCCGGCGACGGTCAGGGCGATGAAGGCGTCTTCGAGGTTGCGGCTGGTGACCTCGATGTCGTGGGCGGTGGTGGCGTCGAGCAGCGCGCGCAGGGCCGCGTCGGAGTCGTCGCAGTGCAGCAGGACCTGCTCGCCGCGGGTCTCGACCCGCTCGACGCCGGGCAGGCCGGCCAGGCCCGCGAGGTCGGCGCCGGGGACCGTGGCGCGGATGGTGCGCCCGGACACGGCCGCCTTGATCTGGGCCGAGGTGCCGTCGGCGACGATGCGGCCGGCGCGCAGCAGCACGATCCGGTCGGCGTAGTCGTCGGCCTCCTCGAGGTAGTGGGTGGCGAAGAGCACCGTGCGGCCCTGCGCGGTCTCCTCGCGCATCGAGGCCCAGAAGGCGCGGCGGGTCTCGACGTCCATGCCGGTCGTCGGCTCGTCGAGCACCAGCAGGTCGGGGTTGCTGACCAGCGCCATCGCGAAGCGGATGCGCTGCTGCTGGCCGCCGGAGAGCCCGCCGACGCGCTGCCGGGCGAACTCGGCGACGCCGGCCCGCGCGATGACCTCGCCGACGTCGCGGGGGTTGCGCTGCAGGGCGGCGGCGAGGCGTACGGTCTCCTCGGCGGTCAGGTCCGGCAGCAGGCCGCCGGTCTGCATGAGCGCCCCGACGGCGCCGCGGGCGATGGCCTTGGCCGGGGACTCGCCGTAGAGGCGGACCTCGCCGGAGTCCGGGCGCAGCAGCCCGAGCAGCATGTCGATGGTCGTCGACTTGCCGGCCCCGTTCGGGCCGAGCAGCGCGACGACCTCGCCGCGGCGGATCGTGAGATCCAGGCCGTCGACGGCGGTGACCGGCCCGAACCGTCTGGTCAGGCCGGCCAGCTGGACTGCTTCGTTCGTCATGCCCTCAGCATGGCGGCGGATCGATCCCGGTGAGGCTGCATCGCGTCACCCGCGACCCCATGACATCTGTCATGCCGAGTCGCCGCGGCGCCGCGAGCGGAAGAACAGCACCGCGGCGAGGCCCACCACGACGACGACGGCCAGCACCACCCACGGCGTGGCGGAGCTGTCGGCCTCGTCGTTGGCGGCGTCGCCCGGGGTCGTGACGGGGGCGGTGTTCGTGGTGGCGGCCGGTGCCGCCGAGGTGGCCGCGGGCGACGGGGCGGCCGAGGTGGTCGCGGTGCCCGGGGCGGCCGCGGCGAGCTTGAGCACCGGCGCCGGGCTGTCGGTGCCGGGCGCGTCGATCCAGCGGTCGACCTTGCCGTCGGTGTAGGTGACGAGGGTCTTGAAGGTCAGTTCGGTGGCGTCGGCGGGGAGCTTGGCGACCTTCACCGCGTAGCCGGCGTCCTTCTTGACGGCCAGCGCCGGCCCGGTGACGGTGTACCCGTCGGTGTCGGCGGTCAGCGCCCAGCCGGACGGGCCGGAGACCCAGGTGACGTCGGCGGGCGCGATCCCGGCCGGGAGCGCGACCTTGACCGAGGCGATGCCGGCCTTGGAGCTCTCGGCCTCGGCGGTGAACGTGACGGTCACGTCCGCCGCGCCGGCCTGCGCCTTGTCGGCCTTGACTTCCACGTGGGCGGACGCCGGCGCGGCGGTGAGCGCGAGCACGGCCGCGCTCGCCGCCAGCACAACGGACACGGACCCCAGAACTCGACGTATCAGCACGCGACCGATCCTCCCAGACGACATTGGCCCGGGTAGTCGCCGCCCGGCCCGGAAAAGTTCCCGCGATGTGCGGTGCTTTATCGTTCCGGCATGAGCAGGGCCGTCGATGTCCCCGAGGTCGTGCGGCGCAAGGCGGTCGCGGCCGGGGCGCGGGACTGGCTCGCGGGGCTGGCGGGGCTGCTCGCCGCGCTGGAGCGGGAGTGGGGGCTGCGGCTCGGGCCGGTGTACGACGGCGGGACCGAGGCGTTCGTGGTGGCGGCCGACCTGGCGGACGGCACCGGGGCGGTGCTCAAGCTGCTCGTCCCGCGGCCCGGGGACCATGCGCGGCACGAGGCCACGGTGCTGCGCCTGGCCGGCGGCGACGGGTGCGCGCGGCTGCTGCGCGCGGACGAGGGCCGCGGGGCGCTGCTGATCGAGCGGCTCGGTCCGGCGTTGTCCGATCTGGCGGTACCGCTGCCGCAGCGCCTCGACATCCTGACCGAGGCCGCCGCGCGGGTGTGGCGCCCGGCGCCCGGCGCGGACCTGCCCACGGGACGGTGGAAGGCGGGGTGGCTGGCCACGTGCATCGCCGCCGCCTGGGAGCGCACCGGCCGGCCGTGCCCGGAGCGGACCGTCGCGCACGCCCTGGCCTGCTGCGAGCGGCGCGGCGCGGCCCACGACGACGAGCGCGCCGTGCTCGTGCACGGCGACGTGCACCAGTGGAACGCGCTGCGGGCGCCCGGCGGCGGCTTCCGGCTCGTCGACCCGGACGGGCTGCTGGCCGACGCGGAGTACGACCTCGGCATCCTCATGCGCGAGGACCCCGAGGAGCTCCTGACCGCCGCCGATCCCCGGGCCCGGGCGCGCCGGCTCGCCCGCCGCACCGGCCGCGAGGAGGTCGCGATCTGGGAGTGGGGCAACGCCGAGCGCGTCTCGACCGGCCTGCTGCTGACGGAGATCGGCCTGGAGCCGGTCGCGACGCACATGCTGGCCGCCGCGAACCGCATCGCCGCAGAATTCACCTGATTGAGCTGGTTCGATACGCACAACCGGTCCGCCGCAGGCCGGGGCCGTCCTCGTTCGGTACACCCCGCAGCGCCCGGGCTGTCGCACACCGTGTGCGGGGCCGGGCGGGAGGGCTACCCCGTTCGATGGATGCGCGGCATTTCCCGCTACCCGCAGTGATCGCCGAGCGCACGATGGCGGGGTCAGCATTCCCCACTCGTTCGGAGCCTCGACGCCGATGCCCGCGAACCGGATGCCGCGGCACCCTGCGCAGCGCACCCTGCGCCGGCACGCCGCCCATCACCTGGAAGCCGGCCCCGGCGATCGCGCCGAGGCGCCCGCACTGCTCGGCCCGCGCGGCGAGCGGGTCGACCCGGCCGCCCTGCTCGACCGCCGCGGCGAGCGCCTCTGGCTGCTCACCACCCCGGGCCCGGCCGGCCCGCGGCCCCTGCCGTGGCTGCTGCGCGCGGCCTGGCGCCGGGCCGCCGCCGACCCGGCCGCCGCCCAGCGCCCCGTGTACGTGGACCTCGCGAAGGTCGCCGCCGACGGGCCGGTGACGGCCGACGTCGTGCTGGCCGCGATCACCGCGGCGGAGGCGACCGGGCACGGCTACCTGGTCCTGCTCGACGGCCTCGACGAGGCGGGCGGCGCGGTCCGGGCCGCGGTCGCCGGGCTGATCGGTCCCCTGACGCGCGAGGCCCCGGCCTCGACGGTGGTCACGCTCTCCCACGCCGAGCCGGTCCCCGGTTTTCACATTCCGGCGGTCGTACTGCCCGTCGCCGGCGAGCCCGCCCCCGCCGGACGAGGCGGCTGGGACACCCTGGCCGACCGCCTCCGCAGCCAGCGCCCCTGGCCCGCGGCCCTGATGAGCGAGGCCGTCGGCGCCGCGAAGGCCGCCCCGGAGACGCTGCGCTGGCGGATCATCGACGACCTGTCCGCGCTGACCGACCGCCGGCTGCTGTTCCGGGCGGCCCTGTCGGCGAGCGCGTGCGACGACGACGGCGTGCGCCGCGCGGCCCGCATCGAGATCGAGTCCCTGGCCGGCGCCCCGCCCGCCGCGCGCGACGCGCGCTGGCTGTCGCGGCTGCTCACCCTCCTGCCGCTGCTGGACGCGGGCGGCCAGTGCGACGACCCCGGCCACGAGGCGCCGCCGGTGGGCGACGTGCTGCGCCGGCTGGCCGCGACCGGCGGCCCGGGCTCGGCCGCGCTCACCCTGCTGGCCCGCCGCGACCCCGCCGCGGCGGTCGCGGCGGCCGAGGAGTCCGGCGACCCGCTCGACTTCGACGCGGTGGCCCGGGCCGCGGACGATCCGCCGGTCCTGCACACGGTCCTCGGCCGCTGCGAGCATCACCCGTCGTGGCCGACGGCGCTGGTCCACCGGGCCCAGCTCGACCGCGGCGTGGCCACCGCCCTGCTCGCCGGGCGCGACCACGACCGCAGCACCCTGGCGGGGCGGTGGCTCGCGTTCCGGATGACGAGCGGCACCGCGTACGGCCGCCTCCTCGACGACGTGCTGAGCCGCCCGTGGACCTGGCCGCCGCACACCGCCCCGCTGCTCATGACCCTGGCCCAGGTCCGCCCGCCGGCCACGACCGCCCCGATCGTGCTGGCCGCGCTGCCCGGCGCCGCCGCGGGCGCGGTCGCCGCGGCCCTGGTGGTGCTCACCGCCGGCCGCCTCGCCGGGGAGCACGTGGGCCCCCTGACCGCGACGGCCGCGATCCTGGCCGGCCTCGCGGCGGCGGGCCTGCTGCTGGGGCGCCGCCTGCGCCGGTGGCACACGACGCTGCCGGGCGCGGGCGAGGCGCCGGCCCCGGTGCGCCGCGAGCACGTCCTGGCCGGCGTGCTGAACCTGGCCGGGCGCCGGCTGGGCCCGCTGCTGCCGGGGGCGTACACCCTGCACGACCCGCTGCGCCGCGCCTGCATCCGGGCCGGCGTGCCGGAGGTGGAGATCGCGCACCTGCTGCGCGCCCTCGCCGCGCGCCGGGCACTGCTGGCGGACACGGCCGCGCCCACGGTGCCGGAGCAGCAGGCCCTGCACCGCGCCGAGCAGCGCGAACGGCAGAACTGACCGTGCCCGGCGTCACCCGCCGCCCACAGTTAGAGCGTTGACAGTTAGAACTCTAATCTTTAGAGTTCTAACCATGGACGCACCGAGGCTCACCACCACGCTCGACCTGCTGCGCTGGATCGGCTGGGCGCAGCAGAAGGCCGGCGAGGAGTGGATCCGCGAGCGCGAGCTCAGCTTCGCCCAGGCCTTCGCGCTCGGGTACCTCGTGCAGAACCCCGGGGCGATCCAGCGCGACCTGCAGAAGATGACGCGCACGAGCGCGGCGAGCGTGACGAGCCTCCTGCAGGGGCTGGAGCGCCGCGAGCTCGTCGAACGCCGGACGGAGGGCGGCGACGAGCGCAGCAAGCGCGTCTACGCCACGCCGGCCGGCGCCGAGCTCATCGCCGGCTTCGACACCGCGATGGCGGCCACCGAGGAGACCATCCTCGCCCCGCTGGACCAGGCCGAGCGCGACGCCCTGCACGCCCTGCTGACCAAGATCACATCGGTCCTGCCGCAGCCCACGCGCGACTAGACCCCACCCATCCACCACGCGCCGGCCCGAGGGGCCGCCGCGCGATCACGCCTGCCCTGGAAAGGAGCCGTCATGACCACCACGACCCTCGACACTCCCGTGGCGGCCGACGCCGTAGGAACCAACCGCTGGTACCTCTCCGCCGCCCCCATCGCCCGCGCCCTCGTCCACCTCTGCGTGCCGATGGCCGCCGCGATGATCGTCAGCGCCGTCTACAACGTCATCAACGCCGGCTTCATCGGCTCCCTGCACGACACCGCCCTGCTCGCCGCGGTCACCCTCGGCTCCCCGCTGCTCGGCCTGGTCATGGCGGTCGGCGGCGTCTTCGGCGTCGGCGGCGGCGCGCTCATGTCGCGGCTGCTCGGCGCGGCCGAGCACGACCCCGCGGAGGCCGCCGGCATCCGGCACGTCTCGTCGTTCGCCGTGTGGGGCTCCGCGATCGCCGGCGCCGTCTTCGGCGGCCTCGGGCTGCTCCTGCTGCACCCGCTCGTGGCGCTGCTCGGCGCCGATCCGGCCGCGGCCCCGGCGACCAGGGACTTCGTCGCCGTCCTGCTCGTCTTCGTGCCCGTCCTCGCCGCCGCGTTCTGCCTCGAGCAGCTCGTCCGCGCCGAGGGCGCCGCCCGCACCGCCATGATCGGCCTGATCGCCTCGACGATCGGCAACCTGGCCTTCGACGTGCTGTTCATCCTCGTGCTGCACTGGGGCGTGGCCGGCGCCGCCCTGGCCACGGGCCTGGCGAACCTCGTCACGGTGGTGTACTTCGCCGTCTGGCTGCACCGCCACAGCGAGCACGTGAGCCTCGCCCCGCGCTGGTTCACCCTCTCCCCGGCGGTCCTCAAGCCCGTCTTCGGCGTCGGCGTCGGCGAGCTGCTGCAGTCCGCCTTCCTGATCGTCACCAGCCTCGTGCTCAACCGCCTCGCGGTCGCCTACGGCGACGGCCCCCTCGCGGCCATGGGCGTCGCGGTGCGCATCGCCCAGGTGCCGGAGTTCCTCGTCATGGGCGTCACGATCGGCGTCCTGCCGCTGCTGGCCTACGCCTACGGCAAGGGCGACCGGGACCGCCTCAACGCCGCCCTGCACGGCTCCGCGATCACCGTCGGCGTCGTGGTGCTGGTCTTCTCCACCGCCGCGTTCGCCTTCCGCGAGCAGCTCTTCACCGCCTTCGTGGCCGACCGCTCGGTCCTGCGCATCGGCGTCACGATCCTCATGGCCCAGCTCGTCGCGATGGTCGTCAACGGCTTCCGCGGCCTCATCACGTCGCTGTTCCAGGCAACGGGCCGCCCCTTCCCCGCGATCGTCATGTCCACCGCACAGGGCGTGCTGTTCATCCCGATCGTGCTGCTGGGCAACCTGTGGTTCGGGCTGCCGGGCATCATCTGGGCCCTCACCGTCACCGAGATCATCGTCTTCCTGACCGGCGGGGTGCTCTGGCTGACGTCGCGCCGCGCGATCGACCGGGGCCTGGCGCAGGGCAGCCCGGAGCGGGCCGAGGCGGCCCTGGAGCAGGCCGAGGCCTGACATCCCTCGTCAACGTAGGTTGACGGAGGCTGGGGCGTCAAGTTAGGTTGACAACCATGTCGCCTCAGTCTGACGCATCCGTCCCTGACGTGGTCGTCGTCGGCGCCGGGCCGACGGGCCTGATGCTCGCCGGAGACCTCGCCGCCGCGGGCGTCCGCGCGGTCGTGCTCGACCGCAATGCCCGGCCGGTCCGGATCCCGAAGGGCAACGGCGTCGTCGGCCGGGCCGTGCTGGAGTTGCGGCGGCGCAAGCTCCTGCGGGGCACCGGGCTGCGGGTGGTGCGGCCGCCGCGGTTCCGCTTCGGCCCGTTCACCCTCCAGCTCGGCCTGCTGCGCGGCCCGCTGCACGTGCTCCCGGTGCCCCAGCACCGGCTGGAAGGCCTGCTGGAGGAGCGCGCCGTGCGCCTCGGCGCCACGGTCCTGCGCGGGCGCGAGGTCACCGGGTTCGAGCAGGACGGCAACGGCGTGACCGTCCAGGTGTCCGCCGAAGGCTCGCCGGCCGAGCTGCGCGCGCGGTACCTCGTGGGGTGCGACGGCGCCCGCAGCTTCGTGCGCAAGCGCCTCGGCATCGGCTTCCCCGGCGTCACGAGCGCCGGCATCTCCCGGCTGGCCCGGGTCACCATCCCCGCGGGCGCGGTGACCCGGGCCGGCGATCACCTCGAGCTGCGCGGCATCGGCCGGCTCGAGCCCTTCCGGCCCAACCGGACCGCGCACGGGTCGATCACCATCGCCCCCGCCGACGCGCTCGACCGCTCCGCCCCGCACGACGTGTACATCGTCAGCACGCACGAACCGCGCGGCGACAGCGAGCCGACCGACGAGCTCGGCGACGACGAGCTGCGGGCGAGCCTTCGCCGCGTCCTGGGCGCCGAGCTGCCGTACACGGCGGCGTATGCCGCGAGGAGCGTCGTGGCGAACAGCCGGCATGCGGAGCGGTACCGCGAGGGCCGGGTCTTCCTCGCCGGCGACGCCGCGCACATCTTCAGCGCCGGCGGCTCGGCCATCAACGCCGGCCTGCTCGACGCCGTCGCCCTCGGCCGGACCCTCGCCGCGGCGCTGCGCGGCGCGGCGCCGCAGTCCGGGCTCGATGCCTACGAGTCGGAGCGGCACGCCGCCGCGCAACGGACCCTCGCGCTCACGCGCGTGCAGGTCGCGCTCGAAGCCGGCGACGAGACCGGCGAGGCACTGCGCGACGTGCTCGGCGAGCTGCTGCGCAGCCGCGCCACCGCCCGCCGGATCGCGACGCTCATCGAGGGCTGACCCGGCTCAGTCCGGCTCAGCCGCCTGGTGGAGGAATGTATTGCCCTTTGGCCTGCAGTTCCTCTGCCGCCCACTGTTGTATTGGTCCCGGCCAGTCCCGCCAGGAGATGAGCATCAGCCTCCCCCGCGAGTTCTGCTTGTCGATCGCCGCCAGCGCGCGGATGCATCGCCGGGCGTCGGGCAGACCCCCGTCCGCGTATGCGAACTGTCCGACCAGGCTTTCCAGGAGCTCCGCGGCGCCGTCGTACCTGAGCTGTCCCAGCGCATCGATGAGGTGTCCGGGGCGGGGCGGCCTGGCATCCGACTCGAGCACCTCGCACAGCACGGCAGCGACGTCGGCGAGCTCGGCGGCAGCCAGCTGGACGACCGCGTCGAGCTCCTCCCACCGTGCCTCGCCCGCGAGCCTGCGAACCATGGAGTGCGCCGCATCAGCAAACTCCGGCACCGATCGGTCGAAGGGCCGCGGGCCGTACACCTCACAGGACGGCTTCCCCCATTCGCCGGCGTTCCAGGGAACGTTCCGCCACGGCGACGCGATCCTGCCGGCCGCGATCAGGGCACGCGACTCGCGATCGTTGCGGTAGGCGAGCGGAATCACCGTCAGCGGCAGCGCCTCGCCCGTCGAGCGGGATCGCGCGGACTCCGGCCGGGTCGCGTCCCGAGGACCGGGGCCGCGGGCCATCCACTCCGTCAGCGCCGCCTCGTAGTCGCCCCAGTTGGTGCTGATCAGGACCAGCACATCGTCCAGGTCACACTCGTCACCGGCCACGAACCGGCAGCATACGTTCGAGGCACGTCACTGGGTGTTGCCGGCTCGGGTTCGGGCCGCCCGGGTCACGCCGCGGCGGGGGCGCGGCGGTCCTGGACGAACGACAGGACCCGGGCGCCGGCGTTGCGCGCGGCCAGGCCGAGGCGCGTCTTCGGGACCACCAGCGCCGCCGCCCGCCCCGCGCCGCGCACCTTCGCGTCCGTGCGCGCCCGGTGCTCGGCCTCGTAGCGGCGCAGGCCCGCAGCGAGGTCGTCGCCGGCGGCGGCGAGCGCCGAGGCCAGGGTGTGGGCGCCGGCCATGGCCAGGCTCGAGCCGTCGCCGAAGAGCGAGACGCAGGACGCGGCGTCCCCGGTCAGCGTGATGCGCCCCCGCGTCCATTCCGGCAGGTGTACCCGGCTGACGCTGTCGAAGTACACATCGGCACCCGGAAGCTTCGCGAGCAGCTCCGGCACCCGCCAGCCGGCGCCCGCGTAGGCCTCGGCCACGATCCGGCGGTGTGCGCCGGCGTCGCGGTGGTCGAGGCCGGGGCGGGCCGGGCCGCGGAAGATGAAGGCGACCAGGGCCTCGCCGCGGGACGGGTGGATCGACACGACGCGGCCCGGCTCGTTGTAGAGCAGCACGTGCCTCGGGTCGTCGGCGGGCTCGCCCAGGGGCAGGGTCGCGACCCACACGCCGAGGTGGCGGACCAGCTCCGGCTCGGGGCCGAACGCCAGGCGCCGCACGGCCGAGTGCAGGCCGTCGGCGCCGACCACCAAGTCGAAGCGTTCGGGGGCGCCGCGCTCGAAGGTCACGTGCACGCCCGGCCCGTCCGGCTCCAGGGCCGTGACCGCGTCGTCGAAGCGGAAGTCCGCGCGGTCCCGCGCCGCCTCGAAGAGGGTCGCGGCCAGGTCGGCGCGCGGGATCTCCAGGGCGCCGTCCTCGGTCTGCATGGGCAGGCGGGCGATGGTGCGGCCGGCGGCGTCGACGGCGCGCATGCCGTCGGCGTGGGTGGCGCGCTCGCGCAGGGCCGCCAGCACGCCCATCTCGCGGGCGACGGGGAGGGCCGGGCCGCGCACGTCGACGGGGTTGCCGCTGGAGCGCTGGCCGCTCGCACGTTCCACGACGGTGACCCGCAGGCCGTGCCGGGCGAGCCAGTAGGCGGCGGTGGTGCCGGCCACGCCGGCGCCGGAGACGAGAACCGAAGGCGTCATGCAAACGACGATATCCGCACTCAGTGCAAGTTTGCAATGAGTGCCAACTAACATTCGGTGCGATATGCTCGCCCGCATGTCGTTGCGGGAGCTGAAGCGTGCCCGGACCCGGCAGGCGCTCGTGACCGCCGCCGCGGACCTGTTCGAGCGCGACGGCTACGAGCAGACGACGATCGCCGACATCGCGGCCGCGGCCGAGGTCGGGACGCGGACCTTCTTCGGGTACTTCGCGACCAAGGAGGACCTGCTCTTCCCCGAGACCGACGGCCGGCTGCGGGCCGCGATCGACGCGATCGCCGGGCGCGGGCCGCACGACACGCCCGCGCAGGTGCTGCTGCGCGCCCTGTCGATCGTCGGCGACGACAGCGACGACCTCTCCGGGCGCCTGGCGGCCCTGCGGCTGCGGTTCATCGCCGAGGTCCCCTCGGTGCGCGGCCGGGCCCTGCAGACCCAGTCCGACGTGCAGCAGGAGATCGCGCGGCGGCTCGCCGAGGCGTTCCCTGACGAGTTGGACGCGGTCACCTCCGCGGCCCTCGTCGGCGCCTTCGTCGGGGCCGTCACCGGCGCGCTGCAGGTCCTGCTGCGCGACCGGCCGCGGGACCCGGGGAGCGTCCAGGAGGCGGTCGAGCGCGCCACCGCGGTCGCACTGCGTCCCTGGGTCGGACACGATGTGCGACCAGGAGGGGCCCCCGGCGTGTAACCCTGCGCTGATGGGTGGCGATCACGGACTCAGGGCCGGCTCGGCCGGCGAACGGCTGATGCAGGAGCGGGCAGGCACGGTGGAGCGGGCCGAACGCTTCTACCGCCAGCAGGTGCTGCCCGTGCTCAACGAGCAGATGGTGGAGTTCGTCGGGCGGCAGGAGATGATGTTCGTCTCCACCGCCGACGCGCTCGGGCACTGCGACTGCACGTTCCGGGCCGGGCCGGCCGGCTTCGTGAGCGTGCTCGCGCCGGGGCGGCTGGCCTGGCCGGAGTACCGCGGCAACGGCGTCATGGCCAGCGTCGGCAACCTCGTCGAGAACCCGAACGTCGGGCTGCTCTTCGTGGACTTCTTCCAGGACGTGATCGGCCTGCACGTCAACGGGCACGCGACCGTGGTCCCCGACGGCGAGATGCGCCGCGACCACCCCCAGCTGCCCGTCGACCAGGTGCCGGGGCGGCGGCCCGAGCGCTGGGTGAACGTGTTCGTCGAGGAGGCGTACATCCACTGCGCCAAGCACATCCCCCGGCTGCGCAAGCTCACCGCCGAGGACCGCGCGTGGGGGACCGACGACATGCGGCGCAAGGGCGGGGACTTCTTCGGCGCGGCGGCCGCGATGTTGGGTACGGTGGGGCGATGAGCAGCTTCTTCGACAAGGTCAAGGACCTCGCCGACCAGCACGACGAGAAGGTCGACCAGGCGCTGGACAAGATCGGTGACGTCGTCGACGACAAGACCGGCAACAAGTACAGCGACCACATCGACAAGGGCGTCGACTTCGCCCAGGAGCACACGGGCCAGGGCAACACCACCGAGCAGCACTGACCTTCCCCCGCCGCGAGGGCCTCGGCGCCGCGCCGAGGCCCGAGAGCGCGGGGCCTCAGCGGCGGGGCAGCAGCCGCACCAGGGCCACCAGCGCCAGCTCGAGGACCACCAGCGCGACCATGCTCGCGCGGAAGCCCTCGGTGATCGTGGCGGCGCGGTAGAACACGATCCCGATCAGCGCAACGCCGACCGCGTTGCCGGTCTGGTTGACGGTGCTGAGCACGCCCGCCGCCGAGCCGGTGTGCTCCGCCGGCACGGCCGACAGCGCGAGCGTCGTCAGCGGCGCGAGGGCGAGCCCCATCCCGAGCCCCTCCAGCGCCAGCCCCGGCAGCAGCCACCCGAGCCCGGCCCCGGCCGCGAGCGCCATCGCGCCCAGCCCGGCCGCCATCACCAGCGCGCCCACCGCCACCGTCGCCCGGCCCAGCCGCGCCGCGACCCGGTGCGCGTTGAGGGACGTGAGCAGGTATCCGGCGCCGACGGCCATGAACACCGTCCCGGACGCGAGCGCCGACAGGCCGCGCCCCGACTGCAGGTACAGGGCCAGCACCAGAAAGAACGAGGCCTGCCCCATCCAGAACGCCTGCACCGCGACGAGCCCGGCGCCGAACGAGCGGCCGCGCAGGAGCCGCGGGTCGACGAGGGGCTGCGCACGGTACCGCTGCGAGCGCACGAAGACCGCGAACAGCACGGCCGCGAGGGCCAGGCTCGCCCACGTCCACGCCGGCCAGCCCCGCGGCGGCCCCTGGATGAGCGGCAGGACCAGCGCCACCAGCGCCGCCGTCACCAGCGCGGCCCCGGCCAGGTCGAGCCGGGTGCCGCGGCCCCGCGACTCCGGCACCGAGCGCAGCAGCACCAGCGCGGCGAGCCCGACCGGCAGGTTGATCAGGAAGCACGCCCGCCAGCCCAGGCCGAACAGGTCCGCCCGGATCAGCAGGCCGCCGACGACCTGGCCGAACACGGCCCCCAGGCCGAGGGTGAGGGCGTAGCGCGCGAAGGCCCGCGGCTGGGCCGGCGCCGGGACCGCGGTGCGCAGGATCGCCAGGGTCTGCGGCATGAGCAGCGCCGCGCCCGCGCCCTGCAGCACCCGCCCGGCGACCAGCGCCCCGGCCACCGGCGCCAGCCCGCACAACACCGACGCGGCGGTGAACACGATCAGGCCCGCCGCCAGCATCCGGCGCCGGCCGAAGAGGTCGCCGAGCCGGCCGCCGGTGATCAGCCCGGCCGCGAGGGCCAGCCCGAACCCGGCCACCACCCACTGCAGGGCGGCGGGACCGGCCCGCAGGTCGTGCTGGATCGCCGGCATCGCCACGTTGACGATGAAGAAGTCCAGCGCGGTCAGGAACGTCACGGTGAGCAGGGCGGGGAGCACTGCGGGCGGCCGGTGGCCGATCGCCGGCGCGGTCACGGTCGTGGTCATGCCGCCGACGCTAGGGATTCGCGCGCCCCGCGGAATCGGCATCGCTTAGGTATCCGGTACCGGCGGTAGGGTCGGACCCGTGCTGATCGGCCGGTCCCAGGAGCAGGCGCGGCTGCGTGCCCTTGCCGAGGCGGCCCGCGACGGAGCCGGCGGCGCCCTGGTGCTGCGCGGCGGCCCGGGCATCGGCAAGACCGCCCTGCTGGAGTGGGCCGCCGGGCTGCCGTTCGCGACGGTACTGCGCGCCGCCGGCGCCGAGTTCGAGGCCGACCTGCCCTTCGCCGGCCTGAGCCAGCTCCTGCGCCCGGTGCTGGACCGCCTGGACCGGCTGCCCGGCCCGCAGCGCGACGCGCTCGCGGGCGCCTTCGGCCTCGGCCCGGCCCGCGAGGCCGACCGGCTGCTCGTCGGCTTCGCGGTGCTGTCCCTGCTGTCGGCGGCCGACGGCCCGGTCCTCTGCCTGGTCGACGACGCCCAGTGGCTCGACTCGGTGTCGGCGGACGCGCTGCGGTTCGCCGCCCGCCGCCTCGGCACCGAGGGCGTCGTGATCCTCTTCGCCGCCCGCGCCCTGGACGCCGTGGGCGTCGCCGTGCTCGACGTCGAGGGGCTCGCGCCGCCCGACGCCGAGCGGCTGCTCGAAGCGGGGCTCGATCCGGCCGTACGACATCGGCTCCTGACCGAGGCCGAAGGCAACCCCCTGGCCCTGCTCGAGCTGCCCCGCACCGCGGCCCCGCACGCCGGCCCGCTGCCCGAGCGGCTGCGCGAGGCGTTCCACGGCCAGGTCGCCGCCCTGCCCCCGGCCACCCGGGTGGCCCTGCTCGCGGCCGCGGCGGAGGACTCCGGCGACCTCGCGCTCGTGCTGCGCGCCGTCGCCGCCGAGGACCTGCGCCCGGCCGAGGAGGCGCGGCTGGTCGAGATCGCCGGCGGCCGCGTGCGGTTCCGGCACCCGCTCGTGCGCGCCGCCGTCTACCACGGCGCGGCGCTGGCCGAGCGGGTCGCCGCGCACCGGGCCCTGGCCGCGGCGCTCACCGGCCCCGAGCACGCCGACCGCCGCGCCTGGCACCGCGCCGCGGCCGCCACCGGCCCCGACGACGAGGTCGCCGCGGCCCTCGAGGACAGCGCGGACAAGGCCCGCGAGCGCGGCGGCTACGGGGCGGCCACGGCCGCGTACGAGCGCGCCGCCGAGCTCAGCACCGCCCCGCCGGAGCAGGCCCGGAGGCTGCTGCTCGCCGCCGAGAACGGCCTGCGGGCGGGCGCCCCCGCCACCGCGGTCCGGCTCGCCGAGCGGGCCGGCGGCCTCGACCAGCGCCCCGAGTTCCTGGCCCGCGTCGGCTGGGTCGAGGGCCACGCGTGGTTCGGGCAGGGCGACTTCCGGGCCGCGTACGACCTGATCTCCTACGGGGGCGCCTACCGCCACGCGCTGCACGCGGCCTGGTACCTCGGCGAACCCGCGCTCGGCGAGTGCCTCGACCACCTCGCCCGCCTCGACGGCGACCCGGCCGCCCGGTACCTCGTCGCCGCCGCACGCGGGCGGCCCCGCCCCCTGGCCGAGGTCGCCGGCCGCCGGACCGCGCTCGACCCCGCCGTGGCGGTCCGGGACCTCGTCGAGCTGTGCGGGTTCGGGTACGTCGCCGGCCAGGACGCCGACGCCTGCGAGCTCGCCGCGGCCCTGGCCGGCCGGTGCCGCGCCGAGGGCCTGGCGGGGCTGCTGCCGGCGCTGCTGTTCTTCCAGGCCGAGGGCGAGCTGTTCGCGGGGCGGCACCGCGACGCCGCGGTCAGCGTGGCCGAGGGCCTGGACCTGGCCCGCGAGACGGTGTGGGTCAGTCAGCTGTCTGCGGTGCGCGCCGTGCTCGCGGCCCTGTCCGGCGACGCCCCGGGGTGCCGGGCCGCGGCCGCCGACGCCCTGGCCGCGGCCGCGCCGGGCTCGGAGGCGGCCGGGCACGGGTGGGCCCGGTGGGCGCTCGCGCTGCTGGACCTGGGCGAGGGCCGGGCCGAGGAGGCGGCCGCGCGCCTGCTGTCGCTGCCGCCGCACCACGTGGTCGCGGTCCGCTCGATCCCGGATCTCGCGGAGGCCGCGGTGCGGGCCGGGACACCGTCCACAGTGGAGCCGTTCCTGCCGCGCCTGGCCGCGTTCGCCGACCGCACCGGTTCCGTGTGGGGGCAGGCGGCCCTGGCGCGCTGCCGGGCGCTGGTGTCCGGGGACGAGCACGAGTACCGGCTGGCGCTGAAGTTCCCGCTGCCCGGCTTCGACCGCGCGCGCACCGCGCTGGCCTACGGCGAGTGGCTGCGCCGGGCCCGCCGCAAGGCCGACGCCCGCCGGGTGCTGCACCAGGCGCTGGAGACCTTCGACCGGCTCGGCGCCCGCCCCTGGTCCGCGCGGGCCCGCGGCGAGCTCACGGCCACGGGCCTGCCGGCCTCGCCCGAGCGCCCGGAGCCGGCGGCGGCGCGGCTCACGCCGCAGGAGCTGCAGATCGCCCGGCTGGCCGCGCGGGGCCTGTCGAACCGGGACATCGCCGCGCAGCTCTTCCTGAGCCCGAAGACCGTCGCCTACCACCTCTACAAGGCGTACCCGAAGCTCGGCGTGACGGCCCGCACCGACCTGGCGGCCCTGTCCCTGTAGCACTCCTCACTGCGACGGCTCCGGCGTGAAGAAGCGGACGATGTCCTCGGCCGCGGTCGGGGACAGCATCATGGCCTGGACCCGGGCGGACATCTCGGCGATCGGCTCGATGCGGTCGAACATCGCCGCCTCGAACGCCCGGATCGCCGCGCCGGGGTCGGCGGGGTCCGCGGCCAGGGCGGCGCCGAGCTCGGCGGCGTCGAGCATGGCCTGGTTGGCGCCCTCGCCGACCGGCGGCATGAGGTGCGCGGCGTCGCCGATGAGGGTGAGGCCCGGCCGGTGGGCCCAGCGGGTCCCGGTCGGCATCACCTCGATCCCGCGCAGGGTCGGCGGGCCGTCGCCGGCCTCGATGAGCGCGGTGAGGCGGGGGTTCCAGCCGTCGAACAGCTCCAGCAGGGCGCGCTTGTCGCGGTAGGCGTCGATGGGGCGGTCGCCGGCCGGCAGGGAGATCCCGACGCGGATGCCGCCGTCGCCGAGGCGCTGCGCGGCCAGGATCCGGCTCACCCCGATGCACCAGAGGTTTCCGGGGCCGACCAGGTCGGCGAGGTCCGGGTGGCGGCGGTCGGCGTCGGCGATGCTGAGCTCGGCCAGGGTGGCCACGTGGGACAGCGGCGCGTCGGTCAGCAGCGACCGGACGACCGAGCGCGCGCCGTCCGCGCCGACGAGGACATCGCAGCCGGCATCTCGACCGGCACCGTCGCCGTCCTCGAACGTCAGCCCGAAGCCGCCGCCGGCTCGGGGGGTCGCCGCGACCAGCCGGTGCCCCCACCGGACCGTGCCGGCGGGGAGGGCATCGAGCAGCAGGTCGCGCAGCACGCGGCGGTCGATCTCGGGGCGCCCGGCGAACGAGCCGGGTTCGGGCCTGTGGTGCACGAGGGTGCGCCCGGCCGGGTCGAGGATGCGATGCTCCTCGCCCTCCGGGCGCGCCTCGGACCGGAACTCGCCGGTGAGGCCCGCCTCGTCCAGGGCCCGCTGCCCGGACTCCGGGTGCAGGTCGAGCAGGCCGCCCTGGGGTCGCGCGGATCGGCTTTCCTCGCGTTCGTACACCACCGCGCCGATGCCGTGCCGGTGCAGGATTCGGGCCAGCGTCAGGCCGCCGAGGCCCCCGCCGGCGATCGCGATTCGCATCGTCATCCCCCTTGCCGTACGATGTACCGTATGGATACACCGTACGGTAGCGCATCGCTGCCCGTCTGGGAACGCCCCGAGCCCCAGCCGCGGGCGGCGCCGGTGCCGCTGAGCCGCGCGAAGATCGCCGCCGCGGCGATCCGGCTCGCCGACGAGCACGGCCTCGACGGGCTGTCGGTGCGCAAGCTCGCCAAGGAACTCGGCGTCGGCCCGATGCGGCTGTACGACTACGTGACCAACCGGTCCGAGCTGCTCGACCTGATGGTCGACGCCGTGTACGCCCAGATCGCCGAGGCCGGCCCGCCGCCCGGGTGGCGCGCCGCGGTGCTGGCCGTCGTGCACCGCACGCGCGACGCCGCGCTCGAGCACGAGTGGTTCGCCGACCTGCTCGGCGCCCGGCCGCACCTGGGACCGCACGCGCTCGCCGTGGGCGAGTCGACCGCGGCGGCGCTCGCCCAGGCCCCCGCCGTGCACGACATCGACGATCTCCAGCGGGCCCTGGGCGCCCTCAACGCGTTCATCGTCGGAGCGCTCCGCCGGGAGATCACCGAGCGGCGCACCGCCCGCGCGACCGGCACCGACGTGGCCGCCTGGCAGGCCGCCCTCGGTCCCTACCTGACCCGCATGCTCGAGACCGGCCGCTACCCGACCGTCGCCCGGCTCGTCGTCGACGGCGCCCACCTCAACGCCGAGGAGACCTTCCACCACAACCTGACCACCGTGCTGGACGGCATCACCGGCCATCCCCGCACGTGACCGGACCCGCATACTCGTTGATGTGCAGACCCCGGCGGCCGGAGCGTGCGACGACCCAGCGCAGCGGCGGCATGCCCTGCTCGCGCTCGCGGCCAACCCCGCGCTGCGCCCCGAGCACGTCGACGTCCTCATCGCGACGGCGGATCCGGGGGTACTCGAAGCCCTCGCCCTCGAGCAGCGCCTGGCACCCGCACACGTCGCGGCGCTCGAAGCGTGCGGGCACCGGGCGGTACACCTGGCGCTGATCAGGTCGGGCAACCTTCCGGCCGAGCGGGTCCCCCGCGACGACCCCTGGGCGATGGTCGCCGGGATCGACCGGGCCGACGCGCCCGCCGGCTGGCTGCCGCTGCTCGCGTCGTGGCCCGACCCGCACGTCCGCCATGCCCTCGCGGCGTCCATCATGCGGCGGGACCGGGCCGACATCGCGGATACGCTGGCCGGCGACGACGACTGCTCGGTCGCGGCCCGAGCGGCCGGGCTGTACGACCTTCCGGAGGCGCTGGCCCGGCGCCTGTACCGGCGGGCCGAGGCCTGCGTCCGCATCGCCCTCGCCGCCCGGCCCCGCGTGCCCGCCGGGCTCCTCGCCGAGCTGATGTCCACCGGCGGGCGGCCCGCCCTGGAGCCCTGCCCGCACCGCCCCGACCCGGCCGAAGCCCTGCGCGACCTGCGCCTGGCCGCCGCGGGCAACCACGCGACCCCCGTCGAGGCGATCCTGCCGCTCATCGCCGAGCCCGGCCCGGCGATGGGCCGGGTGCTGGCGGCCCGGCGTGATCTGCCCGCGGCCACCTACGCCGCCCTCGTGGCGCTGGACGATCCCCGGATCACCGGCGCGGTCTCGGTCAACCCGGCGACGCCGGCCGAACTGCTCCGCCGGCTCCACGACCAGGACGCCGGCCGCTGGCGGCAGAACGTGCTGCACAACCCGGTGGTCCCGATGGACCTGGTGCTGGAGCACAACCGCGCCACCGGGACGACGCAGCGGATCATCTACCGGCGGGACCGCGACGAGCTGCTGACCCTGGCCGCCGACCCGGACCCGGCGCTGCGGCGGGCCGCCGCCGGGTGCCACCAGCTGCCGCTGGACATCCGGGCCACGCTGCTGAGCGACCCGGACCTCGAGGTCGCGCTGCTCGCACTGGCGAGCAGCAGCGTCACGGCCGAGCAGGTGCGGGCCTTCGCCGCCGGGCACGGGCCACGGGTGAACACGGCGGTGGCCGCTCACCCGTGCTGCCCGCCCGACGTCCTGCTCGCCATCGCCGAGGACCCGCGCAGCTCGCCGGAGGCCGTGGCGGAGGTCGGCTGGCACGAGGCGGCCCCGGCCGCGGCGCTGCGGATCTGCTCCCGGATCCCGGCGAGCGCCGTGGCGCTGGCGTCGAACCCGGCGACGCCGCCGGACGTCCTGGCCGGGCTGGCCACCCACCCCGACCCTGCGGTGGTGCTGGAGCTGTGCGGCAATCCGAGCCTGCCGCCGGACGCGGTGTGGCGCATCCTGCAAGCGGGCAACTGACCCGATACCGCCCGTCAGGCGGCGAGGGTGAAGGAGAAGGTCGCGCCGCGGCCGGGCTCGCTCTCGGCCCAGATCCGTCCGCCGTGGCGGTCGATGATGCGCTGCACCGTCGTCAGGCCGATGCCCGTGCCCGGGAACTCCGCGGCGTCGTGCAGGCGGCCGAAGGGCCGGAACAGCTCCTCCGCGCGGTCCGCCGGAAACCCCGCCCCGTTGTCGCGCACGTAGAAGACCCCGCCGTCGCAGCCGATCGAGATCGCCGCTTCCAGGGTGCGCGAGGTGAACTTCCAGGCGTTGCCCACCAGGTTCGCGTAGACCGCGCGCACGAGGTCGCCGTCGCAGGCGGCCGTCATCGGCGAGGCCACCGTGACGCGCACGGTGCGGGCGGGGTCGCGCTGGCGCAGCTCGTCGACCACGTCCAGGGCGAGGGCCGCCAGGTCGACGGTGCCGTGCTGGATCTGGCCCCGGTTCGCGCGCGCGAGCTGCAGCAGCGACTCGATCAGCGCGTTCATCCGGGTGGCGGCGCCGTGGATGCGCATCAGCAGCGACGCCGTCTGCTCGTCGGCCTCCTCGGCCAGCAGCTCGCTGTAGCTCAGGATCGTCTGCAGGGGCGAGCGCAGGTCGTGCGAGACCGAGCCGCTGAACGCCTCCAGCTCGCGGTTGCGCCACTCGAGCTCCTCGACCAGCTCCGCGCGGGCCTCGGCGAAGCGGCGGGCCGCGCGCTCCTCGGCCGCCTCCATCTCGCGGCGCACGAGCTCGTCGCGGATGCGGCGGTTCTGCTCGTGCAGGTGCTGGCGGCGCAGGTGGGCCCGGACGTGGGCGCGCAGGCTGCCGGTGCCGTCGGCCCGGCGCACGTAGTCGTCGGCCCCCGCCGCGAGGCACTCCAGGAGCACGTCGTCGTGGCCGACGATGATGACCGGCATGTCGCGCAGGCCCGGCACGGCCCGGATGCGGTCGCACAGCTCGCGGCCGTCGATCTCGGGCAGGTGCAGGTCGATGACGGTACAGTCGGCCGGCTGCACGGCCAGCATCGCGAGGGCGTCGTCGGCGCAGCGGGCCAGCACGGCCTCGAAGCCGTCCTCGTGCAGCAGGGTCGTCATCATCTCCAGGTAGTGGCTGTCGGCGTCGACGAGCAGGACCCGGGCCGGGCGCACGGCGCCGGCGTCGGGCAGCGGCACGGGGGCGGCACTCTTGCGCAGCACCGCGGCGAGCTTGGCCAGCACGACCGCGAGGTCCTCCTGCTTGCGCACGAACGCGTCGGCGCCGGCCTCGAGGATCTGCAGCTCGGTGGTGTAGTCGTCGGAGGCGGTCAGCAGCAGGCACGGCACGTTGCGCAGGGTCGCGTCGAGGCGCACGCGGCGGATGACGGTGGCGCCGTCGATGCCGGGCAGCACCCCGTCGACGATGATCGCGTCGGGCCGGCGGACCCCGGCCACGCGCAGCCCCTCCTCGCCGCTGGCCGCCGTCGCCACCTCGTAGCCGCTGTCGGCGAGATGCCGGCGCAGCAGCTCGCGGAAGGTGCGGCTGTCGTCGATGACGAGCACGAGCCGGCGGTTGCCGGACACAGGCCCGTGGCGCAGCAGGTCGCGGGCGCGGGCGACGACCACGGCCGCGTCGTAGGGCTTGCCGACGTAGTCGTCGGCGCCGGTGCGCAGGCCGCGCAGGCGCTCGTGCACCTCGGCCTCGGTGGACAGCAGCAGCACGACCGCGTCGCCGTGGCGGGGGTGGGCGCGCAGCCGGCGCAGCAGGTCGACGCCGTCGCCGTCGGGCAGGCGCACGTCGAGCACGGCGACGTCGAACTGCTCGGACTCCAGGGCGTCGACGGCCTCGCCGAGCCGGGCGCACAGCACGGTGTGGAAGCCGTCGTCCTCGAAGGCCTCGTGCAGGTCCATGCGCACGGTGAGGCTGTCGTCGACGATCAGGACCGTGTTCGCCACGCGAGCCTCCTGTCCGTCGACCGCTCGCCCAGCGCGGCGAGGCGGGCCCCGATCTGCTCCGGCGGCAGGCTCTCCGCGGCGGCGCCAAGCGCGGCGGCCTCGCGCGGCATCCCGTACACCACACAGCTCGCCGCGTCCTGCGCGAACGTCATCGCCCCGGCCCGGCGCAGCGCGAGCAGGCCGCCGGCGCCGTCGCGGCCCATCCCGGTGAGCAGGCACCCGGCCGCGGCGCGCCCGAGGTCCGCGGCCGCGGACTCGAAGAGCGTGTCGACGCAGGGGCGGCAGGAGTGCCGGGGCGGCGCCGCGCTGAGGTGCAGGTGCCCGCCGCGCACGAGCAGGTGCAGGTCGGGCGGGGCCATCGTGACCCGCCCGCCCAGCGAGCCGAGCGCCTCGCCGCCGCGGGCGTAGCCGACGACGTGCCCGGTCTGCTCGGCCAGCCAGCCGGTGAACGCCTGCGCGAAGGACTCGTTGGCCGACAGGTGCTGGACGTACAGCACCGGCACCGCGAACCCGGCCGGCAACGCCCGCAGCAGCCGCACGATCGCCCCGGGGCCGCCGGTCGACGCGCCGATGAGCACCGCGCGCACCGCGGCCGGCTCGGGCCGGACGGCCACCGGCGGGTCGGGCGTGGCCCCGCCCAGCCGCTTGGTGACCACGCGGATGCGGGAGACGACCTTGACCGCGGTGCGCAGCCGCTGCGGCCAGGTGTCGTCGGTGGCGTCGCCGCGCGGCTTCTCCAGCACGTCGACGGCCCCGGCGGCGAGCGCGTCGTAGGTGGTGAACAGCTCGCGGCGGTCGGCGGAGCACACCACGAGGATCGGCGTCGGGGCGAGCGCCATGATCTGCTCGGTGGCGGCCAGCCCGGTCATCACCGGCAGCATCACGTCCATGGTGATCACGTCCGGCCGCAGCCGACGGCAGAGCTCGACCGCCTGGGCGCCGTCGGTGGCCTCGCCCACGATCTCGAAGCCGGCGGCGCGCGTGAGGGCCTCGCGCAGGCAGTGCCGTACCGTGGCGGAATCCTCGACGACGAGCACCCTGATCATGCCGGCGCCCCCGCGAGATCGCGGATGTGGCCGAGGAGCTCCTCCTGGTCGAACTCGCTCTTGACCACGTAGGCGGCGGCCCCGGCGGCCAGCCCCCGCCGGCGGTCCTCGGCCGAGGATCGCGAGCTGACCAGGATCGCGGGCACCTCGCGCAGCTCCGGGTCGGCCCGGGTGAGCTCGACGAACGCGAAGCCGTCGAGGCCGGGCATGTCGATGTCGACGAGGAACAGCGCGTACCGCCGCTGCCGGGCCCGTTCCAGGGCCTCCTCGGCGGACGCGGCCAGCTCCACGCGGTACCCCGCGGACTCCAGGATGCTGCGCTCGAGCATCCGGGTGGTGAGCGAGTCGTCGACGACGAGGATCGGCGCGAGCTCCCGCGGCGCCTCGCCGGCCCCCTCGGCGCCGTTCGCGGCGGGCGGGGGCGCGACGCTGCCGGCGGCCCCGGCCGAGGCGGCCAGGCCGGCCGGGTCGAGCACGATGCGCGGGTTGCCCTCGGCGTCGATCGACACCCCGCCGACGACCGCGGCCGCCGGGGCCAGCTCCGGCAGCGGCCGCACGACCAGCGTCGAGGTGCCCAGCAGCCGGTCCGCGCCGACCGCGAAGACGTCCTCGGCGGCGGCGAGCACGACCGCGACGGCCCCGCTCCCGGCCGCGGGCGGCGCCCCGGGCGCGAGCACCCGGGCCAGCGGCAGGAACGGCAGCACGCGCCCGTCGTGGGCGAGGGCCCCGGCCGCGGCGGCCGCGGACGCCTCCACCTCGGGCAGCAGCACGCAGGTGCGCACCGCGTCCAGCGGCAGCGCGGCGAAGACCCCGCCGGCCCGCAGCACGAGCCCGGAGAGCGAGACGAGCGCGAGCGGCACCGTGAGCTCGACGGTCGTGCCCTGGCCGGGCTCGGTGCTCACCGACACCTCGCCGCCGAGGCGCTCGGCGACGTCGCGGACCGCGTCGAGCCCGATGCCGCGCCCGGAGACGCCGGTGACCCGCTCGGAGGTGGAGATGCCGCCCTGCATGAGCAGGCGCATGAGCTCGCGCACGTCGGCGCCGGCCCGGACCAGCCCGCGGCGCTCGGCCTGGCGGCGCACCGCCTCGAGGTCGAAGCCGCGGCCGTCGTCGCGGCACCGGAACGCGGCGAACCGGCCGCGGCGGCGGACCTCGACGCTGACCCGGCCCTGGGGCGCCTTGCCGGCCGCGACGCGCTCGGCCTCGGGCTCCACGCCGTGGCTGACCGCGTTGCGGACCACGTGCAGCAGGGCGTTGCCGGCCTGGGAGAGCACGTGCGGGTCGAGGCGCAGGTCGCCGCCGTGGCTGTCGAACAGCACCGTCTTGCCCTCGGTGTTCGCGACGTCGTACACGGCCCGGTGCAGGGTCGTCAGGACGGTCGCGGCGGGGACCAGGCGCAGGCGCTCGGCCCGGCCGCGGATGTCGTCGAGCTCGCGGGCGACCTGCTCGACGGTCGCGGTGAGGCGGCGGCCGAGCGTCGTGAGCCCGGCGGCGATCGAGCCGGCGGCGGGGCCGCCCCGCTCGCCGCGCAGCTGCTCGGCGAGGCCCTCGGCGGTCCGCCGGACGCGTTCGAGGGCGGCGGTGTGGGTGCGCAGCGGGGCGAAGCGGGCGTGGGCCTCGTCGACCGCCTCGAGCAGGTCGTCCACGTCCGCGGTGGCATCGCGATCGGGCTCAGGGGAAGGTTCGGATATCTCGGATACTTCCGGAGCGTCGGGCTGCTCGAGGTCCGCCACGGCCGACGTCATCGCATCGGTCAGCCGCAGCAGGGCGGGAACGTCCGGCGAGCCGCCCTCGCGGAAGGGCATGAGCAGCTCTTCGAACGCGTGCGCGAGATCGGCCAGCACGGTCTGGCGCACCACCCGGGCCGCGCCCTTGAGCGTGTGCGCGTGGCGCAGCAGCACGGCCACCGGTTCCGGGTCCCCGGCGCCGCCCTGCAGGTCGAGCACGCCCTGCGCGAGCTGATCGACGAGCTCGCGGGCCTCGATCCGGAAGTACCGCAGCGGATCCTTGTCCGTCATGTGCGGTTGTCCGCCGTCACGAGCCGCAGCAGGGTCGTGGACAGGCCGGTCAGGTGCGACGCGGTCTGGCGGGTCTGCACCGCGCTCGTCTCGCTCTCCTGCGTCACCCGGGCGGTGTCGTTGACCGCCACGTTGACCTGCTCGACCGCGGTCGCCTGCTGCTTGGTGGACAGCTCGATCTCGCGCGCCGACTCCGTGGTCGAGGCCACCAGGTCGGCGATCTGCTGGAACGACGCGGTGACGGCGTCGAACTGCCGGGCGCCGGCGTCGACCGCCTTGGCCCCGGTCTCGGTCGCCATCACGGTGGTGTTGACCGCGCCCCGGACGTCGTCGATGAGCGCGCGGATCTCCTTGGCGGAGCCGGCCGTACGGTCGGCCAGCTTGCGGATCTCGTCGGCCACGACCGCGAACCGCCGCCCCCACTCCCCCGCCCCGGACGCCTCGATGGTCGCGTTGATGGCCAGGATGTTGGTCTGCTCGGCGAGCTCGGAGACGAGGTCGACCACGCCGCCGATCTGCTGCGAGCGCTGCCCGAGCTCGAGCATGTGCTGCACGATGAGGTCGACCTGGCGGCGGATCGCGGCGATCGAGGCCCGGGCGTCCTCGATCGTGGAGTCGCCGGAGCCGGCCGCGGTCGCGGTCTCCTCGGCGATCTTCGCCACCCGCTGCGCGCCCTCGGCGATCTGCCGGGAGGTGATGAGCAGCTCCTCGATCGTCGTGGTGATCTCGCTCATCGCGGTCGCCTGCTCGCGGGCGCCGGTCGCCTGGGCCCCGGCCGACGCCTCCAGCTGGGCCGAGGAGCTGCGGATGTGCCCGACGGTCCCGGCCACCTGGCGCTTGAGCGCGCGGGCGAGCAGCAGCCCGCTGACGAGGCCGAAGCCGACGGAGAGCGCGGCGAGGGCGATCACGACCCCCATGGCGACGGCGGCGCGGGTCGAGGCCGCGTCCTGGCGGGTGCGCAGGTCCTGGTTGAGCAGCGTGACGAGCGAGGTGATCTCGCGGTCGAGGGTGTCGCGCTGCGGCACGACGCTGTTCTCGAACGCGGCGCTGATCTCCTCCAGGTTGGCGCCGGGCTGGTCCCGGCGGGTGATCACGCCCTGCAGCGCGTCCTGGTGGCGCTGCTCGCCCTCCACCGCCTGGTCGAGCAGGTTCCGCTCCTCGGCGCCGGCCAGCACGTCGCGGACCCGCCCGGCCGCGGCGGAGAACCGGGCCCGCGCGGTGCTGACCTGCTGGGCGTAGCGCTGGTCGCCGGTGAGCAGGTACGCCCGCCCGGCGCTGCTCTTGGCCTCGACGGCGGTCCGCAGCTCCTGCGCCGCGGCGAGGCCCTTCACGCCGACGTTGATGACCTCGTCCTTGCCCGCCACCACGGTGCTCAGCGCCCAGACGGTCACCAGGCCGGTGATCAGCGTCAGCCCCGCATTGACGACGAAGCCCAGGCCGAGCCGCTGCCCGTACGTCCATTGTCGTGCCATGTCCCGCCCTATCGCTCCTCGGTGTGCCGCACCGGCCCGGTGACGGCGTCGACGGCGGCCCGGACCGCGGCGCGCACCGCCGGCACGTCGACGATGGGGCGGGCCCCGTCGGGCAGCGGCACGATCCCGCGCAGGCATCCGTGCGGCCCGTGGCCGTCCGCCTCCTCGACCAGCCGGTCGCTGGGAATGCGCAGGTGGCCGTCGAGCTCGGCGAAGGCGAGCGCGACGGCGGGCTGCCCGGCCGCGAGCACGAGCCAGCGCGGGCCGGTGCCGCCGTCCGCCGATCCGGCCGCGGTACCGCCCGTGCCCAGCACGGCCGCCAGGTCGTACACGGGCACGATCGCGCCGCGGAAGCCCGCCACCCCGAGCAGCGCGCCGAGCGGGCCCGGCAGCCGCGTCACGGGACGGTCGGGGAACAGCCCGGCGGCCTGGGTCAGGCGCAGCGCGTACCGCACGCCGCCCGCCCGGATCGCCAGCAGGTCGTCGTGCCCGGCGACGGACGAGCGGGGCGGGTCGGCGAACGAGCGGTCGAACTCCTCCCGCAGCTCGGCGAGCCGGTGCTCGAGCGTGCCCCGGTCCTGCACCGGCACCGGCTGCGCCCCGGCCGGGTCGTCCGTGCGCGGCGGCGCGACGGCGCTCACGAGACCGCCGCCAGCTCGGCCCGGCACAGCGCGATCAGGGCGCCGCGGCCGAATCCGCCCCCGAACAGCGCGATGCGCTCCTCGGACTCCGCCCGCAGCAGGTGTACCGCCTGATCGAGCTCCTCCTCCGCCGTACGCCGGTCCCCGACGCGCCGGGCCAGCAGCCCCAGGCGCAGCCGCGGGATCGCGAACCCGGGATCGAGCTGCGCGGCGATGCGATGGTGGCGCTGGGCCGCGTCGTGCTGCTCGTCGCCCTCGTGACAGTCGCCGAGCAGCTGGTGCGCGTCGGCGAAGAGCGCGTCGCGGTCCAGCAGCCGCCGGCACAGGTCCGCGGCCCGCCCGGTGTCCCCGAGCCCGGCCAGCGCACACCCGCGCACGAGCCACGTCTCGGGCCGGTCGGCCTCGGCCCCCGCGACGGCGTCGAGCAGGTCGAGCGCGTCGGCGAACCGCTCCTGCCGTAGCAGTGCGAGGGCCCGCTCCCGCGGCGGCGGCCCGGCGGCCCGCACCGGCTCGGGGGCCCTGGGCGCCACCGCCACGCGCTCGTAGTAGAACGTCCCGTGCGAGTGGTGCACTTCCAGCCCCTCGGGGCGCAGCCCGAGCGTGTCGGTGTGCCCCAGGAACAGGAAGCCGCCGGGCAGCAGGCTCCGCGTGATGCGCTCCACCACCGTGCGCGCCGTGTCCGGCGTGAGATACATGAGCAGATTGCGGCAGAACACGATGTCGTACATCCCCGGCGCGAACAGCACCGGTTCCTCCCGCGCGACGTTGTGCTCGACGAACCGGACCCGGTTGCGCAGCCGCGCGTCGATCTCGACCCCGTCGCCGGCCGGGCGGAACCACTGCTGCCGCACGCTCTCGGGCGTCTCGCGCAGGGACCACAGCGAGTAGCGCCCGGCCATCGCCTTGCGCAGCGCCCCCCGGTTCACGTCCAGCCCGATGATCGAGGTCTCCCACGCCTGCGGCACGCGGCCGGCGGCGACCATCGCGAGGCTGTACGCCTCCTCGCCGGTCGAGCACCCCACGGACAGCAGATCGAGCCGCCGCCGCCCGTCGTCGGCGCGCATCCGCGCCGGGAGGGCGACGTCGGCGAGCGCCCGGAACTGCTCGACGTTGCGGAAGAAGTACGTCTCGTTGACCGTGAGCGCCTCGGCGAGCGCGGAGAGCTCGGCGGTCCACGCGGTGGTGAGCCGGTCCAGGTAGCCGCGATCGGTCAGCCCGTGCTGGGTGGCCCGCTGCTGGAGGATCTCGGCGAGCAGCCCGTCCTTCTTGTCGTCGAACGCCATCCCGAGCCGCTCGGCGAGCAGCCGCCGCAGCCGCGCGACGCCGTCCTGCTCACGCGGCGGCACGGTCGCCCCCGCACGCCTCAGCCTTGGCCCCGCGCCCCGGCTCGGGACAGCCGTCCCCACGCGCTTCGCCCCGGGCTCCCCGCACCGGCACCGACTCGGGACTGCCGTTCCCACGCGCCTCGGCCCGGGCTCCCCGCACCGGCACCGACTCGGGACTGCCGTTCCCACGCGCCTCGGCCCGAGCCCCGCGCACCGGCGCCGACTCGGGATTCAGGAACAACAGCGGCCGTCCGTCGAGCACCCCGACCGCCTCCACCAGCTCACCGGCCACCGGCGAGGGCTGCGCGGCCGAGCGGGCCACGGACCGCACCCCGGCGACCGGCCCGGTCGCGAACGCGACGGTCCCGCCCGGGGTGTCCACGGTGACGAACCGGCTGGGCGGCACCCCCGGATCGCCGAGCAGCGCCGCGGTGTCGACGACGGGCACCGCCGCGCCCCGGATCACGGCCACCCCGAGCAGCGCCCCGCCCGCACCGCCGACAGGCTGCACCGGCAGCGGCCGGACGGTTTCGACGACGGCGGCCAGCGGCAGCGCACACAGCAGCCGGCCCACGCCGAAGATGAGCTGATCCTGCATCCGGTCACCGCCCTTGATCACCCGCGCTGGGCACAGGATATGACGGCAAACGCGGCAAATGTTCGCTTTGCGGCAACGACTGCCGGCCGCCGCCGCGCCATCGCGAACAGGGTCCTCACCCGCACCGCGAGCGCCGCGACGAGGCGAGCGCGGACGTCCCGAAACACGGTGAAGCCGACGAGGCCCACGCCGCGCAACATGCCCAACTCGCCGCCGTCGCGTCGCGCGCTGGTCGCCATCGGGAACGACGCGAACAGCCCGGCCGCGGTGCGCTCCGTCACTGGCTTCGGCGGGGCAGCGGGGCGCGCGCCGGGCCGATAGGGTTTTCGCGTGGACAACGGGGAGCCTCGCCGCCGGCCGGCCGCGCGCGTGGTGTGTCTGGACGCGGCCCAGCGAGTGTTGCTGCTGCATTGGCAGGACCCCGCGGACGGCTCGCTGCTGTGGGAGCCGCCCGGCGGAGGCATCGATCCGGGCGAGTCGCCGTTCGACACGGCGCGCCGGGAGCTCGGCGAGGAGACCGGGCTCGACGCCGCGGCGGTGCTGGACCGGTTCGTGGACGTCGAGCGCGACATGTGGTGGAACGGGCGCCGCACCGTCGGGCCCGAGCAGTTCTTCCTCGCCCGCTTCGACGCCGAGGCGCCGCCGCTGGTGCGCACCGGGCTGCTGCCGGACGAGGTGCTGAGCCTGCGCGGGCACGCCTGGCTCGAGCCGGCCGAGCTCGCCGGGCTGGACGGACGCCTCGAGCCGCCGGAGCTGCTCACGGTGATCGCCGCGCTGACCGAGCCCGACGGCCCCGGCCCCTGGGCGCGTCCCGCCTGAGCCAGCGGGGCAAGCGGATCAGCAGGTCCGCCACCACCTCATAAACGCGCGGAACCCGTCCCGCCTGCGTCAGCAAACGCGCCACCACCTCATGGCGCGCGCTCGCCCGTCCCGCCTGCGTCAGCAAACGCGCCACCACCTCATGGCGCGCGCTCGCCCGTCCCGCCTGCGTCAGCGGGGCGAGCGGACCAGCAAATGCGCCACCACCTCGTAGACGTTCGGCACGTCCGCGCGCCGTCAGCGGGGCGAGCGGATCAGCAGGTTCGCCACCACCTCGTCGGGGCCCGTCGCCTCGTAGACGTGCGGTACGTCGGCGCGGAAGGTCACGTGCTCGCCCGCCCCGGCGGTGCGGGGCGCGTCCTCGGGTCCCGCCCGCAGCGTCCCGCCGTAGACCGTGATGTGCTCGGTCACGCCGCGCGCGTGCGCCGGAGAGCGCTGCGCCACCCCGGGCCGCACGCGCATCCAGAACAGCTCGAACGTCGCCCCGGGCTCCTCGAACACCTCGAGCAGCGTCGCGGTGACCGCCGCGCCTCGCACGTCGGCGGCGGCGGCCGGGGGATCACCGGGCTTCAGGACAAGAGCCGTCAGCGGTACCCCCAGCGCTCCCGCCACCGCGTACAACGTCTCCAGGGTCGGGTTGCGCGTGCCGTGCTCCAGGCCGGACAGCGTGGCCTTGCCGATGCCGGCCGCCCGCGCGAGGGCCGACAGGGAGAGCCCGCGCGCCTCCCGCATCCGCCGCAGCCGCTCACCCACGGCGGACTCGGCGCCGGGGCGGCTTGTTCCGCTCGCGCTCATGTGGCTATTGTTGCGTTCCGTTTACGGAACGATCGGCGAAGGGTCCCACGCATGCGGCAGGCACCCCCGGACTCGACCGGCGAAGGGCATCCGGCCACCCAGCCACGGTCGCCGGAGACCACCGGCGAGCAGCCGCCGGACGCCGCGGAGCCGCGGCCGGGCACGGAACAACCGGCGGACAGGGAGCAACCGGCGGACAGGGAACAGCCGCCGGGCGCGGAACGCCTGGCGGGCACGGAACAGTCGGCGGGCCGACAGCCGTCGGTCGCGGAACAGGCGGCGGGCGTGAAGCCGTCGGCGGGCGCGGAACAGGCGGCGGGCGTGCAGCAGTCGGCGGGCGCGGAACAGGCGGCGCCGGGCAACCGGCTGCGGCGGGAGCTGCCGGCCGTGCTCGCGGGGCTGGTGAGCGCGCTCGTCGGGTACGCGAGCTCGTTCACCGTCGTGCTCGCCGGGCTCCGCGCGGTCGGTGCCACCCCGGCCCAGGCCGCCTCCGGGCTGCTCGCCGTCTGCGTGGCGATCGGGGTCACGGCGATCGGGCTCGGATGGCGGTACCGGATGCCGATCGCCATCGCCTGGTCGACCCCGGGCGCGGCCCTGCTCGCCGCGACCGGCCCGGTCCCGGGCGGCTTCCCGGCGGCCGTGGGCGCGTTCCTGCTCAGCGGCGCGCTCATGGTCCTCGCGGGCCTGGTCCCGTGGCTGACCCGGGCGATCGCCGCCATCCCGCGCCCGATCGCCGGCGCGATGCTCGCCGGGGTGATCCTCAGCCTGTGCCTGGCCCCGGTGCGGGCGATGGTCGACCTGCCGCTGCTGGCCACCCCGGTCGTGCTCACCTGGGCGGTGCTGTTCCGCTTCGCGCGGCAGTGGGCCGTGCCGGGCGCCCTGCTCGCGGCCGTCGCCGCGATCGCCGTGCACGGCCCCGGCGGCTCGCTGGGCGGCGCCGAGCTGCGGCCCGCCCCGATCCTGACCGCGCCCACGCTGAACCCCTCGGTCGTGGTGAGCCTGGCGATCCCGCTGTTCCTGGTGACCATGGCCGCCCAGAACGTGCCCGGGATGGCGGTCCTCGCGACGTACGGCTACACCCCGCCCCTCCGCCCGCTCCTCGTCGCCACCGGGGCGGCCAGCGCGCTCGCGGCCCCGTTCGGCGGGCACGCGGTCAACCTGGCCGCGATCACCGCCGCCCTCACCGCCGGCCCCGACACCCACCCGGACCCGCGCCGCCGCTGGATCGCCACCGTGGCCCTCGGCGGCGGCCAGCTCGCCCTCGGCCTAGGCGCGTCGCTGGCCATGGCCCTCGTCCTGCTCTCCCCGCCGATCCTGGTCGTGGCGGTCGCGGGGCTGGCGCTGCTGCCGGCGCTGGGCTCGTCCCTGGCCTCGGCGGTCACCGAGGCGGACGGGCGCGAGGCGGCCGTGGTCACGTTCGTGGTGACCGCGTCCGGCATGACGATCCTCGGCATCGGCTCCGCCTTCTGGGGCCTGCTCGCCGGCGGCCTGACGGCCCTGCTCCTGCACCGCCGGGCCGAGAAACCGTCGCCGTGACGGCCCTGCTCCTGCACCGCCGAGCCGAGAAACCGTCGCCGTGACGGCCCTGCTCCTGCACCGCCGAGCGAACAAACCGACGGCCTGAAGGCCAGCTCCGCACCGCCGGGACGAAAATCCGTCGCCCTGAGCCGCCCGGCCCGGGACAGTGGTGACCACGATGGGCATGCTCGATCTCATGGCCACCCGCGTGGCCGCCGGCGCGACGGTGCGATTCCGCCCGACCGGCAACTCGATGACGCCGCTGATCCGCAGCCGCGCGCTGGTCACCGTCGCCCCGGTCGACCCGGCGGCCGTCGAGCGCGGCGACGTCGTCCTGGCGAAGGTGTCGGGCACGGTGTACGTGCACCTGGTCTCCGCCGTCGACCACGCCGGAGGCCGCGTGCAGATCAGCAACAACCACGGCCACGTCAACGGCTGGACGAGCCACGCGCGCGTCTACGGCCTCTGCACCGAGGTCGACGGCGTCCGGCGGCCGCGGACGGAGGGCAAGACCCGCTAGCCGAGCGGCTTCGGGGCGAGCCGGCTCGTGCGCATCGCCTGCGCGCCCTCCACCGGGTCGGCCGAGGCCTCCCAGCGGCCCCACCACTCGTCGTCGGGCAGCTCGCCCGCGGCCCGCACGAACGCGTGCAGCAGCGTCAGGTCGCGCGGGGCCGCCGTCAGGCCCGCCGACCGTACGATCGCCTCCAGCTCATGGCGCCGGGCCCGCATCACGTGGCCCACGAGGTCGCGGCCCGCCGGGGTCAGGCCCAGCCAGATCGACCGCCGGTCGTTGTGCCGGTGGAAGCGGTGGATCAGCGACTTGCGCACGAGCCGGTCGCACATGCGGGTCAGCGTCGACGGGGCCACGCCGAGCTCGCGGGCCAGCACCGCGCTGCGCTGCGGGCCGCCGCCGGCCAGCAGAACCAGCGTGCGGTACTGCGGCAGCGTCACGTCCGCCCCGAGCGCCGTGAGGTTGCGCGCGGCGAGCGCGACCATGCTGCGGTTCACCGCCAGCAGCGCCTCGACGAGCGGCTCGGTCGTCACCGCGCCATCGTTGCACGGGTGACGGCACAGCGGGGGGCGCGGCGGGTGGATTTACCAGGGCCGAATACCTTACGGTAGGGCGGAAATTTTGCACTGCTGCAACATCCGGGGGAGCCCATGGACCTCGCGCACATTCTGCTGGTCGAGGACGACGCCGGTGACGTGGCGTACACGATCGACGAGTTCCGCGAGCATCGCCTGCGCAACCCGCTCACCGTGCTCGGCGACGGCCTCGAGGCGCTCGACTACCTGGAGCGCCGCGGCCGCTACGCGGACGCCCCGCGCCCGGACATCCTGCTGCTCGACCTCAACCTGCCCGGCGTCGACGGCCGCGTCGTGCTCGACCGGATACAGGGCCGGCCGGAGCTGGCCGGGCTGATCGTCGTCGTGCTCACCAGCTCGCCGCTGGAGGAGCGGATGCTGCGCGACTTCGGGGTGCCGGCCGAGCACTACTTCCGCAAGCCCGTCGACTTCGCGCAGCTGGCCCGGCTGATCCGCGGCATCGACCGGTTCAGCATCGTGGTGACCGCGGCTACCGCTCGGCGATGAGGCTCACGTAGTCGTCCTCGGTGAGCGGCGCGCTGGTGAGGGCGCCGTCGCCCCGCGGTACCTCCAGCGTCCGCCCGTCCTGCGTGAACTGCACGGCCACGATGTCGGCGCGGGCGGTGAGCGTGCACACGATCTGCCCGTAGGCGAGCGTCTCGTCGTTGCGGATCGGGTTGTCGACCGAGAGCCCGACGACGGCGGTGCCGTTGTGCAGCTCGACGCCCGTGATGTACGAGGTGCCACCGAGCGCGCTGTCGACGCCCGCGTCGCGCTCCTGCGCCGTCGGGCCGGCGGCGAGGTCGTCGAGGTGCCGCTCGGGCGCCGGGACCGTCGCCACCCGCCGGTCGACGGGCACGAGCTGGCTGTCGCGCGTGAAGAAGAGCCGCTCCACGACCGCGCCGGGCGACGTCACCGCCATCGGGCCCTCGTAGGAGCCGATGACCACCGAGGGCTCGATCGGCCGCGGGGAGTCCTCGGTCGGCACCCCGCACCCGCCCAGCGCGACCAGCGCGAGCAGGGCGAACAGCGCGAGTCCGCAGCGCTTCACCGCACCCCCGGCAGCTCGATCCGGAACCGCGCGCCGCCCCCGGGCCGGTCCAGCACGAGCACCCGGCCCCCGTGGGCGGCCACGTGCTGCGCCACCAGCGACAGGCCAAGCCCGGTGCCCGTGTAGCTGCCGCGGGCCCCGGCCGAGCGGCCCCGCTCGAACCGGTCGAAGATCACCTCGCGGTCGGCGGGGTTGACGCCGGGGCCGTCGTCGTCGACCTCGATCGCCCCGTCGGGGCCGTCGGTCTCGATCCGCACCGCGACCGGTCCCCCGCCGTGGGTCACCGCGTTGTCGAGCAGGTTCACGAGCACCTGCTCGAGCCGGCGCCGGTCGACGTTCCACCGCAGGCCGCCCGCCCCCGGCTGGGCGGCGTCCACGATCGCCGGGTCGAGGCCGCGGCGCTGCGCGGCGCGCCGGGCCAGCTCGGCGACGTCGGCCGGCTCCAGCTGGGCCGGCAGGTCGCCGCGGGCCAGCTCCAGCAGGTCGTCGACGAGCTGCTGGAACCGGGCCACCTCGTCGACGACCAGGCCGGCCGCGGTCGCGGTGCGCTCGTCGAGCCGGTCGCGGCGGCGCTCCAGCACGCTCGCCGAGGCGGCCAGGGTCTGCAGCGGGGAGCGCAGCTCGTGGGAGACGTCGGCGGCGAAGCGGCGGTCCCGCTCGATGCGCCGGGCCAGCTGGTCGACCATCTCGTTGAACGAGGTCGACAGCGGCTCCAGATCGGGGTCGGTGGCGGGGTCGAGCCGCGCACCGAGGTCGCCGGCGCTGATGCCCTGGGCCGCGGTGGCGACCGAGCGCAGGGGGCGCAGGACGTAGCGGGTGGCGTACCAGCCCAGCCCCGCCCCGGCCAGCGCGACGGCCGAGGCGACCAGCGCGAGCACCCAGCCGATGGTGCGCAGGTTCTGGTCCAGCTCGCGCATGGAGTCGATCTCGTACAGCGCCGTGGCCGGCGACAGCAGGATGCCCACGATCACCACCGGCGAGCCGTCCAGCCTCGCCCGCTGGATGCCCTGGCCCGACTCGCCGACGAGTCGCTGCAGGCTCTGCGGCACGGCGGAGGTGGACGCGGTCTCGGCGTGGCGCGAGTACCACTTGCCCAGGTGGAACACGAGCACCCGGCGGTTGCCCCCGGTGTCCAGGGTGCGCAGCATTCCGCCGATGTCGGGCTTGTCGGCGTTCAGCCCGGCGGCCACGACCCGCGCGTCGAAGGTCGCCGAGCGGACCGCCGAACGCTCCCGGCCGCCGATGAGCTCGTTGCGGGTGAGCCCGTACGAGACCAGCGCCATGCAGGCGGAGAGGGTCAGCGCGCCGGCCGCGAACCCGGCGACGACCCGGGTCCGCAGCCCCAGCCGCAGGCGGGTCATCGCTGCAGCTTGTACCCCATGCCGCGCACGGTCACGAGGTACCGCGGCGACTTGGAGTCCCGCTCGATCTTCTGCCGCAGCCGCCCGACGTGCACGTCCACGAGCCGCTCGTCGCCGATCTCGTACTCCCACACCCGCTGCAGCAGCTGCTGGCGGCTCAGCACCTGCCCCGGGTGCTCGGCCAGCTCGCACAGCAGCCGGAACTCGGTGCGCGTCACGGCGACCGGCTCGCCGCCGATGCGCACCTCGCCCGCATCCGGGAGGATCTCCATCTCGCCGAAGGCCATGCTGGCCATCGCCTGCACGGTGCGCCCGCGCCGGCGCAGCGCCCGCAGCCGGGCCGAGAGCTCCTTCACCGCGACCGGCTTGACCAGGTAGTCGTCGGCCCCGGCCTCGAGCGCGGCGACGATGTCGTGGGTGTCGTCGCGCGCGCTGATGACCACGATCGGCACGTCGTCGCCGCGGCGCAGCTGCCGGATGCACTCGAACCCGTCGACGCCGGGCAGCATCAGGTCGACGAGCACGGTGTCGGCGGGCTCCTCGCGCTGCGCGACCAGGCCCTCCTCCGCGCTCGCCGCGCCGCGGACCGCGTAGCCCTCGTCCTCCAGCGCGAGCGCCAGCGAGAGCCGGATCCGGTCGTCGTCCTCGATCACCAGCACGCCTGCCATAGGGGCATCATGCCGGGCGCGACCGCCCGGCGACCACTTCCCCCGGCCCTGACCGGGGCTTGCGCCGCCGAAGTCACACAACCGTCACGGTTCCGGGCAGGGTTCGCCACATCGGAGCCGAACGCTGAAGAGGTGGGCACCGGCGACGACGGGAGACGCACATGCACAGCGGCACGGCCGACGCGGCCACCCCCACGATCGAGATCGTGATCCGCGAGGAACTGGACGCGGCATCGGTACCGCGCTTCGCCGCCCTCCTCCACGAGGCGGCGGATCTCGGGCCGGACCACCTGGTCGTGGACCTCACGGAGTGCCCGTTCGTCGACGCGGCCGCGATCGGCATGCTCCTGGACGTGCACCGCCGCATGTTCGTCGCGGGCGGGCGGCTCACCCTGCGCTCGCCCGGCCCGCGGGTCACCCGCACCCTGCGCCTGGCCCGCGTGAGCAACGTCCTGCACGTGCAGTAGCCAGTGCAATAACCCGCGCGCACTTCCCCTGCGCGTTACCCGCGCGTAACACTGATCGGCATGGTTGTTGCATCGACCGTGCAGAAAGTTCGGCTCCGGGGCCGCGACGACGACCTGGCCGCCGCCACGGCCCTGCTCGGCGCCGCCACCGACGGCCGGGGCGGCGCCCTGGTCCTGACCGGCCCGCCCGGCATCGGCCGGACGGCCCTCCTGAACGCCCTCGCGGACACCGCCGTCAACCCCCTCTCGACGGTGTCCGCGAGCGGCCCAGCCGGCACCCAGACCGTGACGGCGTCCGCGAGCGGCCCAGCCGCCACCCAGACCGTGACGGCGTCCGCGAGCGGCCCAGCCGGCACCGCAACCGGCGGCTCCGTGACGGTGCTGTCCGTGACCGGGTGCCACGCCGAGTCCGCGCTCCCGCTCGCCGGCCTGCACCGCCTCCTCGCGGGCCTGCCCTACCCGGCCGGGGCGCACGGTCCGGCACACGGCGAGCCGCCGCTCGACCGGCTCGCGGCGGGGCTGGCGGTGCTCGCCGCGCTGCGGGACGCCGCACGGGCCGGCCCGGTCCTCGTGCTCGTCGACGACGCCCACGCGCTCGACCGGGCCTCGCTCGACGCGCTCGCCGTCGCCGCGCGGCGCGCCGGGGGCGAGCGGATCGCGCTCGTGTTCGCGCTGCGGGACACGCCCGGGGCGGCCGCCGTCGAGGCCGCGCTCGCCGGGCTGCCCCGCCGCCGGCTCGGCCTCCTCGACCCCCGCGACAGCCGGTCGCTGCTCGCCGGGGCCGTGCCGGGCCTCGCCGGCGACGTGGCCGGGGTCCTCGCCGGGCGGGCCGCGGGCAACCCGCGCGCCCTGACCGAGCTGGCCGCGGCTCTCTCCGCCGAGCAGCGCCGCGGCGAGGCCGCCCCGCCCACGACGCCGCCGCGGGACGGGCCGCTCAGCCGGGAGTACCGCGCCGTCCTGCGCACCCTGCCCCCGGACACCCGCCGCGTCCTGGTGCTCGCGGCCGCCGCGGCCCGGACGAGCGCCGCCGGCACGAGCTGCCCCGCGGCCCTGCTCCCGGCGGCCGACCTGGCCCCGGCCGAGCACGCCGAGCTCGTCCACGTCGAGGACGGCCGCGCCCGGTTCGTGCCGCCGCTGCTCGCCGAGGTCGTGTACGCCGAGGCCGGCCTGGCCGACCGCCTCACCGCCCACCGCCGCCTGGCGAGCCTGGTCGCCGACCGCCGCGAGGCCGCGCTGCACCGCGCCGCGACCGCCACCGGCCCCGACGACGCCCTGGCCGCCGAGCTCGCCGCGGCCGCCCTGGCCGCGGACGGAGCCGACACCGCCCTGACGGCGGACGGAGCCGACACCGCCCTGACGGCGGACGGAGCCGGTGCCGCCCTGACGGCGGGCGGGGCCGATGGCACCCGGGCCTCGGACGGGGCCGATGGCACCCTGGCGGCCGACGGGGCCGACACCGCCGCCGTCGCCGCGCTGCAGCGGGCGGCCGAGCTCACCGCGGACCCGGCCCGGGCGGCGGCCTGGACCCTCGGCGCGGCCCGGCTGGCGTGGCGCGGCGGCGAGCCGCACCGGGCGCGGCTGCTGCTGCGGGCCGTGTTCCCGCCCGTGGTACCGCAGGCGCTGCACGCGGAACGGGAACTGCTGCTCGGCGAGGTCGAGCTGCGCACCGGCGCGCACGGGGACGCCCGGCACACCCTGCTCGCCGCGGCCGCCCGGCTGCCCGGAAGGCGGGCCCTGCGCGCCCTCGCCCTCGCTGGGGAGGCGCTCGGCGCGTCCGGCCGCCACGACGAGTTCGCCGCGGTGGCGCGGCGCGCCCTCGCCCTGCGCCCCGGTCCGGGCCCCGCCCCGGACGAAGCCCCGGACGAGACTCCGGACGAAGCGGTGCTGTTCGAGCACGTCGCGGGCATGGCCGCCGGATACGCCGGAGACCCCGCCCGCGCCGCCGCCCCGCTGCGGCGGGCCGTCGCGCTCGCCGCCGCCTGCGCCGACCCGCCGGTCCTCGTGCGGGCCGCCTGGGCCGGGATCGTCGCCGGGCGGGACGAGGACGCGCACCGGCTGGCCGTGCGGGCCGCGCGCCTGGCCCGGGGCGTCGGCGACCGGGCCACCGAGCCGCTGGCCCAGGAGGCCGCCGCGACCGCCGCGCTCGCCCTCGGCGACCTCGACCTCGCCGCCGCCACGGCCGCCGAGGGGCTGCGCCTGGCCGCGGCCACCGGGCAGGACGCGGTCGCCGACAACTGCTGCGGCCTGCTGGCGGTGATCGCGGGGATGCTCGGCGACGCGGACGGCTGCCGGCGCTGGGTGCGCCGCTGCCGGGCCCGAGCCGGCGGCGACATCGACAGCCAGGCCCGGGCCATGTGCGTGTGGGCCGCGAGCCTCGTCGACGTCGCCGAGGGCCGCCACGCCGACGCGGCCGGGCGGCTCTGGGGCGTCATGCGGACCGCGGTGGGACGGGGGCACCTGGGCGTCCAGGTGCCGGCCATCCCGACGCTGGTGGAGGCGGTCGTGCGGGGCGGCGACCCCGGCCCGGCCCGGGAGGTCCTCGCCGCCTACGACGTGTGGGCCGCGGCGACCGCGAACCCGACCTGGCTGGCGCTGTCGGCGCGCTGCCACGGCCTGCTCGCGGCCGGCGACGACGAGGCCGACGAGCGCTTCCGCGAGGCGCTGCGGCTGCACCTGGCGGGCGACTCGGCGTTCCCGGGCGCGCGCACGGAGCTGCTCTACGGCGAGGAGCTGCGCCGCCGCCGCAGGCCTGCCGCGGCCCGGGAGCACCTGCGCAGCGCCCTGGCCACGTTCGAGCGGTACGAGGCCGGGCCCTGGACCCGCCGGGCCGCCGCCGAGCTGCGCGCCGCCGGCGACCACGTCGAACCCGCCCCCGCCGAAGCACCGGCGCTCACCGCCCAGCAGGCCCGCATCGCCCGGCTCGTGGCCGGCGGCGCGACCAACCGCGAGATCGCCGCGGCGCTGTTCGTGAGCCCCCGGACCGTCGAGCACCACCTGCGCAACATCTTCGTCCGCCTGGGGGTGCGCTCGCGCACCGAGCTCGCCCGCGTCCTGCCCTGAGGACACCGGCGATTTCACCGATGCGCGACCCGGCCGGTGATCGGCAGGCTTCGATGCACGTCACACCCCCGAACCCCAGGAGGTCATCGATGCGCCGAATCCTCGCGCTCCTGCTGGCGTGCGCCACGGCGCTGCTCGCCCTGCCCGCGACCGGGGCGCACGCCGCCACCGCGCACCGGCCGGTCGTCTTCGTGCACGGCTACACGGGCAGCGCCTCGAACTGGGTCACCGCCGAGGCCCTGTTCCGCGGCGCCGGCTACAGCAGCGGCGAGCTGTTCGCCTACGAGTACAACTCCTACGGCAGCAACATCACCAACGCGCAGGGCCTGGCGGCCTTCGTCGACCAGGTCAAGTCGCGCACCGGCTGGTCGAAGGTCGACATCGTCAACCACTCGATGGGCGGCCTCGTCAGCCTCTGGTACCTCAAGCAGCTCGGCGGCGCGTCCAGCGTGGCACACCTGGCGTCGCTGGCCGGCGCGAACCACGGCACCACGTCCGCGGGCGCGTGCCTGGTGTTCGTGACCTGCCAGCAGATGTACCCGGGCTCGGCGTTCATCCTGACGCTCAGCGCCGGCGACGAGACGCCCGGCAGCACCGTCTACCGGACCTGGTACTCGCCCTGCGACGGCGTCATCGTCCCGTACACGAGCACCGCGCTCAGCGGGGCGACGAACACGTACGTCCCCTGCGAGAACCACCTCACGTACCTCACCGACACCGTCGTGCTCACCCAGGTCCGCGCCTTCGTATCCAGCTAACCGCCGCGAACCGCCTCCTCGGGGCCGATACTGGTCCCGAGGGGGTATCACGGCGTGAGCGCACAGCCGCAGAAGTTCAGTGTCGCCCTCGTCATCGGCGCTCTCGGCGTCGTCTTCGGCGACATCGGCACGAGCCCGATCTACACCCTGCAGACGGTGTTCAACCCGGGCGACCCGCACCCGGTCCCGGTCAGCGACACCAACGTGTACGGCGTGGTCTCGACGCTCTTCTGGTCGGTCATGATCATCGTCACGGTCACCTACGTGCTGCTGGCCATGCGCATCGACAACGACGGCGAGGGCGGCATCATGGCCCTCATCACCCTCCTGCGCCGCCGGGTCACCGGCCAGAGCCGCAGGGCCGCGATGACGCTGGCCGGCCTGGGCATCTTCGGCGCCGCGCTGTTCTTCGGCGACAGCATCATCACGCCGGCCATCTCGGTGCTGAGCGCGGTCGAGGGCCTCAAGCTGGTGCAGCCGTCGCTGGACGAGGTCGTCGTGCCCCTGACCGCGGTCATCATCGTGGTGCTGTTCCTGGTGCAGCGGCGCGGCACCGAGGCCGTCGGCAAGGTCTTCGGCCCGGTGATGATCGCCTGGTTCGTCACCATCGGCGGGTTCGGCATCGCCGGCGTCACGCGCCACCCGGCGATCCTCAAGGCGCTCTCGCCCGCCTACGCGATCGAGTTCCTCGCCGGCCACTTCGGCATCGCCTTCTTCGCCCTGGCCGCCATCGTGCTCTCGGTGACGGGTGCCGAGGCCCTGTACGCCGACATGGGCCACTTCGGCCGCCGCGCGATCGCCGCGGGCTGGCTGTGGCTGGTCCTGCCCGCGTGCACGCTGAGCTACCTCGGCCAGGGTGCGCTCATCCTGGACGACCCGGCCAACATCGCCGGCCCGTTCTTCCTGCTCGTGCCGTCCTGGCTGCGGCTGCCGCTGGTGCTGCTGGCCACCGCGGCGACGGTGATCGCCGCGCAGGCCGTCATCACCGGCGCGTACTCGGTCGCGTCCCAGGCCGCGCAGCTGGGCTACCTGCCGCGGCTGCGGGTCGCGCACACCTCGGCCCAGCAGATCGGGCAGATCTACGTGCCGTGGATCAACTGGCTGCTCATGGTCTCGGTCCTCACCCTGGTGTTCGCGTTCCGCAGCTCCGCCGCCCTGGCCTACGCCTACGGCATGACGGTCACCGGCACCATCACCATCACCACGCTCATGTTCCTCTACATCGCGAGCCGGACCTGGCGGACACCCACCTGGCTGCTGTACTCCGGCGGCGCGATCCTGCTCGCCGTCGACCTGCTGTTCGTGGCGGCCAACCTGACCAAGATCGTCCACGGCGCCTGGCTGCCGCTGCTCATCGCGCTGACCACGTTCACGGTGATGACGACCTGGCAGCGGGGCCGCTCGATCGTCACCGCCCGGCGCCGCTCCCAGGAGGGCTCGCTGCGCGAGTTCATCGACGGCCTGCACGCCGACAAGGCCCTGACGAGGGTCCCCGGCACCTCGGTGTTCCTCAACCGCGGCAAGGAGTCCGCGCCGCTGGCCATGCGCGCGAACGTCGAGCACAACCACGTCCGGCACGAGCACGTGCTCATCCTGTCGATCGAGACGCAGCCGGTCCCCCGCGTCCCCGACGAGGAGCGCGTGACGATGGACGACCTCGGCTACGCGAACGACGGCATCGTCTTCGTGACCGTGCGCTACGGCTACATGGACACCCAGAACCTCCCGGCCGCGCTGGGCCTGCTCGACCCCGCCCGCACCGAGGGCTCCCTGGACCTGGACCAGGCGTCGTACTTCCTGTCGAAGATCGAGCTGCGCCGCGGCGACACCCCGACGATGGCGGCCTGGCGCAAGCGGCTCTTCATCGCCACGTCGTACATCACCGCCGACGCCGCGGAGCACTTCGGCCTGCCCCGCGACCGCACCGTGATCATGGGCTCCCACGTCGAGGTGTGAGCCGCGCTAGCCCGCCCGCAGCGGGAACGTCACGCGGAAGACCGAGCCCTCGCCCGGGGTGCTGGTCACCTCGATGGTGCCGTCGTGGTCGAGCACGATCTGCCGGGCGATGGTCAGGCCCAGGCCGCTGCCGCCCGTCTCACGGTCCCGCGCCGGGTCCGCGCGCCAGAAGCGCTGGAACACGAAGGGCAGGTCGGCCGGGGCGATGCCGCAGCCCGTGTCGCGCACCTCCACCACGGCGAGGCCCGGCAGCGGGAAGGCGCGCAGGACGACCGCGCCGCCCGGATCGGTGTACCGCAGCGCGTTCGTCACCAGGTTGCCCAGCACCTGCCGCAGCCGGTCCTGGTCGCCGTGGACGGGCAGCGGGCCGGCCGCCTCGGCGGTGAGCCGGACGCCGCCGTGCTCGGCGACGGCGAGGTGGGCGACGCGGCTGACCTCGACGAGCTCGGCGAGGTCGAAGCCGGTGCGGCGGTACGCGAGGTGGCCCGCCTCCGCCAGCGTCAGGTCCTGCAGGTCGTCGAGGATGCGCCGCTGCAGCAGGACCTCCTCGTGCAGCGAGGAGAACAGCTCCCGCGACGGGGGCACCACGCCGTCCTGGAGGGCCTCGAGGTATCCGAGCACGTTCGACATCGGCGTGCGCAGCTCGTGGGCCACGCCGGCGAGCAGGCGCCGCTGGGCCGTCTCGGCGCCCTCGAGCGCCTCGGCCATGCGGTTGAACGAGCGCGAGAGCTCCCCGACCTCGTCCCGGCCGGTGGTCGTCACGCGGGTGTCGAGGTGGCCGTCGGCGAGGCGGCGGGAGGCGGTCGTGAGCGAGCGCAGCGGCCGGGCCAGCTGCCGGGCGACGAGCGCGGTGCCGATCACCGACAGCACCAGCACGGCGCCGATCGCCCCGGCGGTCGGGCGGCCGAGCAGGGTCACCGCGTCGTCGTCGACGGCGCCGAGGAACAGCTGCAGCGGCTCCGGCGCGAACGTCTCCACCTGGTTGCCGAAGGCCTGCACCAGGCAGGCGCCGTGGTCGGCGGCGCTGCGGCAGTTGGTGACCGCGGTGCTGTCGTCGGCCCGGGCGTACTCCTGGGCGTCGCGGGCCTGGGTGGCGCACTCGCCCCCTTCCGGCTCGGCGGAGGGCAGCGGGATGCCGTACGCGTCCGGGGTCACCGGCGGCGGGTCCTGCCCGATGTCGGTGAGGCACCGGGCGTAGACGGTCGCCCGCCGGTACCTGGCCAGCTCGTCCAGGACGAGCCCGTCGGCCTTGGCGGCGATGAGGCCCATCTGGCGCGGGTCGAGGGCCAGCGCCGGGCGCGGGTTGATCAGGGTGGGGGCGCCGACGACCGGGCGGGCGGCCCGCTTGGCCAGGTTGTCGCTGTCGACGGTCACCTGCCCGTAGAGGTTGACCAGGCGGATGCGCTGCTTGTTGTCGGCCGAGAGCTGCCGGACCCGCTCGGAGACCCCGGCCCAGGTGCCGTGGCGGCGGCCGTACGCGCGCACGGTGTCGGCGATGTCGGCCACGTGCCGGGTCGCCTCCTGCTGCGAGCGGTCGATCTGCTGGGCCATGAACCGCAGGCTGAACCAGGCCGTCGCCCCGGTCGCCACCACGGCGACGACCAGCGTCAGCAGGAACACGCGCAGGCGGAAGCTCACGGCCGCCCGTCCGGGAGGGCCTGCTCCGCCAGCCGGTAGCCGCGGCCGTACACCGTCTGCACGTACCGCGGCTGCACCGGCTCCGCCTCCAGCTTGCGGCGCAGGTTGACCACGTGCGCGTCCACGGTGCGCTCGGACACGTCGCGCTCGAAGCCGAACACCCGGTTGATGATCTCGCCGCGGGTGAACACGCGGCCGGGCTCGCCGGCGAGCAGCTCCAGGATGCCGAACTCCTTCGCGGTGAGCACGATCGTCTCCCCGGCGACGCGCACCTCGAAGCGCCCGGCGTCCACGACGAGGTCACCGACGGTGAGCACCCGCTGGTGGCCGGGGCTGCCGATGCCGGAGCGGCGCAGCAGGGCCCGGACCCGGGCGGCGAGCTCGCGCGGGCTGACCGGCTTGGTCATGTAGTCGTCGGCCCCGAGGTCCAGGCCCAGCAGCAGGTCGTCCTCGGTGGAGCGGGCGGTGACGAGCAGGATCGCCACGCTGGACTCGGCCCGCATGATCCGGCACACGTCGAGGCCGTCGACCTGCGGCATCATGACATCGAGGACCAGCAGGTCCGGCTTGCGGGAGCGGCACTGCTCCAGGGCGGCCCGGCCGTTGTGCACCGTGAGCACGCTGTGACCGTCGCGCTCCAGGTAGAGCCGGATCAGCTCGGCCTGCTTCGGGTCGTCGTCGGCGACCAGGATTCGTGCGCTCATCCCGGCCATTGTGACCCGCCGAATGTGAGGAACCTGCGAAATCGGGTTCGGGTTTCGATCCGGCAACGGGTTCTTCACCGGTTCCCAACCAGCGGATTCCTACCGTCCCCGCCATGTGTGGACTCCTGGTGTACCTCAGCTGCGACGGGACCGCCGACCGGGACGCGCTCGCCGCCGCGCTGGAGCGGCTCGGGCACCGCGGCCCGGACGAGACGGCACTCGTCGCCGCCGACGGTGCCGTGTTCGGCTTCACCCGCCTGGCGATCATCGACCGGGCGGGCAGTCACCAGCCCTGCCGGTACAAGACCTGGACCGTGGTCTTCAACGGCGAGCTCTACAACTATCGGCAGCTGCGGGCCCAGCTGGCGGCCGAGCACGGCGCGACCTTCGCCACCGAGGGGGAGGCGGAGGTCCTCGCCGCGGCGTTCCACCACTGGGGGCCGTCGGCGGTGCGCCGGCTGCGGGGCATGTTCGCGGCGGTGCTGTGGGACGCCGCGACCCGGACGCTGCACGCGATCCGGGACCCGTTCGGGATCAAGCCGCTGTACCACCTGCAGACCCCCGACGGCCTGTACCTGGCGAGCGAGAAGAAGGCCCTGCTGCCCTTCGCCGGCGGGGCCCGGCGGATCGCCACGGCGGCGCTGTCGCACTACCTGACGCTGCAGTACGTCCCGGAGCCCGCGACCCTGCACCCCGCCGTGCACCGGCTCGCCGCGGGGCACACACTCACGTGCCGGCCGGGCGAGGCGCCGGTCGTGCGGCGGTACTTCGGCCACACCCTGCGCCCCGTGCCGCGCCCGGAGGCCGAGGCGGTCGCGGCGATCCGCGCGGCGCTGCGCGACAGCGTCCACGCGCACCTGCAGTCGGAGGTGCCGCTGGGCGCGTTCCTGTCCAGCGGCGTCGACTCCTCCGCCGTCGTCGCGCTGGCCCGGGAGCGCCACCCGGACCTGTGCGCCTACACGGCGGGGTTCGACGACGCGCGGTACAGCGAGATCGAGGCGGCCTCGCAGACCGCCGCGGCGCTCGGGGTCCGGCTCAAGGCGACCCTGGTGCGCGACGACGACGTCATCGAGGCGCTGCCCCGCATCGTGTGGCACCTCGACGACCCGGTCGCCGATCCCGCGGTCGTCCCGTTGTACTTCCTGTGCCGCACCGCCGCCCAGGACGTCACGGTGGTGCTGTCCGGCGAGGGCGCCGACGAGCTCTTCGGCGGCTACGAGATCTACCGCGAGCCGGCCGCCCTCGCGCGCGTCGCGGGCCTGCCCGACCCGGTGCGCCGCGGCCTGCGCGCGGTCGCCGGCGTGCTGCCCGAGGGGGTGCGCGGCAAGAGCTTCCTCGAGCGCGCGACGACCCCGATCGGCGAGCGGTACTACGGCAACGCCCGCATCTTCGGCCCAGTGGAGAAGGCGCGGCTCATGCGCGGCCCCGCCGACCCGCACACCACGGTCACCGGGCCGCTCTACGCCGCGGCGGAGGGGCTGGACGACGTGAGCGCGATGCAGTACGTCGACCTGCACACCTGGCTGCCCGGCGACATCCTCACGAAGGCCGACCGGATGTCGATGGCGCACTCGCTGGAGCTGCGGGTGCCGTTCCTCGATCGTGCGGTGTACGCCGCGGCCGCCGCCCTGCCGCCGGAGCTCAAGGTGAGCCCGCACGCGACGAAGCACGCCCTGCGCGAGGCGGTGCGCGGCCTCGTCCCGGACGCGGTGGTGACCCGGCGCAAGCTCGGCTTCCCGACCCCGACCCGGGTCTGGCTGCGCGGGCGCGTCGGGGAGTGGGCGGGCGACGTGCTCGCGGCGGCGGACGTCGACCATCTCCTCGACATCGCCCACGTCCAGCGGCTGCTGGCCGCGCACCGCCGGGGCGGCGTGGACCATTCGCGCAAGATCTGGACGGTCCTGATGTTCTGCCTGTGGTACGGCCAGCAGCCGGCCGCCGCGGCGCTGACCGTGAGTTCATCCGCCTCCTCTGGCGGGTGCGGGTGATCGCTGGCATGCTGCGCGCATGGACGTCCGGTTGGTCCGGCCCGGCGCGCTTACCACGCACACCCCGGAGGAGTTGCCGGCGCTGCTGGCCCGCGAGGACGGCTTCGTCTGGGTCGACGTCGCCACGTGCGACGAGGACGCCGCGCACGTGCTGCGCGACGCGTTCGGGTTCCATCCCCTCGCCCTGCGCGACGCCGCCGTCCGCAACCGGGTGCCGAAGATCCACCCGTACCCCGACCACGTCTTCGTGATCCTGCACGCGCCCCACTTCGGCGCCCGCGGGCACGTGCACTACATCGAGCTGGACCAGTTCATCGGCCCGCGGTACCTCGTGACGGTCCACGGCCCGGTCAACCCCGCCGTGCCCCCGGACGTGCCCCTGCGCCAGACCCGCGACGTGCTGCGGCGCATCGAGTCCGGCCGGTTCGCGCCCGCCTCGGCGTTCGAGCTGTCCTACGCGATCGTCTCGGCCATCACCCGCCTGCAGGAGACCATGGTCGAGGACGTCACCGCCGAGGTGTGGCGGCTCGAGCAGCGCGTGACGGCCGGGCACCTCGGCAACCCGGAGCAGTTCCTCGAGGAGCTGTTCCAGGCCCGCCACGGCCTGCTGGCGGTCCGCACCATGGCGGCGCTGGGCGGCGCGATCTACGGCCGCATGGCGACCCTGCCCCGCGCCGCCGTGCCGCCCGACGCCCAGCACCTCGTGACCGACGTGGTGGACCAGTTCGGCCGGGTCCGCAGCGTGGCCGACGGGGAGCGGGAGTACCTCCAGGGCGTCATCGAGTTCTACAAGGCCCGCACCGACACGAAGATGACGATCGCGGCCGAGCGGCTGGCGGTGATCGCCGCGATCACCCTGCCCATCACCGCGGTCTCGTCGGTGTACGGCATGAACCTCATCGTCAGCGACCACACCCAGGTCAACCACCTGGTCGCGGTGCTGCTGCTGATGGCGGTCATGTCGGCGACGCTGCTGGGCTGGGCGAAGCGCCAGGGCTGGTGGTGAGCGTCTCGTTGTTGGTGCGCCGCCTGTTCAGCGCGGCTCTCACACCGGGGCTTACGGTGACCTTCTGCAACAGCGGCTCTCACGCCGGCTGTGCAGGGCTGACGGTGACCTTCTGCAACAGCGGCTCTCACACCGGCTGTGCCGGGTTGACGGTGACCTTTCGCAGCAGCGGCGCGAAGGCCGCGAGGCCGGCGGCGACGAGGATCGCGCCGGCGTAGAACGGGGTCCGCAGCCCGTACGCGTGGGCCAGCGCTCCCGCGGCGAGCGCGCCCACCGGGGCCGCGCCGCGGCCGACGATGCGGAACGCGCTGGTGACGCGGCCGATGTAGGCGTCCGGCACGAGCGACTGGCGCAGCGTGGCCGCGAGCGCGTCGCCGAGCGTCGTCGCCACCCCGAGCAGCCCCGCCGCGGCCACGGCCACGGCCGTCCCGCGCGCCCCGCCGAGCGCCGCGACACACACCGCGGTGCCGGCGACCGCCACGACCAGGCACCGCCGCGGCCCCAGCCACCGGGCGAGCCGCCCGGCGGCGACGCCCCCGGCCACGCCCCCGGCCACGCCGCCGACCGCGTACACGGCGAGCAGCAGCCCGAACCCGGCCGGCCCGAACCCGAGCACGCGGGTCGCGAACAGCACGAGGACGGCGACGATGCCCGCGTACGCCACGCTGGTCACCGCCTGCAGCAGACACAGCCCGCGCACCGCCGGGTCGGCCCACATGAGCCGCAGCCCCGCGGTGATCCCGGCCCGGATGCCGCCGCCGCGCCCGGGTCGTGGGTCGCTTGAAGCCGGCGCGCTTGAAGCCGGCACGCTTGAAGCGGGGACGCGCAACAGGATCAGGCAGGCGGCCGAGGCCAGGAACGTCGCGGCGTCGACGGCGAACGGCAGCACGGCCGCGGCGGCGAAGAGCGCGGCCCCCGCCGTGGACCCGATGAGCGTGTCGGTGATCTGGACTCCGGCGAGCAGGCGGCCGTTGGCGGCGGGCCGCTCCACCGGCGGTACGACGGCCGGGAGCAGCCCGGCGAGGGCCGGGGCGGCGACCGTGTCACCGCAGGTCAGCACGAACCCGAGGACCACGATCAGCCCGACCGGCGCGAAGCCGCAGGCCACGGCGACCGTGAACGCCACCATCACCGCGGCCCGGCCCAGATCGGCGCAAAGCGCCAGGCGCCGGCGGTCGAAACGGTCCGCGAGGACCCCCGCGAACAGGCCGAACAGCAGCCAGGGCAGTTCCTCGGCCACGGTGATGAGCGAGATCGTCCACGGGTCGCCGGACTGCCCCGCGGCGAGCAGCGGCAGCGCGACCCACCGCATCCCGTTGCCGAGCGCGGAGGTGACGGAGGCGAGCCAGAGCAGCGCGAACCCTCCGGACCGCCGGTGCCCAAGCGCGGGGCGGTCTTCCCTTGCACGGGTGAACATGAACCGGAGTCTGGTTCAGATATCGCGGTCCGTCAAGACCCGCGTGCGACAATCGGCGGCATCATGCAGACGCGGTCGGAACCCCAGCAGCAACGCAGCCGCGACAAGCGGGACCGGGTCCTGGCCGCGGCCGCCGCGCTGCTGCAGGAGCTGCCGTTCGACGACATCGGCACCCGCCAGATCGCGGACCGGGCCGGGGTGTCGGTCGGCTCCCTGTACCGCTTCTTTCCCGACAAGGACGCGATCTTCTACGCCCTGTCCGCGACCTGGCTGGACAAGGTCCTGGACCTCATGGACGGCCAGCTCGCCGCCCCGCCGCCGACGGTCGCCGAGCTGGTGAACCGGGTGGTCGAGGCGTTCGCGGAGTTCTTCCGGGCCGAGCCCGGCTACCGGCAGGTCTCGCTGGGCAGCCAGACGCTGCGCATGACCCCGGGCTCGGGCGCGCGCAACGACGAGCAGCTCGCGGGCCGCCTGCGGACGGTGCTGGTCGAGCACTACGAGATGCCGGCGACGGACGACCTGAGCCGGCGGCTGCTCCTGGCGGTGCGGCTGACCGAGTTCATGCTGAACCAGGCCTTCCGCACCAACCCGGACGGCGACCCGTGGGTGCTGAACGAGCTGAAGACACTCCTCCTCCGGTACCTGTTCGCCTGACCACGCGCCGGCCTATCCACCCGCCCGTTCGCCCGCAGTCCCCGCCCCTTCGCCGACTCGGTCGTTTGCTTGCTTTCTTGCACGCTCGCGGACCGTTCGCCGCGCTCATTCGCCTATTCGCCGTGGCCGGTGCAGAGGGCGTCGCCGAGCTCGGTGCGGTAGTAGAGCACCGAACGGCCGGCCCGGCGCCGCGCGGTCAGGGCCGCGTCGCGCAGGACCCGCAGATGGCCGCCGACCGAGCCCAGGGGGAGGCCGGTCAGCGCCACGAGCTGCGTCGTGCTCTTCGGTGCGGCCAGGAGTGTCAGAATGCGCGCGCGGGCGGGGCCGATGAGGCGGGCGAGGGCGCCGGGCGGTACGACGTCCGGGTCTTGAGCGAGCCAGCCCGTGCACGGATAGATGACCGCGTGCACGTCACCCGGCTCCTCCCAGCTCACCCAGCCCCGATAGGCCGTGGTCGGGACGAACAGGAGGCGGCTGCCACTGACATCGCGGGGCGGGTAGTCGTAGGTGTTGATCTGCAGCCGGCCGTCGCCGAGCCAGCGCATCCCGGGGCGCATGCCGTCGAGGACCGCCGCCCAGCCGCCCGAGGTCAGCCGGTCCGTGCGGGCGACGATGTCGGCCTCGAGCACGCGGCGGCGACGGGGCCAGCCGGGCCGTACCATGTGCCGCCACACCCAATCGAGCAGTTCCACTGCGCGTTCGACCAGCCCCGGTTCGAGCAGGACCGGGGCAAGCGGGCGATCCAGGGTCTCAAGGATGTCGCGGCGCGCCTGCTCGTCGGTGGTGGCGGCGACGCGGGCAAGGTCGTCGGCGAACCCGGGCGCGTCGGCCCGCGGCGGCTTGACCAGGAAATCGGCGAGCCAGCCGGGGCGGATCGCGTCGCGCAGGAACGGCAGCGCGAAGTCGTCGCCGGCCCAGCGCGCCCGGAACGCGGGCATCGCCTCGGCGAGCCACTCACGCTGGGCGGGCGAGACGCGGTGCAGCCCGTTGAGCGCAGCGAGTGCACCGACGGTCTCGGCCATGGGCGACACGACGAACCGGCTGTTGGCCAGCACGTCCGCATCGATCCGCCAGAGCCCCATGTTCGTTTCGCCCCCAAACGAAACTCTACGGCTGCACGTTCACGTCCGATCCCGCCCCACCGCGCAAACCGCACGGCCGCAGTTCACGTCCGACGTCCCCGCGCCGCGGCAGAACCGCACGACAACGGTTCGCCTTTGGTTTCGCGTCCACACGAAACTCTACGGCCGCACGTTCGCGCACCCGCAGACTGCGCATCATGCGCACGTACCGCGAACTGTTCGCCACAGCCGAGTTCCGAGCCTTGTTCGCCACCGTCTCCGCGCAGGTCGCGGCCCAGACGGTGAGCGGCATCGCCCTGGCGACGCTCGTGTACGGCCGGACCGGCTCGCCCCTGCTGTCCGCACTGAGCATGTTCGGCAGTTCGTTCGCTCAAGTCGTCGGCGCGGCGACGCTGCTGTCCGCGACCGACCGGCTCCCGCCCCGCGCGGCGCTGACCGGCCTGGCCGCGTTCACCGCGCTCACCACCGCCGCGCTCGCGCTGCCGGGTCTGCCCATCGGCGCGGTGCTGGCCGTGGTGCTGGTCCAGGGCCTGGCCGCGTCGATCGGCGGCGGAGTCCGCTTCGGGCTGCTCTCCGAGATCGTGCCGCCGCAGGGGTACCTCCTGGGCCGCTCCCTGCTGAACATGTCCGTCGGCGCCATGCAGATCGCCGGGTTCGCGACCGGCGGCCTGCTCCTGGCCGCCGCGACCCCGTCGTCGGTGCTGCTCATCGGCGCGGCCCTGAACCTGCTCGCCGCGATCGTGGCGCGGCTAGGCCTGTCCGCCCGAGCCCCGCGCGCCGCCGGCCGGCCGTCGATCCGGGCCACCTGGCGCGGCAACCGCGAACTGCTGTCCTCGCCCGCGCGCCGCGCCGTCTACATTGGACTGTGGGTGCCCAACGGCCTGATCGTCGGCTGCGAGGCGCTGTTCGTCCCGTACTCCCCGGGCTCCGCCGGCGCCCTGTTCGTGGCCGCGGCCCTGGGCATGCTCGCGGGCGACGTCCTCGCGGGACGGCTCCTGCCCGCCCGCCTCCGCCGCCCGCTCACGACGCCGGTGCAGCTGCTGCTGGCCGTGCCGTACCTGCTTTTCGCCGCGACTCCCCCGCTGTGGGCGGCGATCGCCGTGGCGGCGGTGGCCTCGATCGGGTACTGCGGCAGCCTCCTGCTCCAGGACCGCCTGGTCGAGCTGACCCCGCCGGAGCTACGCGGGCACTCCCTGGGCCTGCACAGCTCGGGCATGTTCACGATGCAGGCGGTGGGCGCGACCCTGGCCGGCGCGGTGGCGCAGCTGATGCCGCCGGGCCGGGCGATGGCGGCGATGGCCGTGGCCTCGATCGTGGTGTCGCTGCTCCTGGCGCGGGCATTCCGCCGTCCGGACTCCACGGCCGCCCCCGACAGCAACACACACGCGCACGCCCCCGCCGTCAGCACGCACGCACACGCACACCCAAACACGCACGCGCACGCCGCCCACGCCAACGCCAACACACAGGCACACGCCGACGACGCCAACACGCGCGTGGGCGACGCAACCGCAACCGTCAGCGAACTCGCCATCCGCGAGAAGACGCCGCCGGCGCCGAAGCGAGCCACCGCGTGACCGGCGAACGAAACGAGATCAACCGCGCCGACGCCGCTGCAGACCCGTAGACCCGTAGACCCGTAGACCCGTAGACCCGCTGCAGACTAGTGACAGCCGAGCAGATCCCAAGAACACAGCAGAGCAGATCCCGGAAGCGCTGCGGCCGAGAACTACACAACGCGGCTAGGTCGGTTGGCCGTTCCGTCTATAAAAACCGTACCACGGCCGATCTAATCGATCATCGATCGAAGCACGCCAGGTAGGCGAGCAACGACGTAACGTAGTCACCCGCTCAGCTCCGCCACCACCCTAGCCGTGGCCGGGGTCGGGATGCCCGCCGCCTTGCCCGCGCGCAGTACCGCGCCGCCGATCGCGTCCAGCTCCAAGGGCCGGCCCGCCTCCGCGTCGCGCAGCATTGAGGACTTCATCGGGGCCGGGATCTGGTCGATGACGTCGAGCATCTGGGCCGCGTCCGTCCGCGTGCCGTTCGCCCGGGCCACCGCCGCCACCTCCGACACGATGTCCACCAGATCGTCGCGGCGCATCTCCCGCGCTGTGCCCACGCTCGAGCGGGTCACCGTCGTGATCAGGGCCAGTGGCGCCAGCAGCGACATCTTGTCCCACAGCAGGGCGGACTCCGACTCGCGGACGGTCACGTCCAGGCCGGCCGAAGACAGCACGGCGGCAATCTCCGCGGAGCCGGAGCCGGAGCCGGAGCCGGAGCCGGAGCCGGAGCCGGAGCCAGGAGCGGGAACGGAGCCAGGGCCAGAGCCGGAGCCAGAGAGGGAGCCGGAGCCAGAGAGGGAGCCGGAGCCGGGGATAGGGCCCGAGCCGGCCAGTTCCACCCGGCAGAAGTCGCTGGTGTGGGAGATCCGCCCAGGCGCCACCCGAGTGCTCTCCACCCGGATCGAGCCGGCCACCACCCGCGCCGACGGGTAGCGCGACCGCAGCAGCCCCACATGGTCCACGCCGTTGAGCAGTGGCAGAATGAGGTCCGCACCGCCCGCCGGGACACGCCCCAGCGCGTCGCCCAGCGTCGTCGCCTTCGTCGCGACCACCACCAGGGCAGCCGGAGCAGCCAGGGCCGTCACGGCCCGCGCCGGCACGGTGAAATCTCCGTATCGCACGCTCTGCACCGCGATGCCGTGCGCGTTCAGCGCCGCCGCGGTCTCGGGCCGGGCCACGTAGACCACGTCCTCGCCGGCCCGCGCCAGCAGCGCACCCACCAGCCCTCCGACCCCGCCGGGGCCGACGATCGCCACCGAAACCATGCCCACCAACCTATAGGAGCCGCCATGACCCGCAGGTTCGTACTCACCGGGGCCCCGGGAGCCGGCAAGACCACCATCGCCCTCGCGCTGCGCGAGCGTGGGTACACCGTCGTCGACGAGGCCGCCACGGACGTCATCGCCGAGACGCCCGAGATCGAGCAGGACGGGGCGGCGTTTCTCGCGCGGATTCTGCACGTTCAGCGGCAGCGGCACGAGGCCGCTACGGGGGCGCTGCAGATCTTCGACCGGTCGCCGGTCTGCACGCTCGCGCTCGCCGAATACCTCGGGGCACGGCCGAGCCGGGAGCTGACGAGCGCGGCCGAGCAGGACGGGGTGTACGAGCGGACGGTCTTCTTCGTGCGGCTCATGGGCTTCATCGTGCCGACGGCCGCGCGGCGCATCGGCCTGGAGGACTCGCGCCGCTTCGAGCGGATCCACGAGGTCGTCTACCGGCGGCTCGGGTACACCCTCGTGGACATCCCGCCCGCGCCGCTGCCGGAGCGGGTCGCGGCGGTCATAGCCGGAATCGGCTGACCAGGGCCGTCAGCGTGGCCGCGTTGGCGTTCAGGCGCGACGCCGCCGCCCGGGACGTCTCCACCGCCCGCTGCGCCGTCGCCACGCTGCTGTTCACGCCGTCGATGTCGGCCGCGATCGCCCCGGACGCGGTGGCGGCCCGCTGCACGTTGCGCTGCATCTCGTCGGTCGTGGCCGTCTGTTCCTCCACGGCGCCGGCGATGGCGCGCTGGTACTCGCTCACCCGGTCGATCGCCTCCGTGATCGCGTCGATCGCCGCGACCGCGCCCTCGGTGTCGGCCCGGATCGCGGCGATGCGCGCGAGGGCGCCGGTGAGCCCGGTGAGCTGGCCGGCGACACGGCGCGCCCAGTACCAGGCGATCGCGCCGACGACGAGCGCGAGCAGCACCGCGGCGACGGCGAACGTGATGAGCATGTCGCGGCGGCCCTTGTCGAGGGTTCCGGTGAGGGCGTCGGCGTCGGGGCCGTAGGCGCGGGTGACGATCGCCCACTTGTAGGGGGCGTAGTACGTGACGGTGACGTCGCTGGCGGCCGCGGCCGCCCCGGACACGAGCTATGTTTCGGGCATGATGCGGCCCGCCGAGACCTTCCCCCGCACCGTGCTGAGCACCGGACGGCTCCTCGTCCGCCCGTTCACGGCCGCCGACGCGCCCGACGTGCACGAGGCCTGGCAGGACGCGGCGTTCGTGGACAGCGCGCCGGTCGGCTACCCGTATGCGGCGGCGGACCTGGCCACGGCGGTCGCCTGGTGCGCGAGCGGCATCGAGCAGCGGCGGCTGGACGGCAAGGGGGTCGGGTTCGCGCTGGTGCCGCGGGACGGCGGGCGGCTGGCCGGGCACGTGTCGCTGTTCGGCGCCGACTGGGAGGCGCGCACCGCGGAGATCCACTACTGGACGGCGCCGTGGGCGCGGGGCCGGCGCTACGCGGCGGAGGGCGCGGCGGCGGTGGCCCGGTGGGCGCTGACCGAGTGCGGCCTGCAGCGGGTGCACCTGCAGGCCGACACGGCCAACCCGGCGTCGCGGCGGACGGCCGAGGCCGCGGGTTTCCAGTTCGAGGGTGTCCTGCGCAGCCTCGCGCCGACCCGCCAGGGCACCCGGGCGGACATGGCCGTCTACAGCCTGATCGCCGCGGATCTCCGGCCGGTCCGGGCCGCGCCGCCGGAGAGGGTCACCGGGTGACGTCCCAGAACTCGCCCTCGGCCGGCACCGCCGGGTCCGGGTGCTTGTCGTGCTCCTGCCCGCGCAGCTCCACCCGGCGGATCTTGCCGGAGATGGTCTTCGGGAGTTCGGCGAACTCGAGGCGGCGGATGCGCTGGAACGGCGACAGGTGCGCCCGGCAGTGCTCGAAGATGGCGCGGGCGGTCTCCTCGGTCGGCTCCCATCCGGCGGCGAGGACCACGTAGGCCTTCGGCACGGCGAGGCGCACTGGGTCCGGTGACGGCACGACGGCGGCCTCGACGACGGCGTCGTGCTCGATGAGGACGCTCTCCAGCTCGAACGGGGAGATGCGGTAGTCGGAGGCCTTGAACACGTCGTCGGCGCGGCCCACGTAGGTGATGTAGCCGTCGGCGTCGCGGGCGCCAATGTCGCCGGTGTGGTAGTAGCCGCCGGCCATCGCCTCGGCTGTGCGGTCGGGGTCGCCGTGGTAGCCGGTCATCAGCCCGAGCGGGCGGGCGCTCAGGTCGAGGCAGATTTCGCCCTCGGTGCCGGGCTCGCCGGTGGCCGGGTCGATGAGGGCGACGGTGTAGCCGGGGACCGGGCGGCCCATCGAGCCTGGCCGCACCGGCTGGCCGGGCGGGTTCGCGATCTGCACGGTGGTCTCGGTCTGGCCGAAGCCGTCGCGGATCGTCACGCCCCAGGCCTGCCGTACCTGCTCGATGACCTCGGGGTTGAGTGGCTCGCCGGCCCCGACGACGAGCCGCGGCGGGGTCGGCAGCGCGGACAGGTCGGACTGGATGAGCATCCGCCACACGGTGGGCGGGGCGCAGAAGCTCGTCACGCCGCAGCGCTGCATCTGCCGCATCAGGGCGGCGGCGTCGAAGCGCGTGTAGTTGTAGATGAACACGCAGGCCTGGGCGTTCCAGGGGGCGAAGACGTTGCTCCAGGCGTGCTTGGCCCAGCCGGGCGAGGAGATGTTGAGGTGCACGTCGCCGGGTTGCAGGCCGATCCAGTACATCGTGGAGAGGTGCCCGGCCGGGTAGGAGGCGTGGGTGTGCTCGACGAGCTTGGGGCGGGCCGTCGTGCCGGAGGTGAAGTACAGCAGCAGCGTGTCCGAGGCCTGGGTGGGCCCGTCGGGGGTGAACGCGGCGTCGTCGGCGAGGGTGTAGGGCAGCCAGCCGCCGGGCGCGCCGGGGGTGTCGCCGACCGCGATGCGGGTCACCGCCGGGTCGACGCCGTCGAACTTGCCGGCCGCGGCGGCCGCGGCGATGACGTGCTTCGCGCCGCCGCGCAGCACCCGGTCGCGGGCGTCGGCCGGGCCGAGCAGCGGGGTGGCGGGGATGATGACCGCGCCGAGCTTCATCGCGGCCAGGATCGTGTCCCACAGCTCGACCTGGTTGCCGAGCATGAGCACGAGCCGGTCGCCGCGGGCCACGCCGACGCTGCGCAGCCAGTTGGCGAGGCGGTTGGAGCGCTCGGACATCTGGGCCCAGGAGTAGCGCTCCTCCCGGCCGTCCTCCTCGACGATCCACAGCGCGGGCGCGTCGTTGCCGGCGGCCACCGCGTCGAACCAGTCGAGGGCCCAGTTGAACTCGCCGAGCCGCGGCCAGCGGAACCGCTCGACGGCCGTGGCGTAGTCCTCCCGCGTGGCGAGCAGGAGGTCCCGGGCCTCTTTGAACGACGCGTACGACATGCCGTGCAGCCTACGTCCGGCCGCGGCTCAGGGCAGGTCGGCGACCCGTTCGCGGCTGAGCACCTCGACGCGCTCGGCGTCGCCGTACTGCCAGGCGACGATCTCTCCGGTGCCGGGGTCGAGCTCGATCGTGAGGCGGGTCGCCCCGACCGGCACCGAGAACCCCTGGCCGGCGGCGGCCAGGCCCGGCAGCCCGGCGATCGTGCGCAGGGCGGCGGCGCGTTCGGGGCGGTCGAGGTACCGGACCCCGATCATGTCGAGCAGGGACGTCACGATCGCCGTCGGGTCCGCGGTGGGGTCGACCGGCGGCATGGGCAGCTCGCCGGAGGAGTAGTCGACGGTCGAGCCGGGCCCGGGCGGGTCGACGCGCCGCTCGCTGACGCGGCCGGAGCCGTCCGGGGCGCGCCACCGCTCGCTGTCGATGCGGGCGACGGCGGTGCCGGAGCGCACCCAGCGCACGAGGTGGACGCGGCTGTACCGCCCGGTGCTGCCGTCGGCCGCGGCCGGCCCGGCGGCCGCGGCGAGCAGCAGCAGCCGCTCCCGCGCGGACGGTGGCCCGGGCGGGTGCCCGAGCACCGTGTCCGCCGCGGCCGGCAGCACACCCGCCGCCAGGCCGCCCAGCACGACCGCCACCACCGCCCCGAGAGCCCGCATGTGCCACCTCCCGACGGGTTCAACCGCCGGGAGGCCCGTCGCGTTACTTGCCGGACGTCTTGGATCGGGTCTGGGTGCCGCCGGTGCCGGTGCCGCCGGTAGCGCCGGGGCGCTTGGCCTGCTCCGGTTCGCCGCCGTCCATGATCTGCAGGATGCGCGGCGCCAGCGCGGTGGCCAGGGCCGGGGCCAGCGCGTCGGCGAGCGCCCCGGCCATCACCTCGGTGAGCAGCACCCGCTCCAGCAGCGGCGCGCCCCGCGGCAGCTGGGGCATGACCGAGGTGCCGCCGTGGGTCGCCCGGCCGGCCTCGTTGAGGATGTCGCGGATCAGGTCGTCGATCATGCCCTCGACCGGCGCCTGGCCCCCGTTCTCGTCGCCGGCCATCTCAGTGGCGCGCCAGCAGGGCCGCGAGCAGGAGCGGGTGCATCCCTTCGCTCTCCTCGCCGCGGCGGTGCATGAGCATCGCCATGAGCAGCGGGTGCTCGATGCCGGTGTGCCGGGCGCCGCGGCGGCGGCGGGTGAGCGCGGCGAGCATCAGCGGATGCTCCATCATGCTCTCGGACTCCTCGTGACGGGACATGAGCGCGGCGAGCAGCAGCGGGTGCTCGATGCCCTGCCCCGGATGCTCCATGCTGCTCTCGTGGCGCTCGGCGGTCGCACTGGTCATGGAAGGCTCCCTCGCGTCGGGGTGTGCCCGGCTGCTGCCGGCACGGGTCAACGCTCGCCGGGGCGGGCGTGAGGCGTCGTCACCCGAGCGGCGTGAACGGCCGCCGGCCGGCGTCGCCGCCTCAGCCGGGGTGCTCGCGGAAGAGGTCCATGATCCGGGTCCGGGCGTCCGCGGCCGACGGCTCGTGGCTCGGGTGACGACCACCACAGGCGTGCATCCCAGATCTGAGATATCGTCCCGGACATGGGAGACGAGCTCGAGGCGCGGCTGGCCGGCCGCCTGGCCGAGCTGCGTGCCGAGCGGGGCTGGTCGCTCGACGACCTCGCCGGGCGGGCCGGGGTGAGCCGCTCGACGCTGTCGCGGCTCGAACGCGGCGAGATCAGCCCGACGGCGGCGCTGCTGGGCCGGCTGTGCACGGCGTACGGCAGGCCGATGTCCCGCCTGCTCGCCGAGGTCGAGCCGGAGCCCCCGCAGCTCGTGCGGGCCGCGGCCCAGCCGGTGTGGCGGGACCGGGCGACCGGCTTCACCCGCCGCTCGGTCTCCCCGCCGCACCCGGGGCTGCGCGGCGAGGTGGTCGAGGCGGTGCTGGAGCCGGGGGCCGACATCACCTACGAGGAGCCGCCGGTCGCGGGCCTCGAGCACCACCTGTGGGTGCTCGACGGCGGCCTCGAGCTCACCGTCGGCGGCGTCGCGCACGCCGTCGGGGCCGGGGACTGCCTGCGGTACCGCCTGTGGGGCCCGTCCCGCTTCGTCAACCCGGGCCCGGCCGCGGTCCGCTACGTCCTGCTCATCGTCCTGCCCTGAGGATGGCTGCGATGCCCACGATCACGCGACTGACCCCGCCGGTGTACCCCGGCCACGTCGACGCCCTCGCCGAGGTCCTCGCCGACGCGGTCGCGCACGGCGCCTCGGTCGGCTTCCGCTCCCCGTTCGGCCCCGGCGACGCCGCCGCGTGGTGGCGCACCCGCGAGCCGGCCGTGCGGGACGGCTCGCTGCACGTCTGGGTGGCCGCCGACGCGGACGCCGTCGTCGGTACCGTCAGCCTCGCGCTCGAACCCAAGCCGAACGGCCGGCACCGGGCCGAGGTGCTCAAGCTCCTCGTGCACAGCCGGGCGCGCGGCCGCGGCGTGGGCCGCGCGCTGCTGGGCACCGCCGAGGCGGCGGCCGCCGGGTCCGGTGCGACGCTGCTGCTGCTCGACACCGCTACCGGGAGCCCCGCCGAGCGGCTCTACGCGTCGGCGGGCTGGACGCGCTACGGCGTCGTCCCCGGCTATGCCACCGACCCGGCCGGGACCTTGGAGGACTGCAGCTTCTTCTTCAAGCGGCTGGGCTGAGCCTCGCCCGGCCGCCGGCCAGCGGCAGCAGGCCGGCGGCCAGCAGCACCGCGGCGGCCGGGATCAGGTCGAGGCTCACCGGGATCAGCAGGAACGCGAACAGCACCGCGACCGGGCTCCAGGCGGGCAGCCGGTGCGCGCGGACGAGCTGGAACAGCAGGGTCACCAGGCCGAGCACGAAGACCGCGTTGCCGGCGATCGACAGCGGGCCGGGCAGCGGGGCGGCGTCGGCGAACGACGGCACGAGGTCGCCGGCGATGACCCACAGGAACGCGGCCGTCCCGGCGAGCGCGCCGATGACGGCCAGGTTCGAGGCCAGCCGGTTGCCGAAGTCGCGCGACGGCAGCATCCGGCGGGCCCCGACGGCGAGCGCGCCGAGCAGCACCATCGCGGCGAAGAACATGACGTGGCCGGTGTTCCACATCCAGGCGCCCTTGTCGCGGTGCCCGTCGAGGCCGTCGATGAGCCGCAGCACGCCGTAGCCGAACAGCAGCACCGGCGCCGCGACGGCCCCGGTGCGCACGAGCGGAGAGGAGGTCATGCCACGAGCGTCGTCGCCCGGGCCGACCCGGACATCCGGGCGAAACCCGGACGCGACCCGGAACCGCCACCCCGATGACGGTTCAGCGCACCTCGGCGGCGGCCCGGGCGAACAGCTCGTCGCACCACCGCGCGAACGGGCGGCGGTCCCCGCGGACCGGGTGGACGCGGTTGCTGAGCACGACCAGGCCGTACCCGCGCGACGGCTCGAACCAGATCCGGTTGCCGACGAATCCGGAGGCGCCGAACCCGTCCGCCCCGGCGCCGGGGCCGCCGATGCCCCGGGCCGGATGCAGCCACCACCCGGCCGCGAACCGCTCCCCCGCCGGGTTCTCGGCCAGGCACGGCGGCGTGGGCCCGAAGGCGGCGCGGGCCGCCGCGGTCACCAGCTCGAGGGTCCCGAACGCGCCCGCGTGGCCGCCGTAGCCGCCCATCGCCGACGCGTTCTCGTCGTGCACCTCCCCGCAGACGAGCCGCCCCCGCCACGGGCACCGCTCGGTGGCGACCGCGGGCTCGACCGGGCCGCCGAGGCGCAGCCCGCCGCCGTCGAGCGGCCGTCCCGTGAGGTCCTCGACGAGGGCGCCGAGGATGATGTACCCGAGGTCGCTGTACACCGGATGCGGCTCGGACGGCTCGGTGGCGAGGGCCGCGCCGACGATCGCGGGCCCGCGCAGGGTCTCGTGGAAGCGCGCCGTGGCGGGCAGGCCGGCGCGGTGCGCGAGCAGGTCGTCGATGCTCGCCCGGCCCGCCGCCGTGCCCGCGGCGCGCGGCCACAGGCGCCCGATCGGCCGGTCCCGGGGCAGCCCCAGCGCGAGCACGGCGGGCAGGGTCACGAGCACCTTCGTGAGGCTCGCGAGGTCCCACCAGCACTCGGGCGTGGCCGGGCGCCCGGTGCTCAGGTCGGCGATCCCGTGCACGGTGCGCGCCAGGACGCGGTCGCGGCCGAACACGGCGACCGCGACGGCCGGCATCGGCGCCCGGGCGGCCAGGTCGTCGAGCCACATCTCAGGCGACCGCGGCGTGCAGGGCGCGGGCGGCGCGGATCGCGGAGCGGATCTCCTGCAGGCAGCGGTCCGGGCCCGCGGCTCCGGGCGGCTGCGGGGTGCTCGCGCGGTGCGGGTCGAAGCCGACGGTGTCGATGCCGCAGCGGTACCGCAGCCCGAGGATCCGGATCGCGTCGCAGTGCTGGAACGGCACGTAGATCGGCGAGGTGACGATGAGGATGCGCTCCTCGGCGCGGGGCCGGGCCGCGGCCGCCCAGTGCTCGTAGGTGTCCGCGGTGTTCGCCCGGGGCGCGGCCGGGTCCCGCGGCGGGGCGACGAGCACGGGGACGCCCGTGCCGAAGGCGGCCCGGACTCCGGCGGCGAGCGCGTCCGCCTCCGTCCGGCAGCCCTCGGCGCCGGGGACGACGCGCTCCTCGGGGCCGAGCGGCCGCAGGCTGCCCAGGGCCGCGATCGCGCCCACCCGGCGGGCGGCCGCGAGGCGGGCGGCGTGCTCGGTGCGCTGCAGGCAGGCGCGGGCCAGGCCGCCGAGGACGAGCACGTGCGCGTACTCGTCGTGCGGCGGCTCGGCGCTGCCGGTCAGCCCGAGCGCGGCGGCCGCGGTCCCGGCCGCGGCCGCGAGCCGCGCCGGCAGGTCGACGCGAATCCGGTCCCGCTCGACGCCGCCGAGGCGGCCGCGGAAGTTCCAGTGGGCGTCGGAGAACGCGTCGAGCCAGGCGAGCAGCTCGCCGGTCTGCGCGGCCGGGACCTCGCCGCCGAACGCGGCGACGAGGTCTCGCATGGCCGGCGAACCCGCCCAGCGGTGCAGCCGGGCGGGCAGCGTGCCGGGGTCGAGCCCCGGCGGGCACTCGGGGAGCGCGGGGTCTACTTCGTCTCCCGCAGGTCCGAGAAGATGTCGTAGCCGTGAATCCAGGCCACGTTGTCCGGCAGCGACTGCAGGCGGGCGTTGCGCTCGTCGGCCGGCGGGCCGTCGGGCAGCTGGAAGCAGGCCGCGTTGCCGCGCGAGCCCATCTGGATCTGGCGGGTGCGGGCCTTGCGCAGGTGCTCGTAGCGCTGGAGCCCCTCGGCGACCGAGAGCCCGTCCGCGGACAGGTAGTGCGCGAGGGCGGCCGCGTCCTCGATGGCCTGGTTGCTGCCCTGCCCGGCGTGCGGCAGCATCGGGTGGGCGGCGTCGCCGAGCAGCGTGACCCGGTCGGTGCTCCACTTGCGCAGCGGCTCGCGGTCGTAGAGCGCCCAGCGGCCGACCTCCTCGACGTTGGACAGCATCGACACGACGGTGTCGTTCCAGCCGTCGAACGCCGCGACCGCCTCGGCCGGCTCGCTCTTGGACGACCACGACTCGAGGGTCCACTCAGGGTCCGGCACGTACGCGACGAAGTTGACGAGCTCGCCGCCGCGGACCGGGTAGATCACCAGGTGCCGGCCGGGGCCGAGCATGAAGGTCAGGCCCATCGACTCGGAGCCGGGGACCTTCTGCGCCGGGACGAGCCCGCGGAAGCAGCTCATCGCCGAGAACACGGCCTCGTCGGGCCCGGCGACGTGGTGGCGGACCGCGGAGCGCAGCCCGTCGGCGCCGACGACGACGTCGGCGGAGACCTTGGTGCCGTCGGCGAACTCGATCTCGGCGGCGTCCGGCGCCTCGTGCACGGCGGCGGCCCGGCGGCCGAGGTGCGGTGTGCCCTGGTAGGCGTCGAGCAGGACCTGGTGCATGTCGGCGCGGTGGATGCCCAGGAACGGGCCGCCCATGCGCTCGTCGTACCAGTCGCCCATCGGGTGCTCGTAGAAGATCTCGCCCGAGCGCCAGTGGTGGAACTGGATGCGCTGCAGGTTGCTCGCCACGTCCCGGGTGGCCTGGCCGACGCCGAGGTCGTCCAGGACGCGCATGCCGTTGCCGCCGAGGGCGATGCCGGCGCCGATCGCGCTCAGCTCGCCGGCCTGGTCGTACACCTCGACCTCGTGGCCCTTGGCCTGCAGGGCGATCGCGGCGGCGAGGCCGCCGATGCCGGAACCGACGATGGCGACGCGCAGCGGTGACGAACCCATCGAGTACTCCACGTGTACGAGATATCGACAATGTGACACGGACAAATGGCCCACGGGGCGACGGAAGCCTATCCATCCGCACGTGCAGGATTCCAGCGTCCGGTGATGAATCTTTCATCGCATTTGCCAGGACTCGCGTGCGAAACCTGTTTCGGAATTGTCAATCCGCTGGTCAGCGGCCTTCAATCCGGTCAATGGACTGCCCTCGATGGGATGGAAGGTGGGCATGAACCGACGAAGAAGGCTCGCGCTGTGGTTTGCCGCGGTCCTGGCCGGAACCGGCTCGGTCGCGGTGTTCGCGGCCCCGGCCTCCGCACACGGTGCGATGATGCAGCCGGGCAGCCGCCAGTACCTGTGCTGGAAGGACGGCCTGACCTCCACGGGCCAGATCGTGCCGAAGAACCCGGCGTGCGCCGCGGCCGTGGCGCAGATGGGCCCGAACGCGCTCTACAACTGGTTCGCGATGCTGCGCTCCGACGGGGCCGGGCGCACGTCCGGCTTCATCCCGGACGGGAAGCTGTGCAGCGCCGACGCCAAGGTGTACGACTTCTCGGGCTTCGACCTGGTCCGCACCGACTGGCCGCTGACCCATCTGACCGCGGGCGCGTCGATGGAGTTCGACTACAGCAACTGGGCGGCCCACCCGGGCACGTTCTCGCTGTACGTCACCAAGGACGGCTTCGACCCGAGCAAGCAGATCAGCTGGTCGGACCTCGAGTCGACGCCGTTCCTGCAGGTCACCAACCCGTCCCAGGTGGGCTCGCCGGGCACGGCGGACGGGCACTACTACTGGACCGGGAAGCTGCCGACGGCCAAGTCCGGCCGGCACATCATCTACTCGGTCTGGGCCCGCTCGGACAGCCAGGAGACCTTCTACGGCTGCTCCGACGTCACCTTCGACGGCGGCAACGGCCAGGTCACCGGGGTCGGCGACGGCACCGGCGGCGGACCGACGGGCGGCCCCACGTCCAGCGGCCCGACCTCGAAGCCGCCGTCGAACCCGTCGAGCCCGTCGGCGTCGGCGTCGAGCCCCGGCAACGGGGGCGGCGGCAGCGGCGGCTGCACGGCGACGTACACGGTCACCAGCAGCTGGCAGGGCGGCTTCCAGGCCGACGTGAAGGTCACCAACCCGGGCTCCGCGCCGATCTCCTCCTGGAAGGTCGGCTGGAACTACACCGGGGGCCAGACCGTCACGCAGGGCTGGAACGCCACCGTCACCCAGACCGGCACCGCGGTCTCGGCCGCGAGCGTCTCCTGGAACGGGACCATCCCGGCCGGCGGCAGCACGAACTTCGGCCTGCTCGGCAACGGCACCGCGGGCACCACGCCCACGCTGTCCTGCGCCGCGAACGGCGGCAGCCCGGCGTCACCGAGCGCCGGCACCTCGTCGTCGCCCTCGCGCTCGTCGTCGCCCTCGCCCTCGCCCTCGGGCCCGGGCGGCGGCACGGCGTGCACCGGCGCCGCGTTCTGTGACGGGTTCGAGAACCAGAGCGGCACCACCGTCTCCGGCGACTGGACCACGTCGTTCGCCAACTGCCAGGGCTCCGGCACCGCCACCGTCGACACGTCCGTCGCGCACAGCGGCGGCAAGTCGGTGCGCATCAACGGCCAGGCCGGCTACTGCAACCACGTCCTGGTGAAGCCGACCAAGGACCTCAGCGGCCTCGGGTCGGTGTGGTACGGCCGGTTCTACGTGCGCCACACCACCGCCCTGCCGACCCAGCACGTCGCGTTCGCGGCGCTGAAGGACAACGGCGACGGCGGCAAGGACCTGCGCATGGGCGGGCAGAACGGCGCCCTGCAGTGGAACCGCGAGTCGGACGACGCCACCCTGCCGGCGCAGAGCCCGGCCGGCGTGGCCCAGTCCAAGCCGCTGCCCACGAACTCCTGGAACTGCGTGGAGTTCATGGTCGACGGCCGCGGCCTGCTGTCGACGTGGCTCAACGGGACGGCCGTGCCCGGCCTGACCGCGGACGGCACGCCGACGGCGGACATCGACCAGCAGTGGCTGGCGCGCTCGTGGAAGCCGCAGGTGACCGACCTGCGCCTGGGCTGGGAGGCCTACGGCGACGGCGCGGACACCCTCTGGTACGACGACGTGGCGATCGGCGCCTCGCGCATCGGCTGCTGACGTCGCTGGTACCGCGCCCGGCCCGTCGCAACCGCCACTGCGACGGGCCGGGCGCTCCCCCGCTCGGGCCCGAAAAGCCGGGCGCTGCGCGCCGCGACTTTTCGGATTTATCCCCTGCCGGGCGACGAGTCCGATATGTTCCAGACCGGCGTGAGAGCCTAAGCGCCTTAATGCTTTGCCTAAGAGCATTAGGGAGTCGTACCGTCGAGAGCGTGGAACCGATCACCGAACCCGACCTCCGCGCCGCCTTCGTCAACTGCTCCAAGGGCGAGGCCCAGCGCGCGCACGTGCCGCGCGATCTCGCCGAGCGCCGGTGGGACGACCTCGACTTCCTCGGCTGGCGCGACCCGGGCGCGCCCGAGCGCTCGTATCTCGCCGCCGAGCACGGCGGCCGCCTCGTCGCCGTGTCGCTGCGCGTGGCGCAACAGCAGCGGCGGTACCTCGCGCGCGGCATGTGCTCGCTGTGCCTCACCGTGCACCCGGGCAACGGCGTCTCGCTCATGACCGGGCGCCGGACGGGCAAGGCCGGGCGCAACGGCGACTCCGTGGGCGTGTACCTGTGCACGGACCTCGGCTGCTCGCTCTACGTGCGCGGGCTGCGCAAGCCGAGCACCGGCGGGCGGCTGGACGAGACGCTCACCGTCGAGGAACAGGTCGACCGGCTGGGCGGCAAGCTCACGGCTTTCCTCGACCGCCTCACCGACGCGGCCGCGTAGGCCCGGGCACGTCCGCCGCGACTGAGCAGATCCACAGGTTTCCTCAGGCTGGTCACATCGAGCGGGCGGAACCTGAGCGTATGGCGATCGGGGAAGCATCGAGGATCGTGCGCTGGTACGCGTACGCGGGCTGCCTGGCGGTCGTGCCCTTCGTCGTGGCCGGGTTCCGGCTGCCCTGGTACGGCACGGCGGTCGTGCTCGGCGCGGCCATGGCGGCGTGGGCGCTGCTGCTCACCCTGGTCCGGCCCACCGCGGCGGCGGTGCCGCTGCCTGCGGTGTGGGCCGCGGCCGGGCTGCTCACGGTGTACGGCACGGGCACGCTCCTGCTGCACGGCACGGTCAGCGCGGGGGCGCTCGCGGCCGGCGGGTACGGGTGGGCGCTGCTCGTCGCGGCACTGTCGCACCAGCGCCGGCTCAGCGCCGCCGCGCACCGGCGCGCGACGCGCCCGAGCGCGGCCCGCGCAACGCCGCACGCGCGGGTCTGACGGCGGCGCACGGGCGCGCGACGCCCCCGGGTGCGGCCCGCGCAACGCCGCACGCGCGGGTCTGACGCCCCGGAGGAGCGCGGGCGTCAGGCGCCGTACAACGCGACCGTGCGCGCGGCCGCCTCGGCCAGCCGTGCCCGCAGCGACACCGGCGCCAGGACCTCCGCGTCGGGGCCCAGGGAGAGCAGCTGGGAGTAGGCGACGTCGGCCGACTCGGCCGGCAGCGCCACGATGACCCAGCCCGCCGCGTCGGGCGGCCCGGCGCCGTCCAGCGCCGCGCGGTAGGCGACCGCCTCGACGGCGAAGCGCAGCATGCGCAGCCCGTGCGGGCTCAGCCGCACGGTGACCGTCTCCGTCAGCATGCCCCGCTCGAACTCGGCCGCCCGCTGCGCCCAGAACGCCGCCAGGTCGAACCCGTCGTCGCGGTCGAAGGGCGATTCGGTGACCGTCGCCGAGCGGACACGGTCCACGCGATAGGTGCGCGGGCCGGATTCGGCGCGGCCCACGAGGTACCAGATCCCGTTCTTGAGGACGAGCCCGAGCGGCGCGACGGTGCGGGTCACCTCGCCCTTGCGCCCGGCGTAGGTGAGCTGGACGGCGCGGTCCTCCCAGACGGCGCCGGCCAGCGCGGCCAGGAACGGCGGCGGCGAGGCGTCGCGGAACCAGCCGGGCGCGTCGAGGTGGAAGCGCTGCCGCGCGCGGGACGAGGCCTCCCGCAGCGGGTCGGGCAGCGCCGCGGCGACCTTCAGCTGCGCGGCCGCGAGCGCCTCGCCGAGGCCCATGTCGCGCGCCGGGCCGGGCAGCCCGGACAGGAACAGGGCCTCGGCCTCGGCGCGGCTCAGGCCGTTGAGCCGGGTGCGGTACCCGTCCAGCAGCCGGTACCCGCCGGCCCGGCCCTGCTCGGCGTAGACGGGCACGCCCGCGGCCGACAGGGCCAGGATGTCGCGGTAGATCGTGCGCTCGGAGACCTCGAGCTGCGCGGCGAGCTCGGCGGCCGTGCGCGAACCGCCCGACTGCAGCAGCAGCACGAGCGAGATGAGCCGGGAGACGCGCACCGGCTAACGGTAGTCCTCGGGGCGGGTGAAGCCGCCCTGCTCGTACGCCCAGAAGTCCGGCGCGCTGCCGTCCTCGTCGGTCAGGCCGTACTCCTTCGCGAGGCCCGCGCTCGACAGCGACGCGCCGTTGAAGCGCGCCTTGTCCGGGTCGTAAGCCAGGGCGGCGACACCGCGCCCGACGTACACCGGCGACTCCGACATCGCGAAGTGCGCGTCCTTGGCGATGCCGTCGCGCCACGTCGCCTCGGTGACGCCGAAGTGCTCGAGCATGAGCTCGGAGCGCAGGAAGCCGGGCGTGACCGACACCGCGGTGCCGCCGACGGAGCGCAGTTCCTCGGACAGCGCGAACGCCATCCGGTTCACCGAGGCCTTCGCCAGGTCGTAGAAGAAGGAGACACGGTACCGGCGGTGGTTGTACTCGGCCGTGCCGTCGGTCATCTCCACCACGAGCCCGCCGGGGTTGCGCACGAGCAGCGGCAGCGCCGCGTGGCTGGTGATGATGTGGGTGTCGACGGCCAGGCGCAGCAGCCGCTGCCCGCGCTCGAGGTCGTCCTCCCACAGCTTCTTGTCCCAGGCGAACATGCCCTCGGCGCCCCAGATGTCGTTGACGAGCACGTCGAGGCGCCCGTGCTCGGCGTCGATGCGGTCCACGACCGCGCGGACCTGGGCCGGGTCGAGGTGGTCGGCCCGGATCGCGATGCCGGTGCCGCCCGCGGCGGTGACGAGTTCGGCGGTGTCCTCGATCGTCTCGGGCCGCCCGTACTCGGAGGCCTGCGTCCGCGTGGTACGGCCGGTGCAGTAGACGGTCGCGCCGAGGGCGCCGAGCTGGACGGCGATCTGCCGGCCCGCGCCGCGGGTGGCCCCGGCGACGAGCGCGATGCGGTTCTGGGTCATGCCCTCAACCTCGCAGGAAAACCTGACAGGGTGCGTCCGACTTCCCCGAATCAGTCCTCCGCGGCCGGCCGGCCGCCGAAGCGCCACGGGCGCACGGTGAGCTCGTCGGCCGCGAACCCGGCCAGCGCCGCGGCGGCCGTGGCCGCGTCCGGCGCCTGCACGCAGGCGGCGACCCCGAGGGGCGCGCCGTCGCCGGCCGGGCGCAGGCGGCCGAGCACGATCAGCCCGTCTCCCGCCCGGTCGACCGCGCCGGCGTCGCCTGGGCCGAGGGCGACGACGAGGAACCGGGGGCCACCGGGGCCGGGGAACGCCCACATGGACCGGCCGAGCAGGTCCTCGAAGCGGTACACCGCCATCGACGAATACACCCCGGCGCGCCAGTTCGGCTCGAGCTCCCCGAACGCGCGGGCCGCGTCGTGCGACGGCAGATCGGCGATGTGCAGGCTGCCCGTGGCCGTCTCGCCGTCCGCGGTGAGGGTCGGGCCGCGCGCGTACAGCTGCTGCGCGAATCCGTCCATGTACGCCCAGTGCGCCTCGGCCAGCTCGTCCCGCAGCGCGGCGGAGCCGGGCCGGTCGGCGCAGTACACGAAGTAGAACATCGCCCCCAAGGTTAAGCTCGACGGTGATGAGTGTCATCGACCTCGACGCGGCGCCGGGCCCGCAGGACTCGCGGCCGGCGGCTGCCCGCGCGCCGATCAGCCGGCGCACCCCCGCCGTCCGGCTGCTCGTGATGCTGGCCCTGGCCCTCGCCGTCGGGCTGCCGCAGGGCACGGCGCCGATGCCGTTCAGCGGGGGCCGCCCGCTGCCGCTGCCGAGCTACTGCACCGGCATCCCGCGCCCCGGCGGCCGGCTGAATCTCGTGCAGAACGACACGTACATCCTGCTCGACGCCACCACCGGCACGGTGCTGAGCACCGGCCGCTGCCCGCGCGGCACCGGGACCCGCTCGAACACGGGGAACTGAAATTACACCGGCGTAGTTGCCGAGCCGGCCTTTGTGCAGGTCAGGCCGCGAAGTAGCCTCGCTGCGTGAAGGTCATCGGCGCGATGCAGACGCCCGGCGGCGCCTGGCGCGTCGAGGTCGTGCGGCACCCGAGCGGCTCCCGCTGGTACCGCCTCATCCACGGCGAGAACATCGTCGACTTTTTGACCATCGGGCGGGTCGCGGAGCTGTTGGCGCAGGCCGGGGTCGACATGGGCGAGCTCACGGAGGTGGACACCCCGTCCGCGCGAGCCGGCTGAGGTGGCCGCCAGGCGTTACCTTGTGGTGGTGTCCGATCCCCAGCAGCCCGGTTTCCTGACGCGCCTGCGCGCGGGGCTGGCGGGCGAGCGGGACACGGTCTACCTGGAGGCCCTGCGTTCGGCCGGGCGGGTGGCGTACGACGAGCTGCTGGCCGCCGACACGCTGCGCGACCAGCTGCCGAGCCTGTGGAACGCGCCCCCGGCCGCGGCGAGCCAGCTGCTCGCGGCGTGGAACGCGTTCGTGCTGCAGACCCTCGGCGAGACGTTCCTCGACGCGGACTACGCGGCGCGCCCGGGCACCGCCGGCTACGTGCCGCCGGTCACCTACGACCAGGCGGCCGCCTGGCTGCACGCGGTCGGCGACTGGGTGTCGCGGGCCCGGCAGGCGCGGGCCAACCCGGAGTACGACATCGCCATGCACACGGTCCTGCCCGCGCCGCTGCCGGCGTGGGCGGAGGTGCTCACCTGCCCGCCGGAGCACCTCACGGCGCTGCAGGCCGCGGTGACGCCGGTGCGCGAGCACGTCGAGGTGACCCTGCACGCGCTGGTCAAGACCGGGGTGCCGCCGCAGTACGAGTCCGCCGTCAACCGGCTGCACCAGGACACCGCGGCGGCCTCGGCGGCGGTGGACTACGCGGCCGGGCTGCGCACCGGGCGCCACCACGCCGGGCTGCACGAGCTCATCGAGCAGAACCTCAAGCAGGCCCTGGAGCTGTGGTTCCGGGTCGGTCAGCTCGCGGCGATGCCGTCACTGCTGGCCGGGCCGCGCTTCGACGTGTGGTGCATGACCGACCGGGCGACGCTGACCCGCTGGAAGCAGGACCCGCACGCCCGCCACGCGCTCGTCGAGATGTGGCGCACCGACCCGAACCCGGCCGCGACCCTGGCGATCCAGGCCCAGATCGACACGTGCCTGCAGACGGGCGATCTGTGGTACCACGTGCCGCAGGTCGGCGACACCTGCTACTTCGAGCCGCCGTTCTCGCCGCTCTACGAGGTCCGCCGCCCGGTGCGCATCTACGGCGTCGCGATGCGGCCCGGCGCCCAGTTCGCGGTCCGCGGCGGCGCGAACCGGGGCCTGGTCCTGGGCCCCTTCCGCCCGACGCAACGCGTGCGCTACCGCACCCGCTGAAGCTCCGGCTCCGGTTGCCCGGCGGCTCGGCGCGACGAGCGCGCCTCGAGGCCGAAGCTCACCGCGGCCAGGCCGAGCCCGAGCACGCCCAGGCCGACGCCGACCCAGCTCGGCGCGATGTACCCCCAGCCGGCCGCGATCACCAGGCCGCCCAGCGCCGCGCCGAGGCTGTTCGCGATGTTCATCGCCGACTGGTTCACCGCGGCGCCCATGAGCTGCGCGCCCGGCGCGACCCCGATGAGCCGCGACTGCATCGCCGGGCCGAGGAACAGCCCGGCGGCGCCGATGAGGAAGGCGCCGGCGAAGAGCGTGTACCGGTTGTGGGCGAGCACCGCGAACGCCGCCATGCTCACGATGAACACGACGAACCCGGACAGCAGGCTGCGGCGCAGGTTGCGGTCCGACGCCCATCCGCCGAGGGCGTTGCCGACCGTCATGCCGAGGCCGACCGCGACCAGCACCCAGGGCACGGAGCTCTCGCCGAGCCCGGCGACGTGCGTGGTCACCGGCGCGATGTAGCTGTCGATGGCGAAGAACCCGCCGAAGCCGAGGGCCGCGGTGACCGCCACGAGCCACACCTGCGGTTTACGGAACGCGCGCAGCTCGGCGCGCGGCGATCCGGCCGGGTCGGCGGGCTGGCGGGGCACGGTGAGCGCGACGAACACGAGCGTGAGGGCGAACATGGCGGCGATCGCGAGGTACGCGGGCCGCCAGCCGGCCGCCTGCCCGAGCCGCGTGATGAGCGGGACGCCGAAGACGTTCGCGGCGGTGAGCCCGCCGAGGACCGCGGCGAAGCCCTTGGCCTGGCTGCCCGGGCCGAGGATGGCCGCCGCGAGGAGCCCGGCCGCGCCGAAGTAGGCGCCGTGGGGCAGGGCGGCCACGAACCGCGCGACCAGCACGAGGCCGAAACCAGGAGCGAGAGCGGATGCCACGGTACCGAACGTGAAGAGCCCGAGCAGCCCGACGACCAGCGTCTTGCGGGGCAGCCGCGCGGTCAGGGCCGCGATCGTGGGAGCGCCCACGACCACGCCCAGCGCGTACGCGGTGATCATCCAGCCGCCGTGCGCCACGGCTTTGGCGGGCGACTGGGAGTACAGCTGCGGCAGGAGATCCCGCGAGATGTCGGGCAGCAGGCCCATGGCCACGAACTCGGTCAGGCCGATGCCGAAACCGCCCAGGGACAGGGCCGCCAGTGCGGTATAGCGGCGCACCGCGGTCAGGTCATCCACGCGGGACAGTTTAGCAACGCTGTTGCGTTATAGACTGTGGCCATGGACACGCCCGGCGCCGGCCTCGGCTATCTGCGCGGGTACAACGACGCGCTGGTGGTCGGCCTCGCCCGGACCATGCCCGAGTTCGACCGCGCGTCCGTCGCCGCCGCGACCGGCCTCACCCCGCAGGCGGTCTCGAAGGTGCTCGCGCGGCTGGTCGCGGAGGGGCTGATCGAGCCGGGCGGGGTGCGCCGCCGCGGGGTCGGCAAGCCGGCGACCATCTACCGGATCGTGGCCGCGAGCCGCTTCGCGATCGGGGTGCACGTGGCCCGCACCCGCGTGCGGCTCGTCCTCACCGACCTGCTCGGCTCGGTGCTGGCCGGCTCGTCGCAGCCGCTGCCGGCCGACTTCACGCCCGACGAGCTGCTGACCGCCGTCGCCTCGGCGCGCGCGCAGCTGCTGCGGCGCCACCCCGTCGACCCCGCGCGCATCGCCGGGCTGGGGCTCGGGATGGTGGGGCCGCTCGACCACGCCAACGGGATCGTGCGCGACGCGCACCGGCTGCGGCACTGGCACGACGTGCCGCTGCGGGAACTGGCGGCGGCGCGGCTGGGGGTGGCCGTACACCTCGACAAGGACGTGACCGCGGGCGTGACGGCGGAGGCCTGGCGCCGCGGCCGCGACTTCCGCGACGGGGTGCTCATCATGGTCGAGTCCGGCATCGGGGCCGGGCTGTGGCTGGGCGGCGCCGCGTATCGCGGGGCGCACACGAACGCGGGCGAGTTCGGGCACACGGTCGTGCAGTTCGACGGGCCGCGCTGCGTGTGCGGGCGGTCCGGGTGCCTCGAGGTGCTGCACGACGCGGCCGTGGCCCGCGGCGACGTGCCCCTCGCCGCGCGGCTGCTCGGCATCGGGGTCGTCAACCTGTTGCAGACGACCGATGTCGGGCACGTGGTGCTGGCGGGCGCGGACCTGCTGCGCCATCGCGCGGTCTACGTGTCCGCGGTCGGCTCGGCCGTGCGGTCTCAGGTGCCCCGCGCCGACTGGCTCACGGTGTCCGTGTCCGTGTCGGCGCTGGGCGGGGACGTGATCGCGGCCGGGGCGGCGATGCAGGTGCTCAACGCCGCCTACGGCCCGCCGTCACTGGGCAGCGGCCCCGGTTAGGGAGCTGTGGATCGTGAACACCCGGTCGAGGCCGGTGATCTGGAAGATGCGCAGCAGCCGCGCGTGCGGGATGACCAGCTCGACCACGCCGCCGGACTCGGCCAGCCGCTTGTGCACGCTGATGAGCACGCCGAGCGTGGTGGAGTCGAGGAACCCGACGTCGCTGAGGTCGACGACCAGCGTGGTGGCCCCGTCGTCGACCACCTTGTGCAGGTAGGCGCGCAGCTCCGGGGCGGTGGCGACATCCAGCTCGCCGCTGGCCGTGACCACGGCGCGCGACCCCTCGACCGTCGAGGTGACCTGCATCGGCGTCCCGCCCCTTCTCCACGCCCCGCTGCCGGGGACATCATCCGTCACGATTATGTGCACTATCCGTAGTGTTCGGCCGTTCGTCCGGGCAAGCATACGTCCGAACGTCGGATTACTCTCGTCCAGACGGGTCCCACTGGAGGTGTTTGCTGAACCGCACCAGCGTGCCGGTGTCCTCCACGGAGACCACGTCAAGCTTCTCGACCACCGCGGCGAGCACGTGCAGCCCGCGGCCGTGTTCCTCCAGCCGCCCGAGCTCGGTCTCGGGCCGGACGGGCTCGGCGACCGGCGCCCGGGCCGGGTCGAACCCGCCGCCGTCGTCGGTGACCTCGATCACGCACTCGCCGCCCTCGACCGTCACGTCGATGTGATAGTCGCTGGCGAGGCTGGCGTGGGACACGACGTTTCCGCACGCCTCGGTGAGGGCGAGCCGGATGTCGTCGCGGCACTCCTGGGTCACGCCGGCCCCGGCGAGGGCGCCGTCGAGCGTCCGGCGGGCGTCGCGGACCAGAGCGGCGTCGCGCGGGAGCTCGAGCGTGAACTGCAGGCGCATGTCGTGCTGCGGCACATCTTCCTCCTTCATCGCGTCCACGGCGTACCCACCACACGCGCGCCGAAAACCGCACCGGCTTCCGGGCCGTTCCGGGCTTGCTTCCCGGGCTGTCGCTCACGCGTTTCGCGAGCGGCATCCCGCGCGTTCCGGAGCGCGCTTCGCACGCAGCGTTGCCGGGCGATTTTCCCGAGCGGTTTCCGGCCTTGCCTGCTCACGGCTTCGGGCGGTCGCGGCGCTCTGCGTCGCGGGAAAATGTCGTACCCCTGGGGCAGGATGCGGGGCATGGAGATCCGGGTCGTGCACCATGGCCGTCACACCGCCGCCGCGGCCACCGCCACCGTCGTCGACGTCACCTCACGCGGTCCGCACCCGTGGGTCCGGTTCAGCCCGTTCTACCCCCACGGCGGCATCCCGGTCCCCCCTGAGCCCGGGCACGACCGGCACCTCCGTCGAGGCGATCTGGCAGGCCCTGAAGGTCTTCGAGTCCGCCGACGTGGACCGCCCCCTGCTGCAGGCGACGCGCATGACCGGCCTGAAGCGCACCGTGCGCCGCTACGGTCCCGTGCGCGGCCACCGCGCCGGCCTGGACGGCACCGCCCTGCTGGACTACGAGACCGCCCGCCGCCGCATCTACCTGCCCTCCTACCGCCACGTCCTCGCCCACAACCTCACCGCCGAGCTGAACCAGCTGCGCCGCCTGGCCGCCGCCGGCCCGGTCGCCCTGCTGGACTACACCACCAACGGCGACGTGTCCGACCTGTCCAAGCCGCTGTCCCACGCGGCCCTGATCCGCCTACACCTCCTGGACGAGTGGCCCGGCGGGTGACACTCCACCACGCGAGCCGGGCCACCTGGATGCGCACGCCACGCGCGCTCAGGGCTGACCGGGCGCGCGCATCGGGACGACCAGGTAACGAAGCCCCGACGCCGCCGCGCTCAGTTCCATGGCGCGCAGCGCCGCGTTCCATGGCGCGCAGCGCCGCCGGAATGCGCACGATCACGCATGCTCAGCACTGACCGGGCGCACGCATCGGGACGACCAAGTAACGAAGCCCCGACGCCGGCGCGCTCAGTTCCGTGGCACGCAGCGCCGCCTGGATGCGCACGGTCACGGTCGCGCCGGCGAAGGCGTGCAGCGCCTCGGCCAGCAGCCGGGCCTGATAGGCGCGGGTGGCCTGCCCCGAGCGCACCGCGGCCTTGACGCTCTCCTCCGACTCGCCCCGCAGCGGATCGGCGGCCCGGACCAGCACCGCCCCCTCGATGCTCTGCAGCGTCACCCGCCCGTGCTCACCGGCATAGCCCGCGGCCCGCTCGACGGCGGCGGCGAGGGAGTCGGCGTCGAGCTCGAGCACGCACTCGGGTTCCACGTCGAGGAGCCGCTCGAACTGCGCATCGGGGTACGCGTCGCCGAGGGTCGGGGTGACCACACTGCCGCCGGGCCAGGACAGGGCGAACAGATCGCCGCTGGCGTGCAGGGCGACGGAGCCGGCGCGGCCCAGGACCGGGGCGACGCGGGTCAGGAGGGAGGCGGGGATCAGGGCCTCGAACGGGGTGGAGACGGCCGGGACGGTCGCCACCGCCAGGCGGTAGCGATCCGTGGCCAGGAGGGTCAGGGTCTCGCCGGTGGCACGGAACCGCACGCCGGTGAAGATGGGCAGGGCGTGCTCGCGTGAGGCGGCCCCGGCCACGGCGGCGGCGGCCGCACGCAGCGACGGGCCGTCGACGCGGGCTGCCTCGGGCGGCAGCGCTGGCGCCGAGGACCAGGCGCCGCGCCGGGCCAGGCCACCACCGGAACCCCGGCCACCGTCCGGCGCCCGGCCACCGTCCGACGCCCAGCCACCGCCAAGGGCTCGGCCCCCGCCCGCACCCGAGCCGGCACCCGACGCCAAACCGTCACCTGCAGTCGGGCCACCGCCCGAAGCCAGGCCACTGTCCGGGGCCGAGTCACCGCCCGGGGCCGAGTCACCGCCCGGGGCCGAGTCACCGGTCGGGGGCAGGGCCGGTGCGGACGTGGCCGGTGGTCGGGGTTCGTTGCCGAGCGGGGCCGTGGCGTGGACCCTGCCGGGCGGCGGCGTGGCCGGGGACTCGGCGGTGGTGGCGAGGATCGGGAGCGCGAAGCGGGCGCCCGGGACCTTCACGGCCAGGCGGGAGCCTTCGGCTACGAGCCGGGATTCCGGGGACGGCAGCGCGGTCAGCGTTTCGGCCAGGCCTCGGCGGGAGATCAGGGCCTGGCCCGGTGTGTGCACCGTGGCCTCGACCTCCAGGTGGACGGTCAGGGAGCCGTCCGTTGCCGTCAGGGTCAGGGTCGTGCCGGCGGCGTGGAGCAGGACGGCGGCGTGGACCGGCTCCGAGGAGCGGGCGGTCAGCAGGCGCACGGCCAAGGCGGCGGCATCGGCGAGCGGGCGGACCGCAGCGGTCACGTCGAGGGCGTTCATGGCCGCACCTTAGCCACGGGGTACGACAAAAACCGCGCCCGAACACCCATCGGCCGACGGGCCCGAGACGCCGAATCGCACGGCCGGACTACAACCCGGCGACCGAGCGCCCACGCCCGCCAGCGACGATCACACGGCTGAATCGCACGGCCGGACCACGACCCGGCGACCGAGCGCCACGCCCACCCACCCACCCGACCGTCGCACGGGCGCGTCGGACGGGTGGGTAGGCAGGCGGCGACGGCGGTCAGGCGGCGATCGAGCGGAAGGCGCGCAGCCGCAGGCTGTTGGCCACCACGAACACCGAGGACAACGCCATCGCCGCGCCGGCCAGCATCGGGTTCAGCAGGCCCAGCGCCGCCACCGGCAGGCCGATCACGTTGTACGCGAAGGCCCAGAAGAGGTTGCCGCGGATGGTGCCCAGCGTCGCGCGGGCGAGGCGGATGGCGTCGGCGGCCGCGAGCAGGTCGGGCCGCACGAGGGTCAGGTCCGCCGCCTCGATGGCCGCGTCGGCGCCGGTGGCCATCGCGAGGCCGAGGTCGGCCTGGGCCAGGGCCGCGGCGTCGTTGACACCGTCGCCGGCCATGGCCACCACCCGGCCGCGGGCCTGCAGGTCCCGCACCGCGGCGACCTTGCCCTCGGGCAGCACCCCGGCGATGACCTCCTCGATGCCGACCTCGGCGGCGACCGACCGGGCCACCTCGGGCGAGTCGCCGGTGAGCAGGACGGGGGTGAGGCCGAGGGACCGCAGCCGCCGTACCGCCTCCGCGCTCGTCGGCTTCACGGCGTCCGCGACGCGCAGGCCGCCCCGCACGGCGCCGTCCCACGCGACGAGGATGCCGTCGGCGTCGGTGTCGATGCCGTGGGAGCGCAGCAGACCGGCGCGCCCGACGAGGACCGCGCGGCCGTCGACGGTTCCTTGCACGCCGAGGCCGGGGACGTTGCGGAAGTCGGTGACGGCGGGCAGTACCGAGGCCTCGGAAGCCGCTCGGGCCACCGCCCGGGCCACCGGGTGCTCCGACGCGTGCTCCACCGCGCCGGCCAGCCGCAGGATCTCGGCCGCGTCCTCGCCGGGGCGAGGGTCGACGCCCAGCAGCGTGAGGCGGCCGGTGGTGACGGTGCCGGTCTTGTCCAGCACGATCGTGTCCACCCGCCGGGTCTGCTCGAGCACCTCGGGGCCCTTGATGAGCACGCCGAGCTGCGCGCCGCGGCCGGTGCCGACGAGCAGCGCGGTCGGCGTGGCCAGGCCGAGCGCGCACGGGCAGGCGATGATGAGCACGGCGACGGCGGCGGTGAACGCGGCCGTGGCGCCGCCGCCGGTACCGAGCCGGAAGCCGAGCGTGGCCACGGCGAGCGCGATGACGACGGGGACGAACACGCCGGAGATGCGGTCGGCGAGGCGCTGCACGGCGGCCTTGCCGCTCTGGGCCTGCCGGACGAGCTCGGCCATGCGGGCGAGCTGGGTGTCGGCGCCGACGCGGGTGGCCCGCACGAGCAGGCGGCCGCCGGCGTTGACGGTCGCGCCGGTGACGGCGGCGCCCGGCCCGACCTCGACCGGCACGGACTCGCCGGTGAGCAGGCTCGCGTCGACCGCGGAGCTGCCCTCCTCCACGACGCCGTCGGTGGCGATCTTCTCGCCCGGCCGCACCACGAACCGGTCCCCGACCCGCAGCCCCGCGACCGGCACCCGGTGCTCGGCGCCGTCGCGCAGCACCGCGGCGTCCTTGGCGCCGAGCTCGAGCACCATGCGCAGCGCGGAGCCGGCGCGGCGCTTGGCGCGGGCCTCGAAGTACCGCCCGGCCAGCAGGAACAGGGTCACGCCGGCGGCGGCCTCGAGGTAGATGTCGCCGCTGCCGTCGGTGCGCTCGATCGCGAACGTGAACGGGTGGGTCATCCCGGGCTCGCCCGCGCTGCCGAGGAACAGCGCCCACAGCGACCAGCCGAAGGCGGCCACGGTACCGACGGAGACCAGCGTGTCCATCGTGGCGGCCGCGTGCCGCAGGTTCACGAACGCGGCCCGGTGGAAGGGCCAGCCCCCGTAGACGACGACGGGCGCGGCGAGCGTGAGCGAGGCCCACTGCCAGGAGGTGAACTGCCACGCGGGCACCATCGCCAGCACGATGACCGGGATGCTGAGCGCCGCGGTGACGAGCAGGCGGGTCCGCAGGTCGTCGAGCTCGTCGCGCGGCTCGGCGGCCGGCTCCGCGGCCGGCTCGGCGAACGCGGCCGTGTACCCGGTCCGCTCGACCGTCGCGACGAGGTCGGCCGGCGTGACCGTCGCCGGGTACTGCACGCTCGCCGTCTCGGTCGCGTAGTTCACCGAGGCGGTGACCCCGTCGAGGCGGTTGAGCTTCTTCTCGATCCGCGACGCGCACGACGCGCAGGTCATGCCGCCGATCGACAGCTCGATGCGCTGCACGGTGCTCATCTCGCCTCCGCGGTGAACTCGGCGGTGTGCACGGTCCCGCCGTGCTGGAAGTCCAGGTAGAGCCGGTACCGCCCGGTCGAGGGCACCTCCGCGGTGAACCTGACCTCGGGCCCGGCCGCGCCCGGCTCGGGGTGCACGTGCAGGTAGGCGAGGTCGCCCTGGCGGAGCGCGACGAGGTGCCCGTAGGCGCCCAGGTACGGCTCCAGGTCGGTGACCGGCGCCCCGCCGCGCTCGATGCGCAGGCCCAGCGGGGACTCGGCGCCGGGGTGCAGGTCACCGGTGAGCGTGACCGTGTACCCGTCGACGCTCGCGGTCCGGGCCGGCGCCGGCAGCGGGACGGGCCGGTAGTCGCCGGGCGCGTCGACGTCGGCGCCGAGCGTGAGCCCCTCGGCGCGGCCGGCGGGCACGAAGTCGGCGAAGGCCCGGTACGGCCCGGCCCCGGCCAGCGGCACCGGCGCGCTCCACACCCCGCTCGCGTCGCGCGCCGGGTGCAGGTGCCGGAAGCCGCTCAGGTCGCGGCGCACCACGATGAGGTGCAGCTCCTTGCCGTGCGCGGTGGTGTACGCGGTGACCGGCCGGCCGTCGGGCCCGTCGACGCGGAACCGGAACTCGTCGCGCAGCTCGGGCACCAGCGGCACCAGCGTGTAGCCGTCCTCGGCGATCTGCAGGCCCGCGGGAAGGTGGGCGGCGTGCGGCTGCATGTCCGCGTGCGCCGGGGCGGGCGGCGGCGCGACCGGGCCGGCCAGGTGGCCCGCGCCGAACGCGACCGCGAACAGTCCCGCCAGCCCGGCGGCGTACGCGCCGAGCCGGGCCGGCGCGCTCAGGGTGGGCACGGCTCAGCCCGCCACCGCGTAGCCGGCCTCGTCGACGGCCTCGCGCACCGCCGCCGGGTCGAGCGGGCGGTCGCTGGTCACCGTCACGGCGCCGGTCGGCAGGTCGACCTCGACGGCGGAGACGCCCTCGAGGCGCCCGAGCTCCTCGGTCACCGCGTTGACGCAGTGCGAACAGGTCATCCCGGTCACGGTGTAGGTCGTCAGCATCGCGCACTCCTCGTGTCGTGTACCCCCTGGGGGTACCTTCAGCCTACGTCACGATAAACCCCAGGGGGGTATCAGGCGCAAGCGAGGTACGTCACGACAGCCGGGGCCGCAGGAGCGTGGCGACGTCGAGCCCGCGGCTCGCCGGGGTCCACGCGTCGCCCGGGCTCCAGTGCTCGGCCGTCCACACGTCGGACAGCACGGCCTTGACGAAGCCCCACGCCACCAGGCGGTCCAGCGGCTGCCCGAGCCCGTCGGCGAGCCGTTCGAGCCGGCCGGGCACCAGGGCGAGCAGCGCCGGGTCGCGGTCGCCGGGGTCGGGGTTGAAGAGCCAGGAGCCGATCTCGTACCCCGGGTCGCCGCTCACCCCGTGCGGGTCGATCGCCAGCCAGGGGGCCCGCCGCGCGGACAGCAGGTTGTCGTGGTGCAGGTCGCCGTGCAGGAGCACCCGGGACGGGGCCGACGCACAGAGCTCGCGCATGAGCCCGGCCGCGGTGGACACGAACGCGCGCGGCAGCGGGTCGTCGCCGGGGAACCGGGCCAGGTGGGCGTCGAACGCGCGCGCCTGCCCGAGCACGTCCGGCAGCACGGGCGCCGCCGGGGCCGGGGCCGGAACCGGGGCGGGCGCGTGCGGGGCGCGCATGGCGTCGGCCACGGCCGCGATCGCCGGACGACCGGGCGCCGGACGCTGCGGGACCGGCGCATGCGGGGCGCGCATCGCGTCGGCCACGGCCGCGATCGCCGGACGGCCGCGCGCCGGACGCTCCGGCACGGGCACGTGCAGGGCGCGCATGGCCTCCGCCACGGCCGCGGTCGCCTCGGCGTCGGGCACGTCGCGGGCCCGCACGCCCGGCACGGCGCGCTCGATCAGCAGGGCGCCGCGCTCGAGATCCGACCGCAGCAGGTGTACCGCGCCCCGCCCGCCGAACGCCGCGAGCGCCCGCGACTCATCCGCCAGCGACCCGCCGCCCGGCACCCCGAGCTTGAGCACCGCCGGCTCGCCGTCGGCGGTGGTGGCCGCCGCGACGTAGTGGTACGACAGGTCGAACGGCGCCCCGACGGTCAGCCCCCAGTCGCCGGCCACGGCGGCGACGGTCGCGGGCAGCTCGTCGAGCCAGCGGGCGCCGGGCTCGCCCCACGTGGCGGTGACATTGCGCCGGAGCGCGGGCGTGATCATAGGTACCTCCGGCGCGGGAGCGGTCAGGTGTGCGGGAGTGCGACCAGGGCGAGCACGTGCCGGGCCGGGCTGCCGGGCGGGGCCAGCAGCGTGAGCGCGGTGTCGTGGGCGCGGTGCCGGGCCGCGATCGCGTGCAGGGCCGCGACCCCGGCGCTGGCCAGGTGGGTCACGCCGGACAGGTCGGCGGTCAGCGGCACCGTGCCGCCGCGCGAGCGGTACAGCAGCTCGTGCTGCAGCCGCTCGGCCGTCGCGGCGTCGACCGGGCCGGCGACGAGGACCGTCGAGCCGTCCTGCGAGTCCACAATGGACATGTCTTCGTCCGGCTCCGCGACGTCCGCGGGCCCGGGTCCGGCCGCGCCCAGCAGGGCGGCGGGGCGGGTGACGCGGTGACGGAGCGTCGCGACGGTACCGCGGCCGGAACGATCCATCGTGAGCTCGTCCACGAGCTGCGAGGACAGGGCCAGGCCGCGGCCGCGCTCGGAGACCCGCCGGGGTTCGCGCCACGGGCCCGGGCCCGCCACCGTGATCTCGGCGACGCCGAGCGGGGTGAGGCGGGCCGTGACCGCGACGCTGCCGCCGGGCGGGGCGTGCTCGACCGCGTTCGTGGCCACCTCGCCCACCGCGTGCTGGACGGCGAACGCGTCCTCCCCGGTCACGGCGACGGCCTCGAGCCAGGAGCCGAGCGTCTTGCGCAGGGCGCCGAGGCGGGTCAGGTCGGCGGGGACGTCGGTGCGCATCGGCTCGACGGGCACCGTGCGCTGCGCGGCGAGCAGCGTGATGTCGTCGCGGTAGCCGGTGGTCCGCACGAGCAGCTCGACGGTCTGGGTGCAGGCGCGCTCGGCCGGGGTCACGTCGGGCGCGTGCAGGGCCCGCCCGGCAACCGCGTCGGCCGCGACCCGGGCGAACTCGTCGGAGGCGGCGGCGACCGTGCGGCCGGGGCGTTCGACGATGCCGTCGCTGTACAGCAGCAGCACGTCGCCGACGTCCAGCCGCGCGGTGGCGACGGGGAAGGTGCCGCCCGTGCCGAGCGGGCCGGCGCCGGACGGGGCCAGGAAACGCGGCTCCCCCGCGGCGGTGACGAGCAGCGGGGGCGGGTGGCCGGCGGTGCAGTACTCGACGGCGCCGCTCGTGGTGTCCAGCACCGCGACGCAGACGGTCGCGGCCCGGGCCCCGGGCACCCGGCGCGCGAACCGGTCGGCGGCGGCGAGGGCCTCGGCCGGACCGGCGCCGTCGTCGAGGCGGTCCTGCAGCACGGCCCGCAGCTGGCCCATCACGCCCGAGGCGGCGACCCCGTGGCCGACCACGTCGCCGACGACGAGCGCGAGGGTGCCGGTCGCGCGCGGTACGGCATCGAACCAGTCGCCTCCCGCGGCCGTCCCGGCGCCGGCCAGCAGGTAGCTCGCCGCGACCCGGGCACCCGGGAGCAGGGGCAGGCCGCGGGGCAGCAGGGCCTGCTGGAGCGCGTCGACGACGTCGCGGGCCTGACGGTACTGTTCGCGCAGGTCGTCCGCGTCCCGCTCGGCCTCCAGGCGGGCCTGGACGATCTCGGTGACGTCGATGCCGCCCGCGATCACGCCGCGGACCGTCCCGTCCGGCTCGAGCCACGGGTTGATGCTGAAGTCGGCGTAGAACTCGCGGACCGTGCCGTCCGGCTGGGTCAGATGCGCCCGCCAGCGCTGCCCGGCGACGGGGACGCCGGTGCGGTACACCTCGTCGTAGGCGTCGAGCCAGCCCTGCCCGGCGAGATCGGACAGCGCCTCGCGCAGCGGACGGCCGATGACGTCCCGCTCGCCGGTCATCGCCAGCGTGGCCCGGCTGACGCCGAGAATCCGCAGCTGGGGACCCTCGGCGACGAGCAGGACGAAGGGCGCCTGCTCGACGGCGGAACGGATCGGATCGGGGTCCATGCCGCCCATCCTGTCAGGCGCGCGGTCAGGGGGTTGCCGGGGCTGTTCCCTGATGCGGCTGGGGTGCTGGTGCGCCGATGCTGGTAGTACCCCGATAGCGATAGGAGAACGACAATGGACAGCGTGTACGGCTCGATGCGCCGGCAGGGTCTCGTCCGGCCGATGCACGGCCGGCTCCTCGGCGGCGTGTGCGCGGGCCTCGGCCGGCGCTTCGGCCTGGACCCGTGGGTGGCGCGCCTGCTGTTCGTCCTGGCGCTGCTGATCATCCCCGGCAGCCAGATCCTGGTCTACCCGATCCTGTGGATCCTCATGCCCTCCGAGGTGTGACTACGCTGCCCGCGTGACTGATCGCGCCTTCCCTCCGGCCGGCCCGTACGAGATCGGCTCGACGACCTGGCCGGGCCTGGCCAAACTGACCGAGGAGGCCGGCGAGCTCGTGCAGATCCTGGCGAAGCTCGTCGGCGCCTCGGGCCGCGAGACCTACTACGACGGCACCGACCTGCGGGTGCGGCTCATCGAGGAGTGCGCGGACGTGATCGCGGCCGTCACGTTCTTCACGGAGGCGAACGGTTTGGGGCCGGCGGTGGACGAGCGGGCCGGCGAGAAGCTGGCGCTGTTCCGCCGCTGGCACGCCGAGGGCTGATTCGGCCGCGGCACGTGCTGCCGCCACGGCCGGCTCGCGGGCCGACGGCTCTTGGGCTCGGCACGTTCTGGCGCCACAGCCGGGCGGCGATTGGCACTGCTGCGCCGATCGCACGCCGGACGCTGATTCGGCCCGGCGCGTTCCTCTCAGCTCGGCGTCGCTCTCGGCCCCACGCATTCGCCCCAGCCCGGCGCGCTCGGCCTCGGCCCCACGCATTCGCCCCAGCCCGGCGCGCTCGGCCTCGGCCCCACGCGCTCGGTCTCAGCCGGCGCGCTCGATCTCGGCCTGGCGCGTTCGTCGCTGCGGCCGGCGAGCGGGATCCGGGGTGCGGTGCCGGCCGGCCTGCCGAAAAGTCCGACACTTCGTGATCGGACTTTTCGGATTTATACCCCGACAGGCGATTTGTCGGTTTGCTAGGCTCCTGACCTGCGGCGACGCGTTTTTGTCGTACCCCTCCGGCATGATGCGGCCATGTTGCTCCCCCTCCTGCAGCGCTCCTGGGGTCCCGAGACATGCGACCCGTCCGACCTCGCCGACTGGCACCCCGGCAACCCGTCCCGCGGCCAGTGCGGCACCACCGCCCTGGTCGTGCGCGAGGTCCTCGGCGGCGACCTGCTCCTCGGCCGGGTCACGGCCGGCGGGGAACCGGCCGGCGTCCACTACTGGAACCGCCTCCCCGACGGCACCGAGCTCGACCTGACCCGCGACCAGTTCCGCCCCGGCGAACTCGTCACCCCGGGCACCGTCGTGGCCCCGCCCGAGGGCCCGCCGAACCGCTGCCGGGGCCAGCACGCGATCCTGCGCCACCGCGTGCTCACCGCCCTGGGCCGTCTCCCGGCCCCCGACCCGGCCGCGCCACCCCTACGGCTGGCCCTGGCGCTGCTGGTCGATCCAGCGGGTGCGGTACTGCTCCGCCGCTCCCCCACCGCCGCCTTCGAGCCCGGCCAGTGGTCTCCCCCGGTCGCGCGCGTCCAGCCCGTCGACCCCGGCACCAACGCCTTCACCCGCCGCGGCCTGGCGGAGGAGGCCGCGCGGCGAGCCCTGGCGGAGGAGGCCGGCATCGAGTACACGGACCGGCTCCACCACCACTGGCACGGCACCCTGCCGGACGTGACGGGCCGAGCGCCCCACGTGGAGCTGACGGTCCTGGCGGGCCGCCACGACCTCGGCGACGCGGGCATCCTGGCCGACGACCTGGCCGCGACCGACCTGTCCCCGACGGCGGCCGTGTGCCTGCAGGCGCTGATCAAAAGCAGCCGAGCGAGCCCGGTCCGAGCCGAGACCGCCGCCCGCCGCTCGACCTCGGCCTGACCCGTCCCCGACGACGACACACCTACAGGAGGTGATCAAAAGCCGCCTGGCGCGCCTCGCCGCACACCGCTCGACGGGCGGTGCGGTCCTTGCTGCCACGGCCTGCAGAGTGCCCGGTCACGCGGTGTGCCGGGCCTCGACGCCGGTGGCCATACGAACGCGGTGCGGCGCCGCGCGCCAAACACGTTCGCCGCCGCACGGCCAGCACGAGCGCGGCGAGCCGCCGCCCTCCACACGGCCCCGCCCACGCCGCGACCGGCACGAGCGCAGTGAGGCGCTGCCCATCGGACACCTCCCCGCCGCACGGCCCGCCCACGCCGCGACCGGCACGAGCGCGGTCGGGCGCCACCTACCGGACACGCCCGCCGCCGCACGACCGGCACGAGCGCGGTGAACCGACGCCCTCCACACGGCCCTGCCCACACCGCGACCGGCACGAGCGCAGCGAGACGCCGCTCACCGGACACGTCCCCGCCGCACGGCCCGCCCACGCGGCGACCGGCACGAGCGCGGCGATCCACCGCCCATCGGACACCTCCGCCGCCGTATGACCATCCCGCGCCGCGACCGGGGCGGCGGGCAGGGTCGCAGGGCCAGGTGCGCGACACTGGGAGGGTGTCCGAATTGCGGTTCGTCGTGCAGCTGCACCGGGCCCGGCGGTTGCACTACGACTTCCGGCTCGAGGTCGGCGGGGTGCTCGTCAGCTGGGCGGTCCCCAAGGGGCCGACCCTCGACCCCAAGGTGCGCCGGGCGGCGTTCAAGGTCGAGGACCATCCCATGGAGTACGTCGCGTTCGAGGGTGTGATCCCGGCCGGCACGTACGGTGGCGGAGACGTGATCGTGTGGGACACCGGCGCCTGGGTGCCCTACAAGGACCCGGATCCGGGGGCCGCGCTCGAGGCCGGGGAACTGCACGTCGAACTCTTCGGCGAGAAGCTGCGCGGCCGGTTCGTCATCGTGCGGACCCGCCGTGACGAGTGGCTGCTGCTCAAGAAGCGCGACGAGCACGCCGTCGCCGGGTGGGAGCCGGCCGAGCATCCGCTCTCCGTCCTCAGTGGACGATCCAGCGACGAGGTGAAGGCCGACCCCGAGTGGGAGTGGCGCTCCGACCTGCCCGCCGAGCGTGCGGCCGTCCGGGTCACAGCCGAAGGCGAGCGCACGAGCAAGAACGATCGCACGAACGCGCGGCCACGCGAGAATGCGGAGGGACGCGCCGCCACGCGTGAGCGAATGGACGGGGACGCGCGAGCGAGCGTGCACGAGCGCCAAGGTGTAGGAGCGAGCGCGGACGGACATCAGCGCGAGCGGGGACGTGCGGGCGTTGACGCGAGCGGACATGAACGCGAACGCGAACGCGGGGAAACGAGCGCGGGCGAGAGCGCAGCCGGGGAGCTCTACTCGCTCCGCAACGATGCCGGGCTCGACGCGATCGGTGAGAACGGCACGTGGGAGGTGTTCGGGCGCCGGCTGCGGGTCACCAACCTCGGCAAGGTGCTCTTCCCCGGGCGTGGCGACGAGGAGGCGGTCACGAAGCGGGAGCTGCTGCGGTACACGGCGAGGATCGCGCCGGCCGTGGTGCCCTATCTCGCCGGGCGCGCGCTCAACCTGCACCGGTTCCCGAACGGTTCGGACGCGCCGGGGTTCTGGCAGAAGGCGCTCCCGGCGCACGCGCCGCAGTGGCTGACGCGGTGGCGGGAGCCGGGGTCCGGCACCGAGTACCTGGTGGCGGACGAGCCCGCCGCGCTCGTGTGGGCGGCGAACTACGGCGGGCTCGAGTGGCACCCATGGACGTCCACAGTGGACCATCCGGGCAGCCCGTCGTACGCCCTCGTCGACCTCGATCCCGGTGACGGCACCGCCTGGGCGGATCTGCTCGTGCTGGCCCGGCTGCACCGCACCGCGTTCGAGCATCTCGGGGTCGAGGCCCGGGCCAAGGTCAGCGGGCGGCGCGGGATCCAGATCTGGGTGCCGATCTCGCACGGGCCCGGGTTCGCCGAGACGCGCGCGTGGGTGGAGGGGCTGTCGCGCTCGATCGGCGCGGTGGTGCCCGACCTCGTGAGCTGGGCGTGGGAGAAGGCCGAGCGGGGCGGCCGGGCGCGGCTGGACTTCACGCAGAACGCGGTGAACAAGACGCTCGTGGCGCCGTACAGCCCGCGCCCCGCCCCGGGCGCACCGGTCTCCGCCCCGATCGCCTGGGACGAGCTCGACGACCCCGCCCTACGCCCGGACGCGTTCACCATCCGCACCATCGGCGAGCGCCTGTCCACCCACGGCGATCTCTTCTCGCCCGTACTGCACACACAGCAGTCGCTGCCGCCCCTCACCTAGCGAGCGGCGGCAGGGCCTGGTCGGGGTCGGTGCGCAGCTTCGCGTGCAGGTGTTCGTCGTGGCGGCCGCCGTCGCCGTAGCGGTACGACTGACGCAGGACGCCCTCCAAGGGGAAGCCCGCGCTCTCGGCCACCCGGCACGAGCCGGGGTTGGCCACCGCGTGGCACAGCTCGATCCGGTGCAGGCCGACCGTGTCGAAGGCGAACCGCGCGGCGGCGCGCACGGCTCGGGTGGCGATGCCCCGGCCCCGGGCCTCGGGGACGGTCCAGTAGCCGATCATGCCGTGGTCCAGCGCGGCGTCCACGCGCACCGAGACCGTTCCCAGCACCGGGCCACCGTCGGGGTCGGACACCACCCAGCCGACCCTCGTGCCGCTCGACCAGTCCGCGCGCTGGCGAATCCAGGTCAGGACGTCGGTGCCGGGCGGGGGCGGGCTCCACTGCAGCAGCGGCGGGTCGGTGAACGCCGCGGCGATCGCGGGCTCGTCGGCGTCCACGGGTGCGCGCAGCACCAGGTCCGCGAGTTCGATGCGCACCGGGTGCGGGGGGACGGTGGCCATACCCCGCACTGTACGCAGACACAACGATCCCCGGCCCGCACGGGCCGGGGATCGTGAGGTTCGCGCTAGGCGGTACTCGTTACAGAGCCCGGCGGCTGCGGCCGCTCAGGCCGGCGACGAGCGCCACACCGACCGCCGCGAGCAGGACCTGGACCAGCAGCTCGCCCCAGTCGACACCCGGGGTGTCGGTGGAGATGCCGATGGCGTTGGCGACTACGGTGCCCAGCAGCGCGGCGATGACGCCGACGACCATCGTGACCAGGATCGACATGCTCTGCCGGCCGGGAACCACCAGCCGACCCAGCGCACCGACGATCAGACCGACGATGAGCGCCGTGATGATTCCGGTGACAGTCACTGCTCCTCCTCGAAGACTCTCGTTTTTCCGGTCGACTCATTGATGCCCCTCGGCCGGGTGCACCAAACACCACATCGATCGGGTGGCGTCGGGGGAAATCGGCGGCGTGCCGGGAGCGGCCTGCCGAGACTGGTGGTACCGGAAGCGAAGCACGCGATCGCACAAGCTCACCGGCAGCCAGGTGACCTCCCCCGGTGGCCGCGGGGGACGGCACGACGCGGCGGTATGGCGCCGGCCGCATCCACGGCCCGCGACCGGCGCCATGCCCGTACTGCCGACCCAGAATACGACATATACCCTGACAGGCGAAAAATCCGATATGTCGCGGCGCGGAGCGCCCGACATATCGGGCTAGTTCTCCGCGACGGCGCGCAGACGGAGCCAATCGACATCGATGACGGCGTTGGGAGGAGCGGCGCGCGGGTTCGCTCAAGGCCAAGCGCGGGTTCGCTCAAGGCCAAGAAGGAGCAAGCGGCAGTTCAGGAGCGAGCCGCGGCCCGGGCCGCGTCCAAAATCCCCGGCCGCAGCAGGTACCCGAACCCCGCCCGATCCAGGCGCAGCGCCAACCCGGCCCGGTCGGTGTTCAGCGCCTCCGCCGTGCGCTCCAGCGACCAGTCGTGCGCCGCCAGACGCGACAGCAGATGCCCGCGCCGCGCCTGGGCGGCCGAGAGGCGGAACGTCTTCAGATAGGCCACGGTGCCGTCGGCAGTCGTGATCGTCTCGCCGATGTGGTTGTCGGTGTCGAGCTGGAACGGCGGCAGGAAGCGCGACAGCGTGAAGCGGCCCAGGCGGTACACCGGCGTGCTCGTCATCGCCTCGGCCGTGAACATCACCTCGTTGTGGAACGCGGCCCAGGAGGCGTCGGCGCGGGCGAGCTCGGCGCGCAGGTCCGCCACGGTGTGCACGCGGGCGGCGTCCAGCGGCTGGGCGAAGCCGGGCACGGCCGGGTAGAGCTGGGTGTAGTGGTACAGCAGTTCGCCGTAGCAGTCGCGCAGCAGGCTCGGGTGCAGGGCGCGGTAGTCGCCGGGGTGCGGGACCACGAAGACGCTCACGAGGGCGTCGGCCGCGTACAGCACGACCCCGCACTGGTCCGGGTGGATCTCGAACACGCGCAGGGCGTCGTCGAGTCCGCGCACGGCCGCGCCGCGGTAGGACTCCTCGACCCGCGGGGACAGGCCGCGGGTGACCGCCTCGCGGGTCCACTCCTGCCAGGCGATCGGCGGGCCGCCGAACTGCAGGTCGAGGAAGCCCTCCAGGGCCAGGTGCAGCGGCAGGAAGCGCAGGCGGTTGCGGTCCTCTCGGCGGGTCATGCGGCGGCGGAAGCGCAGGCCGGCGACGCGCGGCAGGCCGGCCTCGCGGGGGTCGAACAGCTGGGTGCCGTAGGCGGCGGCCGGGCCGCCGTCGTTCGTCCACTCGGCGACGAACGCGTGCGGGACGTAGGAGATGTACGCCGAGCGCGGGCCGAGCTCCACAATGGACAGCTCGTCGTCGTGCAGGCGCGCGTGCAGGCGCAGGTCGGTGATCGGCTCGTCGCGCAGCAGCGGCACGAGCCGGATCGCGCCCCACGTCTGCGCGGGGCCCGCGCGCAGGCCGGTGATCACGCCAGGAACCCTTCCACGCGGTCGTCGAGGAACACTCGCAGCTCGGCGAAGGTCGCCGTGCCGGTGGCGAAGCGGGCCAGCTCCACGAGCGCGGCCGCGTCCTCGGCGGCGCGCACGCCGACGCTGGGCACGGACGGCGCGAGCCGGCGCACGTCGAAGGCGTCGCCGTCGAACACCGGGTTGAGGTGCACGATCGACGTGCGCGCGGCCGGGTCGAGCCGCTGCCGCCAGATCCGCAGCACCTCGGCGGCCTGCCCGGGCGGGGCGTTGTCCCAGCCGTCGGAGACGACGACGAGCCGCTCGGGCCGCAGCTCGAGCGCGTCGACGAGCCGCCGCCCCAGCGGCGTGGCGCCGATCGGGTGCACGAGCAGGGGATCGCCCTCGTGGTTGAGCCAGATGGTTCGGTACCGCGAGGCCAGCGCCTCCAGCAGATAGTGCGTGGCGAGCGCGACGGCGAGCGGCCGGCGGCGCTTCACCGCGGAGCCCGACGCCGAGTAGCTGTCGTCGAGCAGCCCGACCACGTCGCCCCAGGTGCCCGCGCGGCGCCCGGCCGCCCGGCGGGCCGCGGCGCGCAGCGCGTCCGTGAGCTCCTCGCGCCGGCGCGCCCGCCCGGGGCGCGGCAGCGACAGCGCGTAGAGCGCCAGCCGGGTCAGCGGCACCCGGCCCAGGTCCTGCCCGCCGACGCCGTCGACCGCCGCGCCGGAGCGCTGCAGCCGCAGGCGTTCGAGCTCGGTGAGCCGCGGGGCGATCGCGCGCAGGAACTCGGCGCGGTCGAGGTCGCGGCGGCGGGTCGAGGCCAGGCCCTCGGCGACGGTGTAGGGCAGGTCGAACAGCGCCTGCTTGTCGTAGTGCGCGCGCCGCCAGGTCTCCAGGATCGGAGTCTCGTAGCGGGCGGGCCGGCGCCAGTCGAACAGCGCGGTGCCGACCTCGGCGGGCAGGCGCAGGTGCGCGTGGCCGGCCGCGGTCGTGAGGCCGCGGCGGTACTTCACCGCGTCGAACGCGAGATCGGGCCGCCCCGCGACCCAGTCGCGCACGATGGCGCGGGTCCGCCGGTTGTTGATGCCCTCCGCGCGCAGGGTGCGCAGCAGGCGGTACACCCGCTGCGGGGGCAGCCGGGCGAGCCGGGCGGCGATGAGCGCACCCTCGCGCCGGCGCTGCGGCAGCGGCACCTCCCCGGCGCTGCGCAGCAGCCCGAGCACGATGGCCGCGGCGTTGTGGTCGTTGATGTCGAGCGCGAGGGTCGCGGCGTAGATCTCGCGGTAGTTCGTGCGCACGTAGTCGTGCAGGAACTCCAGCGACAGCCGCTGCTCGGCGGCCTCGGCGTGGAACTCGCGCTGCCCGGTCGCGGCGACGGCGGCGTTGACGAACATGACGACGTCCTCGCACGCGGTCAGCTCCGACAGCTCCACGGCCTTCCCTTCGCGGCACGGCGGATCGGGGCCGGTCGGGGAGTTCGGCGCGCGAACTGCGAAGCATCGCTTCAGAGGCGGGTTCCGGAAGTCGCACGACAGTCCCGCGACCGGCCGGATCAATGTACCGTCGCCGGTCGCGGACCCGCCCCCCGATTTCCGGCTCACCGGAAGTCGGTCGCCGCGACCATGGTGTCGGCGGCGTCGAAGGCCACGGCCGACACCGCGGCGTCGGTGGTCTTGGCCCACGCGACCTTCAGCCGCGGGTAGGCGCTCCACGCCCGGGAGCCGCGCTGCTCGACGCCTTCGCCGCCCATCTGCACCCGCACCCCGTCGCCGATGTAGATGCACACCTTCACCTTCCGCCCGCCGGCCGCGCCGTCCACGGTGAACACCGCGTGGTAGAAGCCCCCGGGGTCGCTCGGCGGCCGGCTCAGCGTCGTGAGGATCCGGTCGGGGGCGGTGCTGGCCCGCAGCAGGGCGGTGTGGTCGTCGCCGTCGAACCAGAGCTGGAGCTGGCTGCCGTCGGCCATCATGACGCCGGTGTCGATGGGGTCGCCGATCCGCCTCGAGACGTCGTCGCGGTTCACGATGGTGTCGGCGCGCTGGATGCCGGACGAGTTGGACTCGGCCAGCTTCCTGCCGCCGCTGGAGTAGGCGGTGAACACGGCGTCGGGCGTCGCCGGGTTCGGCTCGGCGGTCGTGCCGGCCAGGACGCCGCCGCGGCGGATCCAGAACATGGTGTGCCCCGGCACGCCCGGGACCGGCGCGGTGGTCGCCTCGGCGGTCCGGCCGCCCGCCTTGACCGTGACCCTGGTGTCGTCGCCGCCGACGACGCCGTAGTCGAGGATGCCGCCGTTGCGGTCGTCGAGCTCGCCGATGGTGCCGAAGCCCTCGCCGCGGATCCCGGCCCAGGCCAGGGTCCGCAGCCGGGCGGTCCGCTCGTCGTAGAGGCCGCCGCGCACGCCGTTGATCGGGTCGTCGTACCAGAGCACGAGCTCCTCGTGGTCGCCGAACGCCAGGCCGGTCGCGACCAGGGTGTTGGTGCGCACGGGGAACGACGGGTCGGCGGGGAAGGCGGAGTAGCGGGCCGAGGTGAGCACACGCGGGCTGACGGTGCTCTTGGCGTCGGGCGACGGGCCGGTCGCGGCCGGGGCGAGCGCGACCGCCCCGCCGGCGGCGAGCACGGGCGCGAGGGCGACGGCGATGCCGGCCAGGAACGTGCGGTACCGCCGCCGGACCGTGGCTTTCTTGACGTCGGCGAAGGTCAGGCCGGTGGTGCGGGGGGCCGCCGCCTCGGCCAGGGCGCGGCGCAGGTCTTCGGTCGTGAACATCACTGCGCCTCCTGGTGGTGCGCGATCGGCCGCAGCTCGGGGTCGACGCGCAGCTTGCGCAGCGCCCGGGAGCAGGCGCTCTTGACGGTGCCGACGGCCACGCCGAGCTCGGCGGCCGTCTGCTGCTCGGTGAGGTCGAGGTAGTAGCGGCACACGATCACCGCCCGCTCCCGGCGGGACAGATGCGCGAGCGCCCGGGTGAGGCTGGCCCGGTCCAGCGCCGCGTCGGCCGGGTCCGGTCCGGCCGCGACGCGCTCGGGGACCTGTGGCATCGGCCGTTCCCGCCGTCGCCGTCGCCGCCACCAGTCACTGTGGAGGTTGACCAGAATGCGGCGGGCGTACGCGTACGGGTCCCCGCCGTCGAGCCGTTCCCAGGCCGCGTAGGTGCGCACGAGGGTGTGCTGGGTCAGCTCCTCGGCCTCGCCGGCGTCCCCGGTGAGCAGGCAGGCGACGCGGTACAGCCGCTGTGTCGCACGGTCCATGAACGCCTGGAACTGCTGGTCCCGGTCCGCTTCGATGGCTCTTCGCATGTGCCGGCCGCCCCTCCCCGTCGTGACCCTTCGCCCCTCCTCTACTGCGCGGGGTCGCGAAAGGTTCCGCGGGTCCGCCTACGACCTGCGGCTCGCCCGCCAGCCGCGGACGCCCAGCACGCCGACGGCCGTGCCGATGATCAGGGACACGGCGATGAGCACCGCGTGCACGGTGAAGAACGCCGTGGGGTGCCCGGCGGTGTCCCAGGCCCGGTCGTCCTGCCAGATGGCGACGAGGAACCGGGGCCAGATGACCCAGGTCCAGACCCCGACGAGCACGAGAAACACCGACCAGCGACGCGACAACACCACCCTCGAAGTATGCCTACCGCCCGAGCGTGAGCCGGCGCACCCCGTGCCGCTCGAGGTCGGCGGCCTGCTGCGGGGTCGGCTCGGCCCGCCCGGTCGCGACCCGCAGCAGCGCGAGCGGCGCCCAGCCGAGCTCCGCGCCGCCGTACAGCCCGACGAGCAACTGCGCCGCGGGCGCGGTCAGCCACGGCTCCCGGCCGAGCGCGCCGGCGAGGTCCAGCCCGTGGATGCCGGCCTCCAGCACGCGTGTGACCAGGAAGTCCGTGAGCAGCATCGCGTCGCCGTGCCGGGTGCGCACGACCCGCCCGGCCGGCTCGCGGCGGCAGCGCCCGACCGCGTCCTCGCGCGCGGCGGCGAGCCGGCGCACCAGCTCGGGGCCGCCCGCCTCGGCCGCGGCCCGCCGGCCCGAGTCGATCCGTTCGGCATCGGTACCGCCGGAGAACCGCTCGTCCGCCCGGAAGTACCCGGCGGCGTCGATCTCGGCCCGCCCGGGCGCGGGGGCGTCGAGCATGCCCGGCACCCGCGCGACGCCGGCCACGACGTGCCCGAGCAGTTCCGCGGCGTTCCACGGCGGGCAGGGGCTCGGCCGCGCCCAGTCCGCCTCGGGCACGTCCCGCAAGCGCCTCGGCGAGCCGCCCGGTCTCGGCGGCCCACGCGTCCAGCGGATCGACGGTCATGCCGACACCGTAAAGGGGGCCCGAGATCCGAGCGGCACCGGTGGTTGCCCAATGCTCTGCCACCTGAGCTACCGCCGCGTTCACGGCGGGCGGGACTCGAACCCGCGACACCTGGATTAAGGAAGTATCCGATACCTGCGCACCGGGCCCCCGGCTCGCACTGGCGATGACCGTAGCAGCGGCCCCCGCACGAGCGCCCGGCAATTTCTTGACATCAGTCGTAGCCGATGCTGTGCTTCACGCATCACGTTACATTCTTGTTTCATCTGTTACAAGCGTGGGAGATGCGTATGCAGCGCAGGGTGTTATGTCTCGTCGCGGCCGGCGCGGCGGTCGCGGCCGGTCTCACCGGGGCCACCGCGGCCGAGGCGAGCGCCGCGCCCTCGGCCCGCGTCTGGGTCACCACGATCGACCGGGCCGAGCTGATGCACGAGCGGGCCGCCGTCGCGTTCACCACGAACGCGAGCAGCCGCACGACGATCACCGTCGACCCGAGCCGCGCCTACCAGAGCATGGACGGCTTCGGCGCCTCGATCACGGACTCGTCGGCGGCCGTGCTCTACCGGCTCTCGCCCGCCAAGCGGGCCGAGGCGATGCGGGCGCTCTTCGACCCGGCCAAGGGGGTCGGCGTGAGCTTCCTGCGGCAGCCGATCGGGGCGTCGGACTTCACGGCGCAGCCCGAGCACTACACGTACGACGACATGCCGCCGGGACAGACGGACTATCTGCTCACCCGCTTCAGCATCGCGCACGACCAGGCGCAGATCCTGCCCCTGCTGCGGGAGGCCAAGCGGCTCAACCCGCAGCTGAAGATCATGGCGACGCCGTGGAGCCCGCCGGCCTGGATGAAGACCAGTGACTCCCTCGCCAGCGGGGAGCTCAAGGACGACCCGAAGGTGTACGCCAGCTACGCCTTCTACCTGACCAGGTTCGTCCTCGCCTACTCCGCGGCCGGGGTGCCCGTCGACTACCTGACGATCCAGAACGAGCCGCAGAACCGCGACGCGGGCGGCGGCCCGGTGATGGGGCTCAACACAACCCAGGCCGGGAAGGTCATCGAGATCCTCGGGCCGCTGCTGCGCCTGGTGAGCCCGCGCACGAAGATCCTCGGCTACGACCACAACTGGCAGACGCACCCGAACGACATCGCCAACACCCCGCCCGGGCAGGACCCGGAGGCCGACTACCCGTACAGGCTGCTGCGGAACCCGGCGAGCCGCTGGATCGCGGGCACGGCGTACCACTGCTACTACGGCGACCCGAGCGCGATGACCGCCCTGCACAACGCGGACCCGGGCAAGGGCATCTGGTTCACCGAGTGCTCCGGCTCGCACGGCGCGAACGACACCCCGGCGCAGTACTTCACCGACACCCTGAAGTGGCACGCGCGCACCATCACCGTCGGCGTCACCCGCAACTGGGCCAAGTCCGCGGTCACCTGGAACCTCGCCCTGGACTCGACCGGCGGCCCGCACCTCGGCGGCTGCGGCACCTGCACCGGCCTCATCACGGTCCAGCCCGACGGCTCTTGGACCACCGACGCCGAGTACTACACGATCGGGCACCTGTCCAAGTTCGTGAAGCCCGGCGCGGTCCGCATCGCCAGCACCAGCTTCGGCAACCCCGCCTGGAACGGCGAGGTCACCGACGTGGCCTTCCGCAACCCGGACGGGTCCACGGTCCTGGTGGCCCACAACGAGAACGACGCGCCGCGGACGTTCACGGTCGCGGTCGGCGGCCACTCGTTCGACTACACCCTGCCCGGCGGCTCGCTCGCCACGTTCACCTGGCCGAAGAGCAAGGTGCTCGAGGACGGGCTGAAGCTGCTGTCCATCGCGGGCGCGACGGCGTCGTCGTCGCCCGCGAGCCCCGACGCCGCCCTCGCCGTCGACGAGGATGCCACGACCCGCTGGTCCAGCGGCGCGGCGCAGGAGCCGGGGCAGTACCTCCAGGTCGACCTCGGCTCGGCGCGCACCTTCCGCCGGGTCGCGATCGACAGCGGCGCGAGCGTCGGCGACTACGCCCGCGGCTGGCAGCTGTCCACCAGCGCCGACGGCACCCACTGGACGACCCTCGCCCAGGGCGCCGGGGCCGGCCAGCTGACCAATGTGGACGTTCGCCCCACCACGGCCCGGTACCTGCGGATCGCCTCGACCGCCGCGGCCGGGAACTGGTGGAGCCTCGCCGACATCCGCCTGTACGCCTAGTTCCGCCCCACCACAACGAAGGAGCACCGCCATGCGCCTGCGTCTGCTGGCGATGAGCACGGCCGCCACCGTGCTCGTCGCCGGCGTGGCCTACGTCGTCGCCCAACCCGCCCCCGCGCTCGCCGCCACCTCGGCGAGCGTGTGGCTGACGACCCCGGACCGTGCCAACCTGCTGTCCCAGAAGAGCGCCATCCCATTCGGTACCGCGGGCAGCGGCGCCGTCATCACGGTGAACCCGAACACCACCTACCAGTCGATGGTCGGCTTCGGCGCCTCGCTGACCGACGCCAGCGCCTACCTCATCTCCAACTCCCCGGCCCGCAACACCGTCATGAACAACCTGTTCAGCCCGTCCTCCGGCATCGGGCTGAACTGGCTGCGGCAGCCGTTCGGCGCCTCCGACTTCTCGCGCAGCTTCTACAGCTACGACGACGGGGCGGCCGACCCGAGCCTGTCGCGCTTCTCCGTCTCGCACGACCAGGCCTACATCCTGCCCCTGCTCACCCAGGCCAAGTCGATCAACCCGCAGGTGCAGGTCATGGGCGTGCCGTGGAGCGCGCCGGGCTGGATGAAGACCAACGGCAACATGGTCGGCGGCTCGCTGTCGACCGGCTACGAGGGCGCGTTCGGCGACTACCTGGTCAAGTCGATCCAGGCGTACCAGGCGGCCGGGGTGCCGATCCAGTACCTGTCGATCCAGAACGAGCCGCAGTTCTCCCCGCCCGGCTACCCCGGCATGCTCATGCAGTCCGACCAGCAGGCCCGCATCATCAACTCGCTCGCCCCGAAGCTGGCCTCGGCCGGGACGGGCACGAAGATCCTGGCCTGGGACCACAACTGGGACAACACGTCGTTCCCGCAGCAGGTGCTCGCCAGCGCCGGCAACAACGTGGCCGGCACCGCGTGGCACTGCTACGGCGGCACCCCGAGCGGGCAGACGACCGTGCACAACGCGTACCCGGCCAAGGACATCTTCTTCACCGAGTGCTCCGGCACCGAGTCGGGCAACACGTTCGCGGACTCGCTGCTGTGGCAGGGCCGCAACCTCGCGATCGGCGCGACCCGCAACTGGGCCAGGACGGTCACGACGTGGAACATGGCCCTGGACACCAACCACGGCCCGGTGATCGGCTCCTGCACCAACTGCATGGGCGTGGTGACCGTCAACGGCGGCACCATCACGTACAACGCCGAGTACTACGTGCTCGGGCACCTCGCGAAGTTCGTCAAGCCGGGCGCGGTCCGCATCGACTCGACGAACCAGGGCCAGGGCGGCATCGAGAACGTCGCCTTCCGCAACCCGGACGGCTCGATCGTGCTCGTGGCGGTCAACTCCGGCGGGGCGCAGAACTTCCAGGTCTCCTACGGCGGCTCCTCGTTCGGCACGAACCTCCCGGCCGGCGCCATGGCCACCTTCACGTGGCCGGGCGGCACCGTCACCCCGACGTCGAACCCGCCCACCACGGGCGGCGGCGGGGGCGGCCAGCCCAGCACCAGCGCCTGGTACCAGGTGATCAACGCCAACAGCGCCAAGTGCCTCGACGACACCGGCTGGGGCACCGCCAACGGCACCGCGCTGCAGCAGTGGTCGTGCAGCAGCCCGGCGGCGACGAACCAGCAGTGGCAGTTCCGCTCGGTCGGCGGCGGCTACTACAACGTCGTGAACCGCTACGCGACCGGCCTGTCGTGGGACGTCAACGGCGGCACCGGCGCGACCGGCGACGGGGCGCAGGTGCACCTGTGGGCCTACGGCGGCGCCACGAACCAGCAGTGGCAGGCGGTCGCGAACGCCGACGGGTCCTTCCGGTTCATCGCCCGCAACAGCGGCAAGTGCCTGGACGTGAAGGACGTGTCGACGGCTGACGGGGCGCAGTTGCAGCAGTGGTCGTGCACCGGCGGCCCGGCCCAGTCCTTCCGGCTGGTCGCCCAGCCCTAGCCACCCCAGCCCTGGTCACCCCGGCCCGGCGCGTCCGCACACCTTCCGCGGGCGCGCCGGGCCGCATGCTAGAGCCACACGCTGACCTCCAGCTTCCCCGTCGAGCCGAGATCCAGCGGGACGGGCGGCTGCACGATCTGCCGCGCGGCGCCGGGCGTGGGCGTCACGGCGAGATAGACGCCGCTCACCGGCGGCTTGCTGATGTCGTCGTACGTGTTGCGCCACGCCAGCACCGCCACCGTGCTCTGGCCGGGGGCCAGGGCGACCGGGTGCGCCGACTCGCTGTGGCTCCGGCCGGGCACGATCGCGATGTCCTGCGGGTCGCGGTCCTTGCCGAGCACGACGACCTCCGGCCGGCCGCTGACGGTCACCGGGCGGTCGCCACAGTTCAGCAGGTGCAGGCCCATCTCGCGGTAGCCCATGGCCGCGTCGCCGCGGTCGGCCGAGAGTCGCAGCCCGCCGTCGGGGCAGGCCGTGGACTCGGCGGACGGGGTGACGCTCGGGCGGGCCGAGGTCGTGGTCGGCAGGGTGTTCTGCGGCTCCAGGCCAGGTTGTGCGCAGCCGGCGAGCAGCAGCAGCGCCAGCAGTGGTACCCCCGTGACTCTCATGCGTCGATCCTGCCCTCAGGGCGCGGGTCGCAGCACGTCCGGGGTCAGCCCCGCGAGGTTCGCCACGCCGGCGAGGGCCATCGTCAGGTCCAGCTCCGCGAGCACGTTCTCGATCACCTGGCGGACGCCGTCGGCGCCGGCGAGCGCGAGGCCGTACAGGTGCGGGCGGCCGAGCAGGCACGCGTCGGCGCCGAGGGCCAGGGCGAGGAACACGTCCGCGCCGGTACGGATGCCGCTGTCGAAGAGCAGCGTGGGCCCGGCGCCGACGGCGGAGCGGATCGCGACCAGGGCGTCGAGGGCGGCCACGGCGTGGTCGACCTGGCGGCCGCCGTGGTTGGACACGATGATCCCGTCGACGCCGGCGTCCAGGGCGCGCCGGGCGTCGGCGGGGTCCAGGATGCCCTTGAGCAGGATCGGCAGCCGGGTCCGGCCGCGCAGCGTCGCCAGGTGGTCCCAGCTCAGCCCCGGGTTGGAGTAGATGTCGAGGAACGTCTCGACGGCCGCGCGCGGCTCCCGGGCCCGCAGGTTGGCCCACGTGCTGCCGGGGTGCTCGCGGGCGATCGACAGCAGCGTGCGCAGCGCGCCGAGGGTGACCTGAGCCTTGGCCGCCGGAGCCCGGCCCCGCTCCCGGACGATCTCCATGAACCGGGGATCCGAGGTGTACTGCGCGATGCCCTGCCCCCGCGCGAACGGCAGCGAGCCGAGGTTGAGGTCCTGCGGCCGCCAGCCGAGCATGGTGGTGTCGAGGGTGACGACGAGCGCCCGGGCCCCGCACGCCTCGGCCCGCCCGATCAGGGAGTCGACGAGCCGCTCGTCGGTGGACCAGTAGAGCTGGTACCAGAACGGCGTCTCACCCATCGCCTCCGCGGTGCGCTCCATCGGGCTGCAGCCCTGGTTGGAGAAGACGTACGGGACCCCGGCCGCCGCTGCCCCGCGCGCGATGAGCACGTCGGAGTCGCGCCGCACCAGCGCCCCCGCCCCGACGGGCGCGAGCAGCAGCGGCGCGGCCAGGGGCGTGCCGCAGACCTCGGTGCGCAGGTCGCGCTCGGTGACGCCGTGCAGCATCCGCGGCTGGACCCGCCAGCGCTCGAACGCGGCCCGGTTGTGCCGCATCGTCGCGCCCTCGCCGGCGCCCCCGGCCACGTAGGCCCAGGCCCGCCGGGACATCCGCCGCCGCGCCGCCCGCTCCAGCTCGGCGGCGTCGGTCGGCACCGCGGGCCGCCGCCCGAGCGAGCCCTGCCGGTACACCACGCCCTGCCGGGCCCGTCCGATACTCATGGCGCGGACGGTACCCTGGGCCCGATGCCCCTGCCGAGCGAGGACGAGCTGCGGGACGCGACCTGCGTGGCCTGCCCCGGCCAGTCGCTGCCGCTCGGCTCCTTCGACGTGGCCGAGCGCCCCGGCCCGGGCATCCCCTACGACGCGGCGCTCGGCTTCCGGGTGCACGCGGCCACGGGCACCCCGACGTGCGTGCACCCGTACCGCGTGGGCGTGCCCCCGGCCCGGTACGCCTCGGCCGGCGCGCCCCTGCCGACGGAGCCGGCGCCCGCCCCGCCACCGCCGGCCGACCCGGAGCTCCCGGCCGACCCGACCCTGCTGGAGGCCTGGCTGATCGCCGTGGCCCGCGGGGCCGAGCCGGCCACCCTGGGCACGGCGCTGCGCCGGGCCGAGACGCGGGCCCTGACCCGCTTCCCGCCCGCGGAGGTCGTCGCGGCCCTGCGCCGGGTCCTGACGGTGGAACTGGCCCGCCGCCGGTGACGAGGGCGCCCCGCCCGCGCGCGGCCAGTAGGGTGGGGGTTCATGAGCAGCGTCTTCTCGAAGATCCTCGCCGGTGAGTTTCCCGGCCGATTCGTGTGGCAGGACGACGACGTCGCCGCGTTCCTCAGCATCGCGCCGCTGCGGCCCGGCCACACGCTGGTCGTCCCGCGCCGGGAGGTCGACCAGTGGACCTCCGCCGACCCGGACCTGTTCGCGAAGTGCGCCGCGGTCGCGCAGACCATCGGCCGGGCCGTCCAGCGCGCCTGGGACGCCCCGCGCGCCGGGCTCGTCGTGGCCGGGTTCGAGGTGCCCCACCTGCACATCCACGTCTTCCCGACGTGGGGCATGGACGACTTCGACTTCGCCCGGGCCGACCAGAACCCGGACCCGGCGGCGCTGGACGACGCCGCGGAGCGGATCCGCGCGGCCCTCGCGGAGCTCTAGAGATCCACGGTGCCCGCGGGGTATGAGGATCGCGTGCGCATGCGCTTCGACGGGTGGATCGCCGGGATCGGGACCGGCAGCGGGACGCGGCTCGTGCTCGGGCACTGGCCGCGCTCGCCGTTCGGGCCGGTCAGCGACGTGATGGTGGAGCACCCCGGCGGCCACCGGGTGCTGCTGGCCCAGACCGCGGAGCTGGCCGCGTTCGTGGCCGCCACCTACGCCTTCGACGAGGTGCGGGTCGAGGCCATGCAGGTGAGCGCCGGGCGGGCCTGGCACGTCGGGGCGGGGCCGCTGCGGCTGGACTTCACCGTGGGCCGTCGCGGCGGGCTGGGATGGCTGCTGCGCGCGGTACCGGCGAGACTGGCGCGACGCCCGCGCTGGGTGCGCCTCGTGGACCTGCCGGCGCGCCCGGCACTGCGGGGCGTGCGCACATATGGCAGCGCGGGCAACGGGCGGCGGGAATGGTACGGCGTGCGGGACCTCCACCCCGTCGCCGCCGCCACCGCCACGTGGGACGGGCGCGATCTCGGGCCGCTGACCGACGTGGAGCCGCCGGTGCGCTTCGGGTTCGCCTCGACGCCGCGCCACCCGTCGTTGGCCCGGATCACGACCACCGTCGAGGTCCCGGACACCCGCGCGCCCTAGGCTCCGCGCCCGTGGACGACGCCACGGCCGACCTCTGGGGCGCGGCCTACCAGATCATGGACGGACGCTGCTCGGGCGAGGACTTCCGGGCCTTCCGGCACTGGCTCGTGAGCACCCTGGACCCGGCCACCGCCGCGCGGGTCCTCGCCGAGCCGGACACGCTGGCCGAGGTGCCCGAGATCCGGCGCCTCGCAGGGCGGGAGACCCGCGACTGGGACGAGGCCGAGTGGCCGCGGTCGGCGCCGCCCGCGGGAGCGGCACCGGCCGGGCCGTCGTGGGACTTCGACGATCCCCGCGAGGTGGCCCGGCGGCTGCCGCGACTGCGGCGGATGTTCCCGCGCATCGGCGAGGTGCGCGAGGCGCGGGACCATCCGCTGCACGTGCCTTAACAGGCGTTGCTGCGGAAGCTCGACACCGCCGTGCCCGTGAACCCGCAGGTGAACGGGGTGAAGCGCGAGTCCTGGCTGACCCACCGCTTGAACCAGGAGACCATCGCCCGCGACACGGTCGGGTTGGTGGTCTGCGGGAAGAAGTGGCTGGCGCCCGTCAGCTCGACGTACGTCTTGGGACCGGCCAGGGTGTTGTAGAACGGGATGGCGTGGCTCGACGGCGGGGCGACCGTGTCCGACTGGCCGCCGACGATGAGCACCGGCTCGCTCACCGTGCTCCAGGTCTTGTCGGTGTTCCAGGGCGCGAGCGGAACGCCGGCCTTGACCAGGCCCGTCGTGTCGGCGGCGAGCGCCTCGAGGGTGCCGCCGCCGCCCATGGAGTGCCCGGCCACGCCGCGGCGGCTGCCGTCGACGTGGGAGCGCACCGCGGTCGGCGACGAGCCGACCGCCCAGTTGAGCGCGGCGAGGAGCTGGCTGCCGCGGCTGGCCGGCTGGTCGTAGATCGAGTTGGTCTCGATGCCGACCACCACGAAGCCCCACGAGGACAGGCGGGGGCCGATCCAGGCGAGGCTGGACCAGGTGGCGGTGAACCCGGGCGAGATGGCGATCACCGGGTACTGCCCGGCGGCGGTCGGGTAGTACACGCGGCCGCCGCCGAAGCCGCTGACCGTGCTGGGGATGCTCGCCGAGGTGGTGGCGAAGCTACCGTTGCCGGTGATGTTGGACGCGGTCGGCGCCTGGCCGATCTCGTCCGCGAGGGCCGGGGACGCGACCGCGGCGACGGCCGAGCCCATGAGGGTGAGGAGCAGCCCGACGCGCAGCGCGAGCCGGATGGCGGAGGTGTTTCGCACCGTTGTCTCCCGGTTGACGAGGGGATACTTCGATGCGCGTCAGTGTGTCCAGGTCAGGCGGGGCCCGGGATCCGTGAAATCGCCAGTTTCAGCTGTTCGGTCCAGCCGTCGGTGTGGATCACGCGGCCGGCGAAGCGCTCCCGCAGGACCCGCAGGGCCGGCAGGCGCTGGGCGGTCTTGCGATACTGCGAGGCGGCCGAGGTCGCGTCGGCGTAGATCCCCTCGACGCGGAAGCCGAGCAGGTCCAGGGCCCGGTTGAGCTGGGCCGCCTGGTCGGCGTCGCGGCAGGTGAACACGTAGGTGGCGTGGTCGGCCGCGTTGAGCACCTCGTGGACCAGGTGCCCGGACGGGGTCAGGACCAGCAGGAACGCGAGCACCGCGGGGTCGGCCGCGTCCGTGAGCGCCGCGTGGTCGGTGTGCGCCGGGGTGACGGACTCGTGCGGGAAGACCGACCGGGGCAGGTGGGGGCCGGCGGAGTTGCCGCTCTGGAAGCCGCCCATGGTGCCGAGCATGCCGTAGGCGAGCCCGGGGCCGTAGGCGTCGAACGGGCCGTCGAAGCCCGATCCCGCGCCCGATACTAGGCCCGCGGCGAGCATCCCCGGCAGGCCGGAGCCGAAGTAGCCCGCCCGCCCGTCGTGGTCGAGGACCGGCGGCCGGGCGGAGTCGCGCCACGGGCCGGCGCCGGAGCCCTCCCGCTGCACGGACACCGTCTGCTTGAACCCCAGCCACACCCGCCCCAGGCCGAGCAGGTGCTGGGCGCCCGCGACCCGCTCGGGCCGGGTGGCCGCGTTGATCAGGGCGGGGAACACGCCGGCCTCGACCGCCTCGAGGCCCTCGCGCGGGGCGGCGAGCCCGTCGCGCAGCAGCGCCGCGACCGAGCGCAGCGCGACCGGGCCGAGGCCGGGCAGCAGGGCGGCGAGGAAGTGGCTGGTGCGCCCGGACGCGGCGGCGGTGCGGGCGCGCAGCAGGTCGAGGAACTCGCTGGTGCGGCGGGCGAGCCGGCCGACGGCGATCGGGGGGCGCCCCGGGACGTCGATGCCGATGGTGTACCCGCTGCTGTCGGTCGTCACGCCCTTGATGAACGCGTACGGAAGCTTCTCGGCGAGCCCGGCGTCGGGGACGATCACGAGCGCGTCGTCGTAGAGCCGCAGCTCGGCCGGGGAGCCGTCGGCCCACCCGGGGAACGCCTCGGCCGAGCCGACGCCGTCGAGGAGCAGCACCTGCTCGGTGTCGGCGACCCGCGCCTCGGACAGCTCCGCGAGCAGCTGGGTGCGCATCACGCCGAGGCGGCTCAGCTCGAGCCGGGCGCCGTCGGCGAGGACGAGCAGCACGACGTACGGCTGCGGCTCCTGGATCTCGGCCACGTCCCCGGGTGCGACCCGCAGGACGGCACCCTGCTCGGGGGTCACGACCAGCGCGCCGCCGGCCATCTCGGCGGTGCCGCCGCCCTCGTCGAGCAGGGCACCGCCGTCGGCGATGAGGCGATAGTGCACGTCAGGCCGTCGATTGGCCGCATTCGGCGCAGAACATCGCGCCCGGGCTCGCCGGCGTGCCGCAGTTGCCGCAGAACTTCTTCTGCTGAGCCGGGGCCGCCGCCAGCGGGGTGCCGCAGTGCTGGCAGAACTTGCCGCCGCCGGTCTCGTTCATGCACGAGGGGCACCGGCCCACGGCCTGGTCGCGGTAGTTGACGCCCTGGGTCCAGTTGACCTGGTTGATCTGCTCGTGCAGCTGGTTGACCTGGGCGGCCGCCTGCATGCCGGCGATCTCCTGGTCGAGGCGCGGGGCGCAGCTCGTGCACAAGCCGCGCTCGTGGTTCCAGCAGACCTGCTGGCACACCCACTGGCCGCAGCGGTGGCACTGAGTGAAGTGGACCTGCATCTCCTCGGCGGCCTTGGCCAGGGCCTTGTCGCGGGTCGAGCCGCGCACGCCGTCGCGCATCCACTGCGCATCCCAGCCGATCTGGGAGGCCTTGTTGCCGATGTCACCGCCGAGCAGGTCGCCGCCGATGCGCAGCAGACGCCCGCCGAAGCCGGTGACGGAGTGCTGGAACGAGGAGGAGTACCCGTTTCCGCACCGCATGCAGTTGAACTCGAACTGGTACCCCTCGCGGGTCGAGTGGTCCGAGTAGTTGTTCGTGAACGGCACCATGCCAGCCATCGGCGACAAACCCCTATTCGAGAGCAACCGGCCTACCTGCCTTTTGTACCTGTTGCTCGCCGGGGACATGATCGGCAAGTCGGTCATATGACATCGCCTGATCGGCTCCGACCTGGGGACCGGCACGTGGTACTGCGCGGGTGGGTCGATGCCCCGAACGCGTTCGCCCGCCGGCGCGGGTGGCGCCGCGGCCGCCTGGCGGGGCGGCCGGGCGCCGCCCGGCTCACGCCGTGATCGTCGGCCAGGCGAAGGCCAGCAGCGCGCAGGCGCCCGCCAGGCAGGCGAGGTTCACGCCCCGCACGGGAACGGGCAGCGCGGCGACGACGAGCAGGACAATGGCGATGAGGTAGAGCACGGCCTGAGCCGACACGACAGCCTCCGGGGTTGGGGGGTTCGGACTGGTCGATCCATACCCCCGGCACCGTCCACATGAAACACTCGAGGAGCACGCGCATGCCCGCACCCGATCAGCCCCTGCGCAAGCTGGGTTTTCTCACCATCGGCCTGTTCGACCCGGACGATCCGGCGGCCGGGCACGAGTCCACGCTCGAGGTCATCGCGCTCGGCGAGCGGCTCGGCTTCGACAGCGCCTGGCTGCGCCACCGGCACCTGCAGCACGGGATCAGCTCGCCGCTGACCGTGATCGCGGCGGCGTCGCAGCGCACCGCCCGGATCGAGCTGGGCACCGCGGTGATGCCGCTGGGCTGGGAGAACCCGCTGCGCCTGGCCGAGGACCTGGCGACCGTCGACCTGCTCAGCGGCGGGCGGCTCAACCCGGGGCTCAGCGTCGGGCCGCCGATGCACTACGACCGGGTCCGCGCGGCGCTGTATCCGGACACCGCCGACGCCGAGGACTTCACGTACGCGCGGGTCGAGCGCCTCCTGTCGTTCGTCGCCGGCGAGGCGGCCAGCGACTTCGAGGGCACCGAGGGATTCGAGGTCTTCTCCCGGCGCGTGGAGCCGCACTCGCCGGGGCTGCGGTCGCGGATGTGGTACGGCGGCGGCAGTCTCCGCTCGGCGCAGTGGGCCGGCGAGCACGGCATGAACCTGCTCACGAGCAGCGTCGTGAAGGCCGAGGATGCCGGGGACCCCGCCCCGGACTTCGCCGCCGTCCAGCTCGCCCACGTGCGGGCGTTCCGCGCGGCGCACCCGGACGGCGCCGCGGCGCGCGTGTCGCAGGGCCTCGTCGTCATCCCGACCGACAGCGCGACGCCGGCACAGCGGGAGAAGTACGCCGAGTACGCCGCCAAGCGCACCCCGCGCACGGCCACGCCGCAGGGTCCGGCGCGGCTGATGTTCGCCCCGGACCTGGTCGGCCCGGCGCAGGAGATCGCCGAGCGCCTCTACGCGCACGCGGCCTTCCGCGAGATCGACGAGGTCGCCTTCGCGCTGCCGTTCACCTTCGAGCACGCCGACTACGTGCAGATCCTGACCGACATCGCGACCCGGCTGGGCCCGGCCCTGGGCTGGGCGCCGTCCTCCCGCGCGGGGTCGTGACGGGCTCGCGGCGCTTGTCACGCCGTCGTCCCGCGCGGGGTCGTGACGGGCTCGCGGCGCTTGTCACCGCGGCAGGAGCGCCTCGGCGGCGGCCAGGAGGGACTCGGTCTCGCGGACCACGATGGACTGGGCGGCGCCGCCCGAGGCGAACCCGGGCCGGTGCGTGATCAGCGTCGGGCCCTCCGCCTGCAGGTGCAGCAGGCCGCCCGCTCGCAGCCGGGCCAGAACGGGGGCGGTCAGCACGGGCCGTACGACCGCCGGATCGGCGGCTCGCACGGACCACTCGGCACCGGGCCGGGCGCGCCGGAGCTCGAACGAGGGCAGCGCCGAGGGCAGGAGCACCATCCAGACCGTGGTGCCGACGAGGCCGTCGTCGCCGGGGCGGCGGCGCACGTACTCGAACACCGCGAACCGCAACCCCCGGAGCACCCCGGTCAGCACGTGGTTGGCCCGGCGTTCGGCGCCGTCGGTGAGCAGCCCGTCGCGGGCCCAGTCCAGCAGGCCGGGGTCGCTGTTGCGCACCTCCCAGCCGAGCCGGGCCGCGAGCTCGGCGCGGGTGGCGGCGAGCGGTCGCCGGTCGGCCGCGGTGATCCCGGCCCCGTGGGCGCCCGGCAGCCGGTCCTCGGCGAGCGCGTACGCCGCGGCGAGGACCGACAGCGCCACAACTGCTACCCCGGCCCAGCGGACGATCGGGTAGCCCTCGGCCGCGCCGAGCCACCACGCGAGCGCCCCGACGCCGGCGCAGGACGCCGGCAGCACCAGGCGGCGGAGGCGGGTGGGCACGGGCCCGACGGTACCGGCAGACGCAAATCGCCCCAGGGCCCGTGGGCCCTGGGGCGACGGTGAAGCGCCGGGTCAGCCCTGCAGCGGGCGACGGCCGATCGCGATGACCGACTGGCCGAAGGGCGGCCGGAAGGCGCGCTCCATGAACCGGGTCATCGGGGCGACCGTGGTGTCGTAGAACTTGACCATCGGGCCGGGGCCGGGCATCTGCTTGAGCAGGCACGTCGACACGTAGTACCCGATCAGGCCGAGCGAGTTGGCGTAGTGCAGCTTGACGATCTCGAGGTCGGCCTCGTGCATGGCCGCCCGCATCGTCTTCTTGGTGTAGCGCCGCACGTGGCCGGTGGCGATGTCGGCCGGCCCCATGGCGAACGGGAACGCCGGGACCACGTTGATCACGTAGCCGCCGGGGCGGACCAGCGAGCGCATGGTGCGCAGGCCGCCGATGTCGTCGTCGATGTGCTCGAGCACGTTGTATGAGATCGCGGCGCTGTGGTCCGCGCTCACGTCACTGGGCAGCAGCAGCTCGCGCACGCTGACGCCCGCGTGGTCGGCGAAGCGCTCCTTGAGTGCGACGATGCGGCTGTGCTCCGCCTCGGTCAGGGTCATCTTCCCGGTGTGCTCGAGCCACTCCGCGGCGTAGTCACCGAGACCGGCCGAGACCTCGATCGGATGGTCACCGAGGTATGGCGTCGCGAACGCCACGAACCACTTGCGGTGGTTCACCGCCATCGCCAGGCCTTCGAGCACCTCCGACTGGATGGCCTGGTCTCCGAGGATTGCCGCGTCCGGATTCGGCACTCTGCACCCCTACGTGAATACTGATCATGTCTGCCAGAACTGGCGTAGTGTATCGGCGTTGATAGTCCCCCGCCAGCCCCTGCGGCGCACTTCGGGCGGCAACTATGGTGTCACCGTGAAATTCGGGGAGAAGACCCGCGAGGTCCGGGCCGCGGCCGTTGCGCTGCTCACATATGTCGTGTGCGCCGTGCTGGTGCTCCAGCATCTGTGGGCCGATCCACAGGGCCGGATGTTCGCCGACAACACCCAGGATCAGATCTTCTTCGAGTGGGTGCTGACGCATGCGGCACGGTTCTTCACGCACGGTGACAATCCGTTCTTCACTGATCAGTTGAATGCACCGGTGGGCGTCAATCTGATGGCGAACACCTCCGTTCTCGGACTCGCATTACCCTTAGCTCCGATCACGTTACTGTTCGGCGCAGGCGTCACGTTCGTGCTCATCGACACCATCGCTCTCGCCGGCACCGCGGCCGCTTGGTATTTCATTCTTTCCCGCCATGTTGTCACCTCCCGCGCCGCCGCGTGGGTCGGCGGACTCTTCTGCGGGTTCGCCCCCTCGATGATCTCGCAGAGCACCGGGCACCCGAACATCGCCGGGCAGTTCCTGATCCCGTTCATCGTGTGGAACGTGCTGCGCCTGCGCGAGCCCGGCCCGGTGCTGCGCCGGGGCCTGGTGCTGGGCGCCGTGGTGCTCTACCAGTGCTTCATCAACGAGGAGGTCCTCTTCCTCACCGCGGTCGCGATGGCGGTGTTCCTGCTGGTGTACCTGCACCCGCGCGACTACCTCCCGGCGATCCGGGCCGCGCTGCCGGCCGTGCTGGTCGGCGCCGTGGCCGCCGGCGTGCTGCTGGCCGTGCCGCTCTACCACCAGTTCTTCGGCCCGCAGGCCTATCGCGGCCTGCCCGATTTCGTCCACGGCTTCTCCAGCGACCTGGGCTCGTTCCAGGCATTCAGCCGCCGTTCCATTCTCGCGCCGGACGATCTCGGGGTGATCGAGAAAATGGGCGGCGCGACGGAGGAGAACACCTTCCTCGGCCTGCCGCTGCTGGGCCTGACGCTCGCCGCGACCGTGGCACTGTGGCGGCAGCGGGCCGCCCGGGCGCTGTTCGCCACGGCGCTGGTGTTCGCGGTGCTGTCGCTGGGGACGGTGATCAAGTACAACGGCCGGGAGACCTCCTGGCACGGGCCCTGGAAGTGGGTCCACGAGCTGCCGTTGTTCGACTCCGTGGTGCCGACGCGGCTCGGCCTGGCGATCGCCCCGCTGCTGGGGGTGATCCTCGCGATGCTGGTCGACCGCTTCATCGTCGGCGTCCGGGAGCCCGTCAAGCCTCACGACGCCGACGGTGATGCCGCCCACGACGAATCACCCGCGCCGGACGGCACGCCCGCCGGCGGCCCGCTGCCCGCCGGCGGCCCGCTCACGGCGGCCGGGGTGGTCGGGGTCCACGACGCCGACGGCCCGCACGACGACGCGGCGGACACCGCCGCCGACGCCCCGCACGGCACCGGCGGCGCCCCCGAGCCCGACGACGGCTCGGCCGCGACGGGCGAACGCCCCACCCGCCGCGGCGTCCTCGTCGCCTCCGCGGCGCCGGAAAAGTCGGATGGCGCAGTGGGTGTAAAAACAGACATTCGCCCCGAGTTCGAGGACACGACCCCGGCGGCCCGGTGGCTGTGGGCGGTGGCCCTGCTCATCGCCCTCGTACCGCTCATCCCCACGCCCCAGCCCGCCTCCCCGCGCTCCCCGATCCCCGCCTTCTTCAGCACGGACGCCTGGCGCGCCGAGATCCCGGAGAACTCGGTCGTCGTGGCCGCGCCCCTGGGCTGGTTCGAGGGCCTGGACGCGATGCGCTGGAGCACCGCGGCGGGTCTGGACTTCCGCATCGCGGGCGGCTACTTCCTCATCCCGAACCCGGACGACCCGAAGAAGGCCGCCACATTCAGCGCCCCGACGCGCCCGACCATGCAGATCATGAACGACGCGGCCAACGACGGGACGGTGCCCCAGATCACCCCGGACCAGCTGGCCCAGGTGAAGGTCGACCTGTCGTTCTGGCAGGCGGACTACATCGTGGTGCCGGACCAGCACAACAACAGCGAGGCCGTACGCCAGACCGCCGACCAGCTCTTCGGCACCGGCAAACACATCGTCGACGTCTGGGTGTGGAAGGTGAACCACTGACACACGACGGCCGAGTGCCCCCGCTTTGACAACGGGCCGCCAGCGAGTGCCGCCGCCACTAAGACGGCCGGCACTCGCGAGCGGCCCGCAGGTCTCCCAGCCCCCACGCCGGCGAACTCTCCCCGCGGCCTCCCAGCCCCCACGCCGGCGAACTCTCGCCGCGGTCTCCCAGCCGCCTCGCCGGCGAGCCCGCCACCCAGCCCCGCGAGACCCTCAGCCACCTCGACGGCTAACCCGCCGCTCGGCCTCGCGAGGCACCCAGCCACCTTGCCGACGGCGCCCGCGCTTTCGACCCCGCCTCACGTCCTCCACCGCGATGACGACGGACGGCCCGGCCCCGACTCCGGCAGACGCCCGGCCGTTGCAGCGGCGCCCCGGACACGCTCCCCGGCCCGGTGAGACACCCGGCCGCCGCTACGGTGCCGCTCGCCCCGGCCCCCGGGCGCGCCACCGGCCCGAATGCGACCCGGCGGAACGCCTGGGAACGTTCACGGCCCGGAATGCGGGCCCGGCCCCACACGCCGGGTCGGTGCCGCCGCCGCGACGACGGCACCCTCTCTCGGTCGATCAGCCGCCCTGCGTGCCGTTCCAGTCGACGAGCTGCACGATGACCCCATTGGGATCACGCACCTGGAACGCCCGCTCACCCCACTCCTCCTCGGTGAGCGGCATCGTGATCGCGACCCCCGCCCGCTCGAGCCGCCCCAATTCCCCCTCGAGATCGTCAACGACGAACGCGAGGATGACGCCGGCCGTGTGCACGTCCCGCTGATCCTCCGGCAGCGTGGCCAGCCCGCAGCGCAGGAAGATGACGTGCATCCCGACGTCCTCGCGCGTCAGCGACACGAACCCGTCGGCCGACATCGCCTCGGAAAACCCCAAGTGCTCCTGCAGAAACGCGCCGGACGCGACCGGATCGGCGACGTTGAACGACACCGCAGACGAACTCACCCGCACTGGCAACCTCCCGTGTCGAAAAAATCTCTCTACAGTGTAGAGAGATTTTCGGCGGGCGCCAACCAGGCACGTCACGGGTTCGACGACACCGGACGAACAAGGTCCGCCCGGAAGCCGGCCGACGGCTCCGAGAACGCGGGCCGCATAGTCCCGGAAGCCGGCCGACGGCTCCGAGGGCGCAGGCCGCACCGCCCGGAAGCCGGCGACGTCCCGAGAACGCGAGCCTCACCGTGCGAGCAGGAGTCCCGGGCTCAGACGGATCGGCGGACGGGACGAGGGTCGCGGGCCGATGTGCGAGGGGCGGTGCGCAGTGCACGGCCGGCGAGAAAAACAAGGGCAGGCGAGCGCCGACCCGACCGGCCACGCCCTGCGGTCATACGGGCACGGCCGGGCCTGGTCAACACGCGCCGGCGGTCGTCACCGGCTGCGGGCCGTGCGGCACGGCGGGCCGCACGGAACCGAGACAGCAGCCCACACGGAACCGAAACGGCAGCCCACACGAAGCCGAGACAGCGGCCTGCACAGAGCGAGCCGTGCGACGCGACTGGCGAGCTCGACTACGACCGGCGGCGACCGGCAACGCCCCGGCAGACGAACGAACCTCGACCGCGCCCAACCGCGACCCAACACCGCCGCGGCCGACGAACCACGACCGCAACACAGCGACGCCGCGACCGACGAACCACGACCGCAACACAGCGACGCCGCGACGGCGAGCAAGCCGCAGCGGCGAACGACGCACGGCGCGGAGCCACAAGCCACAAGCCGCGAGCCGCGAACCACAAAGCCGCAAGCCGCGAGCCGCGAGCCGCGAGCCGCGAACCACAAGCCGCGAGCCGCGAACGGCGAACGGCGAACGGCGAAGCGAGCCGCGCCACCCCGCACGGCGCCAGCAGCGTGACGCGGACCGCGGCGCCGCGGTGGGTTAGACGCCCGCGGTGCGCAGGAGTTCAGCGAAGGTCTCGGCCGGCATGATCTCGACGCCCAGCTCCTCGGCCTTCGCCGCCTTCGAGCCCGCCCCCTCCCCCACCACCACGAGGTCCGTCTTCTTCGACACGGAGCCCGACGACCGGCCGCCCAGCCGTTCCACCGCCTCGTTGCCCTCGTTGCGCGTCAGACCCGGGACCGAGCCGGTCACGACGACCGTCATCGGGGTGCCGTCCTCCTTCTGCAGCGGCAGCCGGACCGCAGCGGCGTCCGGAGACGAGGCGGCGCCGTCTGGGGAGGAGGAGGCGGCGGCGGGGCGCGGGCGGAAGTCGGGCTCGGTCATGTTCACGCCGCGCTCGGCGAGGCGGTCGATGACCGGGCGCAGCTCGGCCAGTTCCGCGGCGATGGTCACCGCGCGCTCCGGGCCGACCGCCTCGACCTCCTGCAGCTCCAGCGGGGTCGCGGCCAGCAGGGTGTCCATGGTGCCGAAGTGCGCGGCCAGGCGGCGGGACATGGAGCGGCCCGTCATGCGCACGCCGAGGCCGGTCAGCACACGGCCGAGGGGCTGGGCCTTGGAGGCCTGGATGGCGGCGACGAGCTTGCCCGCCGAGGTCTCGCCCATGCGCTCGAAGGTCAGCAGCGTGGGGACGTCGAGGTCGTAGAGGTCCGCGGGGTCGGTGACGCGGCCGGCGGCGATGAGCATGTCGATGATCTTGCCGCCGAGGCCCTCGATGTCGAGGCAGTCGCGGCTGGCGTAGTAGGACAGGGCCTCGCGGGCGCCGCACGCGCGGCCGGTGGTGCAGCGCCAGCGCTTCTGGCTGCGGTCGATCTCGCCGCCGCAGCGGGGGCACATGACCGGCGGCTCGAAGGGCTCGGCGCCGGCGGGGCGCTCGTCGAGCTTGGCTCCGGTGATCTCCGGGATGACGTCGCCGGCGCGGCGGACGAAGACGGTGTCGCCGGGGCGGACGTTGCGCCGCACCAGGTCGTCGAAGTTGTGCAGGGTGGCCGAGGTGACGATGACGCCGCTGATCTGCACCGGCTCGAGCACGGCGACGGGCGTGATGACGCCGGTGCGGCCGATCTGCACCTCGATCGCCTTCAGCCGGGTGGTGCGGGTGTCGGCCGGGAACTTGTACGCGATCCCCCACCGCGGCGCCCGGCTGCCCGACCCGGCGAGGTCCCGGTCGGCGGGGTCGTCGGCCTTGATGACGGCGCCGTCGATGCCGTAGCCGAGGGTGGCCCGGTTCTCGTTGAGCTCCTTCACCGCGACCAGGATCTCGCCGATGCTCGCGCACACCGGCATCCCGGCGGTGGAGGCGACGCCGAGCCGGCCGAGCCGCGCCATCGCGGCCGAGTGCGGCCCGTCGCCGAGCCCGCGCACCCCGTAGGCCAGGAACGACATCGGCGCGTCGTAGGTGCGGTCCTGGGCGCGCAGGGTGCCGGCCGCGGCGCTGCGCGGGTGGGCGAACGGCGGTTCTCCGGTGGCGGTGCGCATGGCGTTGGCGACCTCGAAGTCGGCGTCGGTCATGAACACCTCGCCGCGCACCTCGATCGTCACCGGCTCGGTGAGCGTCTCCGGCAGCCCGGCGGCCCGCCTGGCCTGGCCGGTGACGTCCTCGCCGGCCCGCCCGTCGCCGCGGGTCGCGACCTGCACGAGCCGCCCGGCCTCGTAGCGGGCGGCGATGGCCAGCCCGTCGATCTTCGGCTCGACGGTGTAGCCGGCGGCCGGGCGCCCGAGCAGCTTGTCGAGCCGGGCCGCCCACCTGGTGAGCGTCTCGGCGTCGAAGACGTTGTCGAGGCTGAGCATCGGCTCGCTGTGCACCACGTCGCCGGCCACGCCCTCGCCGGCCGCCACGACCTCCGTCGGGGAGTCCTCGGGCTTCCACTGCGGGTGCGCCTGCTCCGTCGCCGCGACGCGCCGCATGAGCTCGTCGTAGTCCGCGTCGTCCATCGCGAGGTCGGGGCCGCTGTAATACGCGGCGGCGGCCTCCCTGATCTGCTCGATCGCGGAGCGGTACTCGGAAACGGTGTCGAACGCCTCGGCCATGTCCGCAGCGTACCGACGGGGTACGACAAAATCGGGGAGTGACCGAGGACGAGTACGTGGAGCTGGCGCACCGCATCAACCGCGCCGACATGATGATCGGCATCCTGCCCCTGTCCGCGGCCGACGCGGTCGTCGCGGGGCTCGGGGCCGCGGGCCGGTCCGGCAGCGCGCGGGCATGGCGGGAGCTGGGCCTGTGCTACCTGGGCACCGACGGGGACCGGCTGCCGGCCGCGCCCTGGTCGCCGGAGCTGCCGTTCGCCGATCCGGCCGAGCATCCGCGCGGGCGGGCGCTGCGCTGCTTCGCCGAGGCCGCCGCGCTCGGCGACCGCGACGGCGCGCTGCTGTTCGCGCAGTGCAGCCGGGAGGCCTCGGCCCCGGCCCGCGAGTCGGCCCGGGTCCTGCTGCGCCCGCACGCGCGGCTGGACCCGGCCGCCGCCTACCAGTACGGCCTGCTGGAGCAGTGGCTGGGCCGCCCGGGCGCGGCGGTCGAGCACCACCTGTGGGCCGCACAGCGCGACGACGCCGACGCCGCCTTCGAGCTCTACGTCCTGTTCTCCACCGGCACCGGTGTGGAGCGCGACGACGCCGAGGCGGGCCGGTGGCTGCACCGGGCCGCGGAGCTGGGGCAGCCGCGCGCGCTGTACAACCTCGGCGCCGCCCACGCGACCGGCAACGGCGCCCCGAAGGACACGCGGCTCGCCGTCGGCTACTACGAGCGCGCGGCGCTGGCCGGCAACGCGCGGGCCGCGGCGACGCTCGGCGTCATGTACCTCATGGGCGGCGACGTCGACCCGGACGAGGGTCGCGCCGCCGAGTGGCTGGACCGCGCCGACGATCTCGGCCACCCCGTCGACTCCTGGCTGGCGCAGCTCGGCCTCGAACGGCCGTGAACGGTCCCAGAATCAATCAACATCTGTCACTGGGTTGACACGGCGGCGGCGGGGTTCGAACACTGGGAGCGCTCACAGCAACAGAACACTGGGAGCGCCCACAGCAGTAGCCCAGCCAGCGAAGGAGAGCCCGTGCGAAGAACCGCCATCGTCGCCGTCGTGGCACTCGGCGCCGCCATCGCCGTCAGCAACGCCGCCCCCGCCGCGGCGGCCACCATCAGCATGCGCGGCGCCGACGTGTCGTCCCTGCAGCGCAGCCTCGACCTCGGCGCCAAGTACTACAACGCGGCCGGCACCGCCGCCGACCCGCTCGACATCCTCAAGGGCGTCGGCGTCAACTACGTGCGCCTGCGCATCTGGAACAACCCGGCCAGCGGCTACAACAACCTCGCCAAGGTCCTGATCCAGGCCAAGGCCGCGAAGGCCAAGGGCCTCCAGGTCATGATCGACTTCCACTACTCGGACACCTGGGCGGACCCCGGCAAGCAGTACAAGCCCGCCGCCTGGGCCTCGCACACCATCTCGGCCCTGCAGACCGACGTCTACAACTACACCCTGTCGGTCTGCAACGCGCTGAAGGCCCAGGGCACGACGCCCGACAGCGTGCAGATCGGCAACGAGATCAACGTCGGCATGCTGTGGAACGACGGCAAGGTCGTCAACAACGACTTCACGAACCTGAGCCTGCTGCTCAAGTCCGGGTACAACGCGACCAAGGCCTGCAACAGCGGCACCCAGGTCATCATCCACACCGCGGACGCCGACAGCGACGCGAACGCCCGCTGGTTCTACGACGGCATCAAGGCCAAGGGCGTGACCTGGGACATCACGGGCCTGTCGTACTACTGCATGTGGCACGGCACCCTGGCCAACCTGTCCGCGGTGATCGGCGACGTGCGCACCCGCTACGGCAAGCCGGTCATCCTCGCCGAGACCGCCTACCCGTTCACCGCCGCGAACGCCGACTCCGAGGCCAACTCCGTCGGCGGCTCGGCCCCGTGCTCCGGCTACCCGGCCACGTGGCAGGGCCAGGGCGCGGAGTTCACCGCGGTGCAGAACACGGCCCGCTCGGCCGGCGCGGTCGGGGTCTTCTACTGGGAGCCGACCTGGTACGCCGTCAAGGGCAACGGCTGGGACCCGGCGAACATCAACGGCACCGGCGACCAGTGGGACAACATGGCGTTGTTCGACTGGACCGGGCACATCAACCCGAACGTCGCCTGGACGGCGTGACCCCCGAGGGCGGGCCGGTGTGCACCGCACCGGCCCGCAGCCACGCCACGTACGGGTCGTCCGGCTCGGCGTACGACATCCGGTTGATGATGCCGGGCAGCGCCGGCGGTGGCCCGAACGCCGCGACGGCCTCCCCGTCGGCGAACGCCCGCTCCAGGGCCGCGTTCAGCTCGAGGTGCCGCTCGATCCCGGGCACGACGACGTCGCCGAGCAGCCGGGCGATCTGCGCGCCGTAGCCGGGCGCGTCCGCGGCCGTGCGCAGGTTCCAGTCGTCGCTGCCGAGGTGGAAGCCGAACCCGGCCGGCGGCGCGACCCGCCCCCAGATCTGGGCCGGCTCGTCGGCGCCGGTCTCGCGCGCGTACGACACCCATCGCCCGGTCGCGGCCCGCACCTCGATCGCGAAGGCGACCTGCCCGGGGAACGTGGCCCGCTCGCCCGCGAACCCGATCGCCACGGTCCCCTCGCCGGGGGTGTCCCGCCGTAAGTCCGCGCCGAATCCCAGGTCCCGCAGCCGCGGCATGACCTGCGCGGCGAGCATCTCCTCATAGGCGGCGCGGACGTCGGGCGACATGAAGCCCATCATATGGTGAAGAAACGGGCACTACAGGGTGATCCGCCGACGTGCCCGGCGCAGCATGGCCTGGTCGGTCGCGGCGGCGAGCAGATCCCCGCTCGCGCACGGCTCGACGAACGCGATGTCCAGGTGCAGGCTCCGCAGCGTCTGCTCGGCGAGCGGCCCGGCGTGGCTGCCCGACGGGGTGCGCACCCCGCCGACCAGCAGCAGCGTCACCGACTCGCCCCGCACGGCCCGGGCCACGGCGAGCATCGGCGTCACCAGGGTCACCCCGTCCACGAGCGCGGCCAGCCGTGGCCCGCGCGAGCGGCCGGAGATCCCGATCGCCATGCCCGGCTCGACCAGGGCGGCCGCGGCCCGCACATCCTCGGGCGCGGCGTCGGCCACGAGCGGCACCGCCCCGCCGTGCACCCGCCGCACCAGCCCGCGCTCGGCGAGGGCGGACAGATCCCGGCGGATGGTCGGGATCGAGACATGGAAGCGCCGGCTCAGCTCGCGCAGCCCGACCCCGCCGCACTGCCGCGCGGCGGCCAGGATCTCGGCCCGGCGCATCTCAATGATCACGTCTCACCACCACTTCCCCGGCCGGCACGGCCACCCCGCGCACCTCGGCCGGCTCGGTGCCGTGGTTGATGGCGAAGAGATAGGGCGGCCGGGACACCAGCTCCACGGTGGACGGTACGGCGGGCCGCGCCCCCAGCCCCGCGTCGGCGTACACCCGCTCCAGCAGCCGCCCCAGGTCGGCGTCGGCCAGGCGGGTCGAGACGTACCAGGCCACCCCGCCGCCCCGCTCGTACCGGGTGACCGCCGGCCCGCCGGGCGCCGGCCCGTCCACGTACGCCAGCACCGGGACCGCTCCCGCCAGCCGCACGTCCTCGGCCCACACGTCGGCGGCCGAGCCGTCGCTGAGCCGCACGTGCTCGCCCGCGCGCAGCGGCAGGAACTCCTCCACCGTCACGCCGAGCACGTCGCGCAGCGAGCCCGGGTACGGCCCGTCGGGCACGGTGTCGTTGGCGTCCACGACGCCGGAGAAGTACGACACCACGAGCGTCCCGCCGCCCGAGACGTAGGCGTCGAGGTTCTTGGCGGCCGCGGCGGTGGTGAGGTACAGCGACGGCACCACGACGAGCGGGTAGCGCCCGAGGTCCGCCTCCGGGTGCACGAAGTCGGCGGTGAGATGGGCCTCCCACAGCCGGGCATAGTAGGCCTCGACCCGCTCGCGGAACGTCACGTCGGCCGACGGGCGCCACTCCAGCTCCAGCGCCCACCACGCCTCCCAGTCCCAGACGACCGCGACGTCGGCCGCGACCCGGCTGCCGCGCAGCTCGCCGAGCCCGGCCAGCCGCTCGCCCAGGCCGGTGACCTCGCGCCAGATCCGGGTCCCGGTGCCGGCCTGGGGCAGCATCGCCGAGTGGAACTTCTCGGCGCCGAAGCGCGAGGCCCGCCACTGGAAGAACATGACGCCGTCGGCGCCGCGGGCCACGTGGGCGAGGCTGTTGCGGGCCAGCTCCCCGGGGCGCTTGGCGATGTTGCGCGGCTGCCAGTTCACCGCGCTGGTGGAGTGCTCCATGAGCAGCCAGGGGGCGCCGCCCGCGAGGCTGCGGGTCAGGTCGGCGCACATCGCGAGCTCGACGTGGCGGTCGTGGCGCTCGGAGGCGAGGTAGTGGTCGTTGGCCACGACGTCGACCTCGCCGGCCCACTTCCAGTAGTCGACCCACTTGCAGTTCGCGATCATGAAGTTGGTCGTGATCGGTACCGACGGCGAGTGCGCCCGCAGCACGTCGCGCTCGCGCCGGTAGTTGGCCAGGTGGTTGTCGGAGCAGAAGCGCAGGAAGTCCAGCTGCTGGGCCGGGTTCACGGCGGTCGGGGCCAGCCGCGGCGGCTCGATCTCGTCCCATTCGCCGTAGCGCTGGCCCCAGAAGGCGGTGCCCCAGGCCGCGTTCAGCGTGGCCAGGTCGCCGTGGCGGTCGCGCAGCCAGCCGCGGAACGCCCCGGCGCACGTGTCGCAGTAGCAGTGCGCGTTGACCCCGGCGAACTCGTTGTGCACGTGCCACAGGACCAGGGCCGGGTGGTCGCCGTAGCGGCGGCCGAGCTGCTCGGCGATGCCGGCGGCGGCCGCGGCGTATTCGGGCGCGCTCGGGCAGAAGCTCTGCCGCCCGCCCTGGCCGAGCACGTGCCCGGCCCGGTCGACGAGCCGGGCGCCCGGGTGGCGCCGGGCGAACCACGGCGGCGGCGCGGCGGTGGGCGTGCCCAGGTCGACCCGGATGCCGGCCCCGTGCAGCAGGTCGAGCACGCGGTCGAGCCAGCCGAAGGTGTACTCCCCCGGCGACGGCTCCAGCAGCGCCCAGCTGAAGATGCCGACGCTGACCAGGTTGACGCCTGCCTGCCGCATGAGCGCGACGTCCTCGGCCCACACCTCCTCGGGCCACTGCTCGGGGGCGTAGTCCCCGCCGTAGGCGAGGCCGTCGAGCCGCAGATCCCCCACTGTTGTGCTCCTACCGTGAACGTTCCCAGTACGTGTCTCCGCACTATAGCCCTCTTGACACGAGTTACAAGCGAGCCAAAACTGTGAACGCTCCCAGTCGTACACCCCCCACTGGAGACATCCCATGAAGCGCGCATTCCTCGCGGCGGCATGTTCCCTCCTGCTGCTCAGCACGGCCGGCTGCTCCGGCTCCGGCGACGAGACATCCACCTCCGGCGGGAAGGTCGAGCTGACCTTCTGGTCCTGGGTGCCCGGCATCGACAAGGTCGTGGCCACCTGGAACGCGGCCCACCCCGACATCCACGTCACCGTCAGCAAACAGGCCCAGGGCGACGAGGAGGTCACCAAGGTCCTGACCGCCAACAAGGCCGGCAACCCGCCGGACCTCTTCCAGGCCGAGTACCAGGCCCTGCCCACGCTCGTGAGCAACGGGGCGGCCGGCGACATCGCGAAGTACGCCGGCGACGCCAAGGCGAAGTTCGCCCCCGGCGTGTGGAGCACCATCACGCTGGGCACCGAGGGCGTCTACGCCATCCCGCAGGACTCCGGCCCGATGATGCTCTACTACCGCCAGGACGTCTTCGCGCAGCTCGGGCTCAAGGTGCCGGCCACCTGGGACGAGTTCGCGCAGACGGCGAAGCAGGTGCGCCAGAAGGACCCGAAGCGCTACCTCACCACGTTCTCCGCCGGCGACCCGGGCTGGTTCGCGGGCCTGGCCCAGCAGGCGGGCGCGAAGTGGTTCGGCATCTCCGGCGACACCTGGAGCGTCCACGTCGACGACGAGGCCACGAAGAAGGTCGCCGGCTTCTGGGGCGGCCTGGTCGCCGCGGGCGACATCGACAAGCAGCCGATGTACACCCCGGAGTGGAACAAGGCGCTCAACGACGGCACCCTCATCGCCTGGCCCAGCGCCGTCTGGGGCCCGGGCGTGCTGTCCGGCAACGCACCCGACACGGCGGGCAAGTGGGCCATCGCCGAGCTGCCGCAGTGGAGCGCGGGCGAGCACAAGACCGGCAGCTGGGGCGGCTCCTCGACGGCGGTCGCGGCCAAGAGCAAGCACCAGAAGGAGGCGACCGAGTTCGCGATCTGGCTCAACACCGACGCCGCGGCCGTGACCGGGCTCATCACCGAGGGCGGCATCTACCCCGCCGCCACCGCCGCGCAGTCGGGCGGCGCCCTGGCCAAGCCGCCGGCGTTCTTCAGCAACCAGCCCGAGTTCTACACGCTCGCGCAGACCATCGCCGGCACCGCCGCCGGGGTCACCTGGGGGCCGAACGTCAACGTCACGTACGCCACCTACAAGGATGCCTTCGGTAAGGCGGTCACCGACAAGACCGCGTTCCCGGGAGCGCTCACGGCGATGCAGCAGGCGACCGTGGACGACCTCAAGAAGAACGGCTTCAAGGTCGGATGAGACACCGGGTCCCGTACGCGTTCCTGTCGCCCGCCATCGTCCTGTTCGTGGTGTTCATGGTGGTGCCGATCGGCTACACGGGATACCTCTCGCTGCGCCGGGTCCAGGTGACGGGCCTGGGCCTCGGCGCGGCGTCCCGTATCGAGTCGTGGGCCGGGATCGCCAACTACCGCGCCGTCCTCGCCGACGGCGAGTTCTGGCACAGCGCGCTGCGGGTGTTCGTCTACGGCTGCCTGCTCGTGCCCACGATGCTCGGCCTGGCCCTGCTCTTCGCGCTGCTGCTGGACCTGCCCCGGGCCCGGGCCCGGCGCTTCTCGCGGGTGGCGATCTTCCTGCCGTACGCGGTGCCGGCGGTCATCGCGAGCCTCATGTGGGGCTTCATGTACCTGCCGTCGGTCGGCCCCGGCCAGTACCTGCTCGCGAAGGCCGGCAGCGGACCCGTCGACCTGCTCGGGCCGGTGAGCATCTACTTCTCGGTGGCCAACATCGCGCTGTGGGGCGGCACCGGGTTCAACATGATCGTGCTGTTCACCGCGCTGCGGGCGGTGCCGACCGAGCTCTACGAGGCGGCCCGCATCGACGGGGCGAGCGAGTGGCAGATCGCCCGGAAGATCAAGATCCCGATGCTGGTCCCGGCGCTGATCATGACCTTCGTGTTCTCGCTCATCGCGACGCTGCAGGTGTACAGCGAGCCGACGACCCTGCGCCCGCTCACCAACGCCCTGCCGTCGAACTGGACCCCGCTCATGAAGATCTACCAGGACGCGTTCGCGAAGGACGACATCCACACCGCCGCGGCCGCGTCCGTCGTCGTCGCGGCGGCCACCCTCGTGCTGTCGTTCGGCTTCCTGCGCCTCGTGCAGCGCCGCGCGTTCGGGGCCGAGTCGTGAGGCGGGCCTCGCCGCTGCCGTCGCTGGTCCTGGTCGCGGGGGCGCTCTACTGCCTGCTGCCCATCGTCTGGGTGGTGAGCGCGTCCACGAAGACCAACGGCGAGCTGTTCCGCACGTTCACCCTCGCCCCCGGCACGGCGCTGTTCGCGAACATCGCGGACCTCTCGCAGTACCAGGACGGCATCTACTGGCGGTGGATGCTCAACACGGCGCTCTTCGCGGGCGCCGGGGCCCTGCTGTCGACGGCGGTCTCGGCGATCAGCGGGTACACGCTGGCGAAGTACCGCTTCCCGGGCCGCACCGCCGTGTTCAACGTGCTGCTCGCCGGGGTCCTGGTGCCCGCGGTGGTGCTGGCGATCCCGCAGTACCTGCTGCTGGCGAGCCTGCACCTGACCGACACGTACTGGTCGGTGCTGCTGCCGAGCATCCTCAGCCCGTACGGCATCTACCTCGCCCGGATCTACGCGGCCGCGGCGGTGCCGGACTCGCTGGTCGAGGCGGCGCGCACCGACGGGGCCGGCGACGTGCGCATCTTCGCGAGCGTCGCCGTGCCGTCGATGGTGCCGGGGCTGGTGACCGTGTTCCTGTTCCAGTTCGTGGCCATCTGGAACAACTTCCTGCTGCCGTACATCATGCTGACCTCCGACGACAAGTTCCCGGTGACGGTCGGGCTGTACACGCTGCTGAAGCAGGGCAACACCACGCCGGTGCTGTACACACTGGTGGTGACCGGCGCGCTGCTGTCCATCGCACCCCTCGTCGCGCTCTTCCTGACCCTGCAGCGGTACTGGCGCGTCGACCTGCTCTCGGGCGCCGTCAAAGGCTGACGCTGGGGCAGAATGGCTCCCGTGCCAGAACCTCGCGAGACCCGGCGCCGCCCCGCCCGCCGCCCCACGATCAACGACGTGGCGGCGGCGGCCGGGGTGAGCCGGGGCACGGTGTCCCGGGTGCTCAACGGCGGCCACGACGTCAGCGACGCGGCCCAGGAGGCGGTCGAGCGCGCCATGCGCAAGACCGGCTACGTCGTCAACCAGCACGCGCGGAGCCTGGTCACCCAGCGCTCCCAGTCCGTGGCGTTCATCCTGTCCGAGCCGCAGGAGCGGCTCTTCGAGGACCCGAACTTCAACGTGCTGCTGCACAGCTGCACCCAGGCCCTCGCCAAGCACGACATCACGCTGCTGCTGACGCTCGCGAGCAGCCTCGAGGACCGCAAGCGGCTCGGGCGGTACCTCACCGGCGGCCACGTCGACGGCGCGCTGCTGGTCTCCACGCACAGCGGCAACCCGCTCATCCCCGAGCTGCTCGCCCGCGGCCTGCCCGTGGTCGCCTGCGGCAAGCCGCTGGGCTACGAGCGCCAGGCCGCCTACGTGGCCGCCGACGACCGCGACGGGGCCCGGCAGATGGTCACCTACCTGATCGAGTCGGGCCGCCGCCGCATCGGCACCATCACCGGCCCGCTGGACACCTCCGGCGGCGTCGAGCGGCTGGCCGGCTACCGCGAGGCGCTGGCGCTGGACGGCGCGGACTCCCCCGGCCTCGTCGCGCACGGCGACTACACCCGCGCCGGCGGCGAGGCGGCGATGCGGCGGCTGCTGGAGGCCGCCCCCGACCTCGACGCCGTGTTCGTCGCCTCCGACCTGATGGCCGCGGGCGCGCTGACCGCCCTGCACCGGGCGGGCCGCCGGGTCCCCGGGGACGTGGCGGTGGGCGGGTTCGACGACAGCCGGATCGCCACGGACACGCAGCCGCCGCTGACCACGGTCCGCCAGTCGTACCCCCGCATCGGCGCCGAGATGGTGCGCCTGCTGCTGAGCCAGATCGACGGCGAGAGCCCGGCCGCGGTGATCATCCCGACCGAGCTCGTGGTCCGCGAGTCGGCCTGATCCGCAGGTAGGCTTCCGTGGGTAGGCTGCGGACATGACGACCACGAACGCCAACGCCCTCACGGCCCGCTGGGCGTCCACAGTGGACGACGGCGGCACGGCGCTGTCCGGCGCCGGCGTCTACGTCCTGCTCGCGCTGCTCGGCCCCAACGCCTGCGGCCCGGCCCGCGACGAGCTGCTGGCCGTCGCCCCCGAGCCCCTCGAGATCCCGGCCTCGCCCACCGCCCGGATGGCCACGGCGGTCTGGTCGCGCGCCGAGATCCCGCTGACCGAGGCGTTCACGGCCGCCGTGCCGCAGGACCGGCGCGGCCCGCTCACCGGCGACCCGGCCGTCGACCAGCCCGCGCTCGACGCCTGGGCGAGCGAGCAGACCCGCGGCGCGATCCCGGCGATGCCGATCCGGGCCGAGCAGGACACGCTCATGGTCCTCGCCAGCGCGCTGTCGGTGCGCACGGCCTGGGCCGAGCCGTTCGACGACGGCATGCAGCGGCCCGAGACCGGCCCCTGGGCCGGGCGCGACCTGGCCGGGCTGCACCGCCGCACGCGCGGGGCCGCGGGGCTGGGCGCGCTGCGGGTCGCGGACACCGCGGCCGGCCCGGTCACCCTGCTGACCGTCGCCGGGGCCGAGGACGTCGACGTGGTGCTGGCGCTGGGCGAGCCGGACCGGGCCGCCGGCGCGGTGCTGCCCGCCGCGATCACGGCGCTCGCCGGCACGGCGGAGCCCGTCGGCACGGCGGAGCCCTTCAGCCCGGACCGGGCCGCGCCCGGGGTCACCGTGCGCGAGGTCGAGGCCACCGACGACACGCCCGAGCTGGTGGTGAGCACGGTCCGGTTCACGGTCCGCGGCGCGCACGACCTGCTCAAGGAGCCGGAGCTCTTCGGGCTGCGCACCGCCACCGACGATCGGACCGGGCACTTCCCCGGCATCAGCCCGGTGCCGATGTCGGTCTCCCAGGCCCGGCAGGACGCCGTCGCCGAATTCACCGCGAGCGGCTTCGAGGCCTCCGCGGTGACCGCGTTCGCGATGCGGCTGGCCGGGGCGTTCTTCCCGGAGCGAACCCACCGCCGCCGGGTCGTCACGGTCGCGTTCGACCGGCCGTTCGGGTTCGCCGCCGTGCACCGCGCCACCGGCCTGGTCCTCGTGGCGGGCTGGGTGGCCGAGCCCGAGCGATTCCAGGGCTGAGCCCCGGGACCGTTCCCGGCCCGGAGCTCAGCACCATCGGCCGACTAGGACCGAGATGCCAGGGCTGAGCCCCGGGACCGTTCCCGGCCCGGGGCTCAGCATCACCGGATGACCAGGACTGCCGGCTAGGACTGGGCGGTCAGCCGGAACGACTGGGCGCCCGAGCCGTTGCACGTCCACTGCTGCAGCTGCACGCTGTCCGCCGTCGACGAGCTGGGCACGTCCAGGCACTTGCCGCTGTTGCGGCTGACAAAATGCCAGTAACCGCCGCCCTCGGAGACCGGCAGCCACTGCTGGTTGTTGCCGCCGCCGTACGCCCACAGGTGCACGAGCGCCCCGTCCGCGGTGGAGACGCCGTCGACGTCGAGCACCTGGGCCGAGTTGTTGCGGTTGTTGATGCGCACGTAGCCGCCGCTGGTCGGCTGGAACAGGTACTGCTGCGCGAACGTGTTGTTGCAGGTGTACTGCTGGATCGCGGTGCCGTTCGCGGTGCCCGACGAGCGAGCGTCGACGCACTTGCCGCTGGTCTTGTTCACGGTGCTGTACCAGGTGGTCGACGAGATCGTCCCGCCCGTGCCGCCGCCACCGGCCCCGAACGGGCTGAGGATGATGGAGGCCGAGCGCGGGTCGGAGTCGGTGACCAGCGACTCGAAGTGCCCGACGTCGTCGAACGGGAACGCGTACGCCCGCCCGTCGGCCATGTTCGCGTGGATGATCCGCGCGTACTGGTTCGTCGGGTTGTTCTTGTAGAAGCCGGCCGAGTTCAGGTCCGGCTGGGTGTCGACGGTGCCGAGCGTGCCCCGGTTCAGCGCGGCGCACAGCGTGCGCGAGATCGGGCCGACGACCTGGTCGTTCGGGGCCGGCAGGTTGCCCGCGCAGCCCCACACGTCGGCGCTGCTCGGCCGGTTGAACGAGGCCACCACGGCGCCCGAGGAGTTCGTGAACGTCATGGTGCTGCCCGAGGTGCGGCCGAAGTACTTCGTGTTCGGCTGGTCGGCGAACGGCACCACGGTCAGCGTCTTGGACGTGTACGCGTTCCACGCCGTCGTGATGTAGGAGTCCATGAGCGTCGGGCTGAGCAGCCCGGCCCCGGCCGCCTTGCCCGGCGACAGCACGCGCAGCACGGTGCCGTCCGAGCGCGTGTAGACGGTGTTCGCCCAGCCCGCCTGCGCCTTGATCTGGTTGATGACCGCGTTGCGGCCGTCGTTGACGAGGTCGCCCTCGCGCTGGGTGGCGCCGCTGGCCCCGGTGACCGTCACGGCGTGCGGCACCGCGAACATGTCGACCTGGCTGCTGTTGATCCACAGGCCGGCGTCGTTGTAGGTGAACTCGCTCCAGTCGAACAGGATGTTCTGGTTCGGGTCCCCCGCCGCCCAGGGAGCGGGCTGCACGAGCCCGTCCGGGGTGATGAAGAACTTCAGCTTCTCGCCGAGGGAGAAGTACACCCGCCCGGAGAAGCCGCGCGGGAACTTCAGCGTGCTCGAGCCCCCGTTGCCGGGGCCGGCGATGGAGACGTCCGGGGCCGGCGAGGGCGGGATCTGCCCGCCGCTCCACGCGGTGAACGTCCCGGCGGCGTTGACGTAGCCGAGGCGGCCGCTGCTGAGCTGGACGCCGAGCACGTACAGGTAGACCGCGTCGCCGCGGCCGGTGGTGTTGGAGACGGTGACGGGCAGCAGGCTCGGGCCGATGGCGTGCGCGGCCGGGGCGGCGGCGACGGCTCCGGCAGTGACGGCCAAGGCCAGCGCGCCGAGCATGCCGAGCAGTCTTCGTCTGAGGAGCATGGCGGTGTCCTCCAGTGCGAAAGGGCGTCAGAGAGCGCTCTCACGGCTCGAGGTACGAGGGCGGGGCAGAGCCTGAGAGCGCTCTCACGATATCGATCAGTAAAGATTGTTGTCAATGGACCCCCGGCCGGTGTGATTCGATCTCCCCGTGGACCGTTTGACCAGCTACACCGATGCCTACCAGCCGCAGCCGCTGCCCGGCCCGCTCGCCGCCGGACCGCGCCCGACCGACCCGCAGGCGGTGGTGCTCGCCGCCGTGTGGCTGCTCGCCGCGTGGTCCCCCGCCGCCGGCCCCGGCTGGCGCGCGGACTTCGCCCACGCCGGCACCTTCGACGGCGACCCGGTCGAGGACGTGGCGGCCCTGCTCGCCGAGTGGATACCGGCCGCCGACGACCGCGGGCGCGCCCTGCGCGAGTTCCTCGCGGGCGAGCTCGCCAGCCGATACGTCCAGCTGCGCCGCGAGCCGGGCGACGACCTCGTGCTCCTGCTGCACGACTGGAAGGACCGCACGCTGCGCATCACGATCGCGGCCGCGCCCACCGTGGCGCCGCCGCCGGAGGGCAGCCGCATCCCGTGCCTGCTGACCCTGCTCAGCGACCAGCTGTGGATCAACAACAACGACCCGGTGACGTTCCGCGTCTTCCTCGGCGAGCCGGACGCCCACGCCGGCCCCGGCGCGTGGTGGACCGCCACCCGCGAGGAGCCGGACGAGGAAGCGCCGGACTTCCGCGCGTACTCCCCGGACGACATCCGCACCGCGCTGCTGAACGTGGCCCGGGGCGGCCTCAACGACCTCGGCGCCGACCGGGACGGCGACGGCGACTACCCGGCCCTGCCCGAGGACCACATCGCCGCGCACCTCACCCACGACCTCCTCGACGTCCTGCTCGAGCGCGTCCGGCCGGTCGCGGTGCACGGCACCGGCTACCTGCCCGTCGACTGGGACGAGCAGGACGGGGACGCGGAGATCGGCACCGTCGTGCTCACCGGCGCCCGCTCGGTGGCGGTGCTGGACGTCGACGTGAGCTGCTGAATATCGACCGCGACGCATTGGGAGCCCAAAAGGTTCCTGTCGGAAATCCCACCCGCACACATCGTCAGGAGTCGTTAGAGTCGGTCCCGGCTCAACACTCTGACGGGGAGGGTGGTTGTGGTGGATTCGCCTGCGCTGCAAGCGATTCCGGCCCGATCGGCGACGATCGGCGACCGGTCGGCACCGACGCTCGCGCTGCTCGTCGCGGTCACCGCCGGCGTCGTGGCGCAGGGCGGGTTCTACCTGCCGGGCCGCATCCTGGTGAGCGTCCTGGCGCTCGTCGCACTGGTCGTCACGCTGGTCGTGGCCCGGCCGCGCGCCGGGGACCTGCGCGACCTGCGGGCGCCCGGGATCGCCGCGGCCGCGATCGCGGGGTGGGCGCTGCTGCGGGCGGCGGCGCAGGGCGGGCTCGCCGACGCCGGGGGCATCGCGCTGGCGCTGCTCACGCTGCTGGCGGGCGTGGTCGCGGCCCGCCGGGCGCGCCCCGCCGACCTCGCCCTCGGGCTCACCGGCCTCGGCGCGCTCGTCGCGGCGACCGCCTGGGCCGGGGTGGCGCTGCGGATCGAGCGCTGGTCGGTGCTGGTCGAGTCGACGCTGTATCGGGGGGCGTCGACCCTGACCTATCCGAACGCGGCGGCCGCGGTCCTCGCGGCCGCCGCGCTGCTCGCCCTCGCCCGGGTGCTCGCCGAGCCGGCGTCCAGGGTGCGCGTGCTGGCCCTGTTCCTGATCCTGGCCGGGCTCGGGGCCACGCTCAGCCGGGCCGGCGGCATCGCCCTGGCCGCGGGCCTGCTCGTCATGCTCGCGTTCGCGCCGGACCGCCGGCTGCTCGTGCGCCGCCTGATCCCGCCCGCGCTCGGCGCCGCGGTGGCCGTGGCCGCGCTGGTGCCGTCGTTCCCGGTGGACGCCGAGCCCGCGCCGCTCCTGGCGCTCGCCGGGCTCGCCGCCGGGGCCGGGATCGCGCTGCTGCGGCCGCTGCTCGCGCTCGGCCTGGCCGCGGCGGGAGCGACCGGCGCACTGCTGCTGCGACCGTCCACACTGGACGCCGTGCTCCGGCGCCGCCTCACGCTCGCCTCGCAGGGGCGATCGGGCGCGTGGCACTCGGCGCTGGAGCAGGCCGGCGCGCACCTGTGGCTCGGCCGGGGGCCCGGGCAGGCGCGGTACTTCTGGTTCGACTTCCAGGGCCGGCTCGTGGTCAGCCGGTGGGTGCACAACGAGTACCTGCAATGGCTCGTCGACCTGGGCATCGTCGGCCTCGTGCTGCTGCTGGCCCTGCTGGCCGCGCTCGCGCCGGGCCTGCGCCGCGGGTTCGCCCGCACTCCGCTGTGGGCCGGTGCGGTGGCGGCCATCGCCGCGCTCGCCGTGCACAGCGCCTTCGACTTCCTGTGGGAGCTGGCGGTCGTCCCGCTGGTCCTCGGCGTGCTCGCCGGCATGGCGGGCCCGCACCACGGAGAAGAGTCCGCACCACCATCGAACGGGGAGGTCACACAGTGAAGCTCAAGAAGTCCCACCTCGGCGCGGGCGCGCTGGCGCTCGGCGCGGTGCTCGCGTTCGCCGTGCCGGCCGGCGCGGCGGTCAACCTGCAGTCCGAGTCGAGCGGCACCGCGGCGATCAAGATCGTGAAGCAGGCCAACCTCAAGGCGAACGGGGCGGCCACCATCGTCACGGTGAACGTCACCTGCCCGATCGGCAACTGGTTCCAGCTGTCCGTCAACGTGACCCAGACGGTCACGCCGACCACGACCACGAACGGCAGCGGCTACGTGAACGACCAGCCCTGCACGGGCGGCACGCAGAAGGTCAAGGTGCCGGTCACCAGCAACGGCGCCCCGTTCACCTCCGGTGTGGCCTACGCGATCGGCCGCGCGAGCGTCAGCGGCTCGATCGGCTACGTGAACCTCAACACCGGCCGCGAGATCGTCAACGTCCAGAGCTGACGTGATGGTGCGGGCCGGGCGCAGCCGGCGCCCGGCCCGCCGCCGTCAGGCGCTCCGGCGCGCACCCCGATCTACGGACGCAGGATCGAGGCCAGGAACCGCAGCCGCTCGGCGTGCTGGACGGTCTCGCCGCCCTCGTGGCCGTTGAAGTGGTAGACCTCGATGCGCTTCGGCCCCGCGTAGTTGTGGTAGGCGCCGTAGACGGTCGAGGGCGGGCACGTGGTGTCCATCATCGCGACGCTGAACAGGATCGGGGCGGTCGCGCGCCTGGCGAAGTGCACGCCGTCGAAGTGCCCGAGCGTGCCGAACACCGTGTCGACCCGGTCGCGGTGGACCTTCAGGTAGGCGGCCACCTCGAGGTAGGGGCCGGTCGCGGCCCGCTCGGCGCCGCGGCGCATGTCGCACAGGAACGGCACGTCGGCGGCGGCCGCGGCGAGGTCCGGCACGAGGCCGGCCACGGCGAGGGTCAGCCCGCCGCCCTGGCTGACCCCGGTGACCGCGACCCGCGCCGGGTCGACGAGGGGGTGGCTGCGGGCCGCGTGCACGGCCCGCACCGCGTCGGTGATGACCCGCCGGTAGAAGTGCCGGGACGGGTCGAGGATGCCCCGGGTCATGAAGCCCGGGAACTGCGCCCCGGCGCCCTCCGGCTCGGGGTCCCCGGTGTCGCCGCGCCGCCAGCCGCTGCCCTGGCCGCGCACGTCGATGAACAGGTGGGCGTAGCCGGCCGAGGCGTAGAGCAGGCAGTCCTCCGGCAGGCCACGGCCGCCGTTGTACCCCGGGAACTCCACCACGCACGGCAGCGGCCCCTCGGCCCCGGCCGGCACGACGAACCACCCGCGCACCGGGTGGTCGTCGTAGCCGGGGAAGCTCACGTCGTACACCCGCAGCGTCTTCAGGCTCGTCTCGACGAGCTCGAACGAGGCCGGTCCCGGGGGTGTGCGCACGTCCGACCAGAACGCGTCGAAACCGGCCGGCTCGACGGCCCGGCTGCGATAGGCGAGGCAGTCCTCGTGCGTGAGGTCGGACAGCGGCACGGCGTCGTCAGCCTTTCAGTCCCGTGTGGGCGAGCCCCTCGATGAACTGGCGCTGGGCGATGACGAACACGACGAGGACCGGGATCGCGGTCAGCGTCGCCGCCGACAGCTGCACGTTCCACGCCGGGCCGCCGTAGGCGTCGACGAACTGGGTGAGCGCCTGCGGCAGCGTGAACTTCGAGGGGGTGGAGAGGAACACGATCGGTTCAAGATACAGGTTCCAACTGTGCAGGAACGTGAAGATCGCGACCGCACCGAGGGCCGGGCGGGACAGCGGCAGGGCGATCCGGCGGAACAGCCCGAAGCGGCTCAGCCCGTCCATGCGGCCGGCCTCCTCGAGCTCCGGCGGCAGCGCGATGAAGAACTGCCGCATGATGAACGTCGCCAGCACGCTCGGGGCACCGAAGATCGGCACCAGGATGAGCGGCCAGTGCGTGTCGATCATGTTCCAGCGCTGGAACATCTGGAACAGCGGCACGATCGTCACCTCGCTGGGCACCAGCAGGCCGGTGAGCACCAGCAGGAACAGCGCGTTCTGGCCGCGGAAGCGGATGCGGGCGAACGCGTAGCCGGCCAGCGAGGACACCGCGAGCGTGCCGACCGTGCACACGATCGCGATGTACATGCTGTTGAGGTACTGCTGCGCGAACGGCTGCGCCTCGAACACCTGCTTGTAGGCGGAGAAGTCGACGCTGGTCGGGATGAGCGTGGGCGGGAACTTGAAGACCTCGTTCACCGGCTTCACCGACGACGTCGCCATCCACCAGGTCGGGAAGACGAACGGGATCGCCAGCACGCACAGCAGGCCGTAGAGCGCCGTCTTCATGCGCCAGGTCTTCTTATGACTCATGGAACACCCATCGCTTGCGCAGCTGCCACTGCACGGTGGTCAGGATCAGGACGATGGCGAACAGCACCAGCGAGAGCGTGGCGCCGTAGCCGAAGTGATGGAACTGGAAGGCCTGCTGGTAGAGGTAGTAGACGAGCACGGTGGTCGAGGTGCCCGGCCCGCCCTGGGTGAGCACCGCGATCTGGGCGAACACCTGCAGCGAGCCGACCACCGTGATGATCGACGTGAGCATGATCGTGGGGCTGATCATCGGCACGGTGATGCTGCGGAAGGCCCGCCAGGCGCTCGCCCCGTCGAGGCGGGCCGCCTCGTAGAGCTCGCCCGGCACGCCCTGCAGCGCGGCCAGGAACAGCACCATGTTCAGCCCGACGTTCTTGACCACCTGCACGACGACGACCGAGATCATCGCGGTGACGTCGCCGCGCAGCCAGTTGGGCCCGTGCACGCCGACGGTGTTGAGGATGCCGTTGACGCCGCCGTTGTCCTGCAGCAGGAAGCCCCACACGATCGTCCACGCCACCATGGAGACCACGACCGGCGAGAAGAACAGCGTGCGGAACACCACCGTGCCGCGCAGGCGCTGGTTGAGCAGCACCGCCAGCAGCAGCGCCAGGCTGAGGTTGAGCACGAGCAGCCCGGCGGAGAACAGCCCGGTGGCGGCGAGCACCTTCGGCAGGTTGGGGTCGTCGGCGAGCTGCCGGTAGTTGTCCCCGCCGACGAAGTTGAACTCGTCGGCGAGGACGTTCCACTCGTGCAAGCTGTACCACGCGACCAGCACCAGCGGGACGAGCACGAACACGATCGTGCCCGCCAGCTGCGGCGCGATGAACAGATAGCCGGCCAGATGGTCGCGCCGGCGCGCGGTCCAGAAACGCATCGTTACTTGGCCAGCAGGGGCTTCACGCCGGTGCAGACGTTGTCCAGCACGCTCTTGACGTTGGCGTCGGGCTTCCACAGCGGGTCGAGCGACGCGCGGACGTTCTGCGCGATCTCGGCGGAGCCGGTGTGGCTGGGCTTGACCACGCCGGTGGAGATGCCGTCGATGACGACCGACTGCAGCTGCGCGGGCTTGAGCAGCGGGTTGGTCTTGGCCATGGTCTCGGCGTTGAGCTGGCTCTTACGGGCCGGCGGGAAGTACTGCGCGAGCTTGCCGCTGTTGGCCGGGTTGGTGAAGAAGGAGAGGAAGTCCGCGGCCGTGGCGGCGTGCTTGCTCTTCTTGAGCACCCCGAGGCCGGCCTGGCCGACGACCGAGTACTTGCCCTTGGGCCCGGCCGGCAGGGGCACCAGGTCCCAGCCGAACTTGGCGTCCTTGAGCAGCGAAGCGCGCGAGATCTGGGTGACCGTCATCGCCGACTGCCCGGCGAAGAAGTCCGCGGCCACGCCCGGGCCGGGCATCGCCTTGTCGGTGAAGACGGCCTTGTGCAGGGCGGTCATCGCGTCGACCATCTCGGGGGCGTTGAACCCGCACGTCTTGCCGTCGGCGCTCCAGGCCTGCGCGCCCCAGCCGGTCCAGACCGTCGAGAGGTTGCTCCAGGTCTTGTAGTCGAAGTCGCGGACCACGATCCCGGCGGTGCCGGTCTTCGCGTTGACCGCCGCGCCCTCGGCGAACGCCTTGTCCCAGGTCCAGGTGCCGGCGGTGACGAGGTCGGCCGGGTTGTCCTGGCCCGCCTGCTTGAGCAGGTCGGTGTTCACGAACATGCCGAACGGGGAGGTCGAGAACGGGTAGGCGTACAGCTTGCCGCCGTTCTGCCACAGCTTCGTGGCGGCCGGGGCGAGGTCGTCGGCCTGCTCGATCTTGTCCAGCGGCAGCAGCGCGCCCGAGCCGACGAAGTCCGGCGCCGAGTCCTCGAGGACCCAGGCCAGGTCCGGCCCGTTGCCGCCGGCGATCTGCGTGGTGAGCGTGGTCGAGTAGGACTCGAACGGCAGCGGGTCGAACTTGACGCTGACGTTCGGGTGGGCCGTCTTGTACTCGGCGGCGATGTCGTTGAACAGCTTGAGGTGGGCCTCGTTGGCCGACCAGATGGTCATGCGCAGCTCGACCGGGCCGGTGTCCTCGGCGGCGGGCGTGCTGCCCTTGCCGTCGCCGCACGCGGCGAGGGCGAGCAGCGAGAGGGCTGCTATCGCGACACGGAACTTCATCGGGTTCTCCTTGGTGGGGGTGTCAGTAGCCGGCGACGTCGGGCCATGCCCGCTCGACCCCGTCGCGGTCGAGGCGGGCCTGGAACTCGGCGAGCAGGCCGGGGGTGTTGCGCACCGCGCGCGGGGAGCACGCGCGGTCCAGGCAGAACGCGGCCAGCGCACCGGCGGCCTCGCCCGCGTTCCACTCGACGGGGTGCAGGCGGTAGGCGCCGTTGGTGATGTGGGTCGTGCCGATGTTCTTGCCGGCGGCCAGGATGTTGTCCATCCGGCGCGGGATGAGCGCGCCGAGCGGGATCTGGAACGGGCAGCAGCCGACGTCGATGTAGTGGTCGCCGCCGGTCGACGGGTGCAGGTCGATGCGGTACATCCCGACGCCGACCGAGTCGTGGTAGGCCACCGCGCCCTTGTCGCCGCGCACGGCGAGGGCCAGGTCCTGCTCGACGACCGTGGTCTCGGCGAGGATGCGCCGGGACTCGCGGATGTAGGGCGCCTGGGCCAGCCCGTCGGCGCTGCCGGTCACGTCGCCGCGCAGCCGCAGGCCGGGGAAGCCGGTCCCGCCGTCGGGGCGCGGGGCCTCGGTCTGCAGCCAGTACAGCACCGAGAACGCCTGCTCCCGGGCCGCCGCCAGGTGCTTCGCGGCGTCGGGCACGTCGATGACCGGGTGCTCGAAGTAGTCCAGCATCGGCCAGTTGACCAGGCAGATGTCGGACTCGTAGGTGCCCGGCACGAAGAGCTGGCGGGCGGCGATGCGCCGGAACGTCCACAGGTTGTGGTCGCCCGGGTTGCGGCGCTGGTCGGCGTCGACGGCGAGCGGGTCGTCGTCCGGGTTCGGGTGGAACACCCGCTCGGTCGGCTCCAGCGTGCGCGGGCTCGGCGCGCGGAACGACAGCAGCGGGCCGCCCCAGAACGGCGGGGCGTAGTCGCGCCAGAAGTCGTAGGTCGCCGGGCGGTCGATGGTGTGGTCGCCGTCGACGTGGTCGACCGCGAAGCACACCGAGACCGCCTGCATGTTGGCCGGCTGGGCGGTCGCGGGGGCGCTCGGCTCGCCGGTGTCGGCCTGCGACTCGAAGCCGGTGACGTACTCGGTGCCGGTCAGCGGCAGCAGGTCGCCGGTCTCGGTGGCGTCGAGCACGTAGGCGGCGCTGACGTCGATCGTCTCGCCGGTGTCGCGATGGCGCAGGGTCACCGCGGTGACCCGGTCGCCGTCGGTGGCCGCGGCCGCGGGCACGTACGGCTGCAGGACGGTCAGCGTGCCCTTGCTGCGGTAGGGCATGAGCATCGCCTCGAGCACGGCCACCGCGACCCGGGGCTCGTGGCAGAGCCGGCTCACGTGCCCCGCGCCCGGGTTCAGGTCGCTCCAGGCGCGCGCCGCGGCGGTGAGCGGGTAGTGCCGCCGGTAGTAGTCGCGGATCCCTTCCCGCAGTGCGCGGTAGCTGGCCGTGACGCCGAACCGCTCCACCCACGAGTGCTCGTCCGGCGGCACCGCCTGGCTGGTGAGCTGGCCGCCGATCCAGTCGTACTCCTCCGTGAGCACGACCCGCCGGCCCGCCCGCAGCGCCGCGAGCGCCGCGGCGACCCCGCCGAGACCGCCGCCGACGATCAGGACTTCAGTTCTCATGTATGCGTTTCCTTCAGGGTGGTTCCGGGGATGAGCTCGCAGGGCAGCAGGCGCTGCCGTTGGGTCTTCTGGCCGTCGAGGATCGCGGTGAGCACGTCCAGGGCCTGGGCCCCCATCGCCCGTCGCGGGATCTCGAAGCCGGTGAACTGGGTGCCTGTGGGGTCCGTGACGTGCCTGGTGGGCTGGCCGAGGGTGACGATCGACAGGTCGTGCGGGCCGACTTTCGCGGCCAGGGCGACGCCGTCGCCGTGCTCCTCCGCGAACACGGCCGTCGCGCCGGAATCCAGCACCGCGTCGAGGTCGTCGGGCGGCAGGTGCAGGCCGGTGACCCCGGCCGCGGCCACGCCCCGGACGAAGCCGGCCTTGCGGTCGGCGTGCGACTCGGGCCCCTCCCCCTGGCCCATGTACACCAGGCGGGTGTGCCCGAGGCCGGCCGCCCGGCGCACGAGTGCCTCGGTCGCCCCGGCGTAGTCGGCGCCGACGAACGGCACCGGCCCGCCGGCGTCGTCGCGGCGGCCGACCGAGACGAACGGGAACCCGTCCGCCACCAGCCGGGCCAACTCGTCGCTGTCGAGCGTGCGACCGATCAGGATGCAGCCGTCGGCCAGCCGCAGCCGGTTGCCCTCGTGGAAGATGCGCCGGCGCCCGGCCACCACCGGGGCGCTGGTCAGCAGGAGCAGGTCGCTGCCCAGGGCCTCGGCCCGCTCCTCGATGCCGACCAGGAACGGGTGGTAGAAGTCGCTGTTGCCGGCCGGGAACACCGGCTCGTAGGTGAACACACCTATGATCCGGTTGTCCCGCGCGGCGAGCCGGCGGGCGATCGGGTCGGCGACGTAGCCGCTGTCCCGGATCGCCTGCAGCACCCGCTCGCGGGTCTCCGGCGCGATGCGCACGTCGCCGTCGGAGCGCCCGTTGAGCACGAGCGACACCGTCGCCTGGCTGACGCCGGTCATGCGGGCGATGTCCCGCTGGGTCAGGCGCCGGGGAGTTGCGGTCACGTGGGCCGTCCGATCCGTGCTAATGCGCATTACCACTCGATTGGCAGTGATCCTGGACCCTGCGACGAGGTTTCGTCAAGCCCGGACTCTCGCTGATAATTCGTATTAGCACCTTGACCCGGGGCGCGCGCAGTCACACACTCCCATGCATGAATCGCCGCCAACTCCTCAAGGGAGCGGCTCTGAGCACCGGCGCCGCCGCCATCGGCGCCCTGCAACTGCCTGCTCCGGCGTCCGCCGCGCCGGCCGGATTCCCCAACTACCAGTACATCGGCGTGCCGTTCAACAAGTCGGCACTGCGCTACAACCCCACCAACGAGCTGATCTTCCCGTGCATCCGGGGCGTCTACGACAAGATCAGCGGCGGCCTCGGCCGCTACTACCTCTACTACGCGCCGCACGAGAAGCCGGGCGGGATCTGCCTGGCCTACGGCAACTCGCTGAGCGGCCCGTTCACCGAGTACGCGGCCAACCCGATCATCAGCAACACCTGGTCGCCGTACTACTCGGTAAGCCATGTGTCGTCGCCGCACGTGCTGTGGAGCGCGTCGAACAGCAAGTTCTACTGTTACTTCCACGGCGAGAACAACACGACCCGGATGGCCTGGTCGACCGACGGCATCCACTACACCTACTTCGGCGTGGTACTGAGCACATCGATGGTGCCCGGCACGACCGAGACCTCCTACGCCCGCGTCTTCGAGCACACCGTCACGGGCCTGGGCAACAAGTACGTCATGCTGTTCATGGGCGTCACGAGCGGCACCCGCAAGATCTTCTGGGGCTGGTCCTCGGACGCCAAGAGCTGGCAGTTCGATCCGACCCCGCTGGTGTACCCCGGCCCGGACGGCCAGACCGACATCTCGGGCGCGCACCTGCTCAAGCGCAATGGCACCGCGTACGTCGTGTACCACGGCAACGGCGGGAACCAGTTCATCACCGAGGTCGGCAACGCCTTCGACCGCGAGGTGCACCTGGGCGTGTTCCACCCCGCGCTGTCGGGGGCACCGGACAACGGGCGCAGCGCGGCCCCGTCGTTCGGCACCGACGGCGGGGTGGAGTACATGTTCTACGAGGCCGGCGCGCGCCTGTCGGCCACGATCGCGGTCGCCCGCGCGGTCTGACGGGGCGGTACACGGTCACCGCGCTCGCGGCGATCGATCGGATGCGCCCGCCCGGCTCAGGCCCCCGGCCGCGGAGCCGGGCGGGCGCTCATCCGCTCGCGGCTTGCATGTCGCGGCGCCGGTCCCGGGCGCGGTCGCGGTCGGGGTGGAAGGAGCCGACGGCGTTGCCGTCCGGCGTCACGAGCTCGTAGCTGGACTCGGCGACCGGCTGCCAGGCGCCGACCAGGCCGCCCAGCGGCTCCGACACCACGATCCGGGTGCGCTCCTCCACCTGCTGCAGCACCGGGTTCTCCGGGTACATGGTGCGCAGCGTGTCGAGCTCGGTGCTGCAGTACAGCGAGCGGCTGTCGTGCTCGGTGGAGTACCGGAAGGCCCAGAGGCCCTCGCCGTCGGTGGTGGCGACCGTCATCTGCACCGGGTGCTCGATGCCCTGCCGCACGCCCTCGTCCTCGATGAAGGCGACCATCCGCTCCACCGCGCCGACCGGGTCGCGGGCCAGGCCGAACGTCAGCGCCAGGTAGAACATGAGCTCGGAGTCGGTCGAGCCGCCGATGTACGGGTACAGCGTGGGCTCGACGGCGAGCGTGAGGGTGCGCTTGAGCTCGGTGTAGCCGCGGATGCGCCCGTTGTGCAGCCACAGCCAGCGGCCGTGGCGGAACGGATGGCAGTTCGTCTGCTGCACCGGGGTGCCGGTGCTCGCCCGGATGTGGGCCAGGAACAGCCCGCTGCGCACCGAGCGCGCCAGCTCGCGCAGGTTGTCGTCGCCCCACGCCGGCCCGGTCCCGCGGAACAGCGTCGGTTCGGCCTCGGCGCCCGGCGTGTACCAGCCGACGCCGAACCCGTCGCCGTTGGTGGTGCCGACCCCCAGCCGGGAGTGCATGCTCTGGTCGATGAGCGAGTGCTCAGGCTTGTAGAGCAGCTCCTCGAGCGCGATCGGCGAGCCGGAATACGCGAGCCATCGGCACATCTCGCACCTCCTCACCCGATCCTCGGCCGCTCCCGGCCCGGCCCCACTCACCCGATGCGAGTGAGCGGGGCCGGGCCAGGTGCTCAGGACAGCAGGGTGCAGTCCGGATGCAGGCGCCGCGCCGCGCCGACCTCGCGGGCCGGGCCGACGACCGGGACGCGGACGGCCGTGTGGACATCGGCGCTGGAGCGGGCGACGAGCAGCTCGATGTCGCCCGGATCGACGATGCGCCGCCCGTCGCGGCCGGTGTAGGACAGCAGGTCCGCGTGCAGGGTCACCACCAGCGTGCGCGACTCGCCGGGCGCGAGGTCCACCCGCGGGGCCGCGAGCAGCAGGCGCACCGGGCGGGCGACCTGGGCCACGGGGTCGTGGGCGTAGACCTGCACGACGGTGCTGACCTCGCGCGCGGCCGGGTTGTGCAGCGGCACCGTCAGCTCGATCTCCCCGTCGGTGGCCCACCCGTCCGGCGAGTGCAGCGACACCACGCCCCACTCCGCGTCGGCGTAGGCCAGGCCGTGGCCGAACGGGAAGAGCTGGCTCGGGTCCACGGTCGACACCTCGCTGCGCCGGCCCAGGGGCGCGGCGAGGTAGGTGGTGGGCTGGGACGCGCCGGCGCCAGGGAAGCCGACCGGGAGCCGGCCCGACGGGTTCACGCGGCCGCTGAGGACACCGGCGAGCGCGCCGGCGCCCTCCTCGCCCGGGAAGAACGTGCACACCGCGGCGGCGAGCCGGTCGATCTGGCGGGACAGCTCGTAGGGGCGCCCGGCCAGCACGACGAGCACGACCGGGGTGCCGGTGGCCAGCAGCGCCTCGAGCAGCTCCTCCTGGCGGCCCGGCAGCCTCAGGTCGCGGGCGTCGCAGCCCTCGCCCGAGGTGCCGGTGCCGAACAGCCCGGCGAGGTCGCCGAGCACGGCCACGCACACGTCGGCCCCGGCGGCGGTGGCGGCCGCGGCGGCGATGTCCTCGTCGGTGCCGCCGAGGACGGGGCAGCCCTGCGCGTACGACACCGGGAAGCCGAGCCCGAGCGCGTCCACGATGGACGGTGCCTCGACGCCGAGCTCCAGGCCCTCGTGGTGGGTGCCCACGTGGCGCGGGAACGAGTAGCAGCCGAACAGCGCGTCGGGGCGGTGCGCGCCGGGGCCGACGACGGCCAGGCGGGTGCCGGGCGCCAGCGGCAGGGCGCCGGAGTCGTTGTGCAGCAGCACGATCGAGCGCTCGGCGAGGCGCCGTGCGATGTCGCGGCCCTCGGCATCGTCCAATGGGGACGGTGCGGCGAGGTAGGCGGGCTCGGCCGCGAAGTCCGCGTCGAGCAGGCCGAGCTCGCACTTCTGCCGCAGGATCCGCTCGACCGCGCGATCGATGAGCGCCTCGCCGACGTCGCCGGCTTCGAGGGCCTTGAGCAGGGGGCCGCCGTAGCAGTTCACGCCGGGCAGCTCCACGTCGATGCCGGCCCGCAGCGCGGCGGCGGCGGCCTCGGCCCGGTCGGCCGCGACGCCGTGCAGCGACTCGAGGAACGCGATCGCGAAGTAGTCCGACACGACGGTACCGTCGAAGCCCAGACGATCGCGCAGCAGCTCGGTGAGCAGCGCCGGATCCGCGGCGACCGGCACCCCGTCGACGTCGGTGTAGTTGTTCATCACCGAGCGGGCCCCGGCCCGCAGCGCCATCTCGAACGGGGGCAGCAGCACGTCGGCGAGCTCACGGGGGCCGATCGACACCGGGGCGAGGTTGCGCCCGGCGCGGGAGGCGGAGTAGCCGATGAAGTGCTTGAGGGTGGCCACGATCCCGGCGGACTGCAGCCCGCGCACGTAGGCCGCGCCGATGGTGCCGACAAGGTGCGGATCCTCGCCGATGGTCTCCTCGACGCGGCCCCAGCGCAGGTCGCGGGCCACGTCGAGGACCGGGGCGAGGCCCTGGTGGATGCCGAGCCGGCGCATGGTGGCCCCGATGTGCGCGCCCATCGCCTCGACCAGCCCCGGGTCGAAGCTCGCGCCCCAGGCCAGCGGCGACGGGAAGATCGGCGCCCGCCAGGCGGCCAGGCCGGTCAGGCACTCCTCGTGCACGATCGCCGGGATGCCGAAGCGGCCGCCCGCGATGATCTGCCGTTGCAGGTCGGCGACGCGCCGCGCGCCGGCCTCGGGCTCGATCGGGGCGGAGCCGTAGAGCCGGGTCACCTGGCCGAGCCCGTGGCGGACCAGCTCGGTCCAGTCGATGGGGTCGGGGGCCTGGTCGTTCTGGTGCGGGGCGACCTCACCGGCCGTGTCGTCGACGTTGAGCCAGGCCCCGTACATCTGCGCCACCTTCTCGCGCAGGGACATCCGCGCCATGAGGTCGGCCACGCGCACGGCGACCGGCTCACCGGCGTCCCGAAAAGCTTCTGTCACGCTCGTCGCTCCGTTTCCAAGGCCGCGGTGGACTGGCGCACCACGAGTCGCGTGGCCAGCCGGACGTGGGTGTTGTCCACGGGCTCGCCGTTCATGAGCTGGATCAGCAGGTCGATCGCCCGGTGCCCCATCTCGTGGATGGGCTGCTCCACCGTGGTCAGGGGCGGGGTGGCCAGGGCGGCCTCGGGCACGTTGTCGAAGCCGACCACCGAGAGGTCCTCCGGCACCCGCAGCCCCATCGCGACCGCGACCTCGATGGCCGCGATGGCCGAGGTGTCGTTCGCGGCGAAGAGCGCCGTCGGGCGGTCCGGGCGCTCCAGCAGCCGCCGGGCCGCGGCCGCGGAGTCGTCGGCGTCGTAGTTGCCGGGCTGGATGAGCCCCGGGCCGGGCTCGATGCCGGCCGCGGCGAGCTCCTCGCGGTAGCCCTGCTCGCGCAGCTTGGCGGACTCGAGGTCCTCGCGGCCGCCGATGAGGGCGATGCGCCGGTGCCCGAGCTCGACCAGGTGCCGCACGCCCATCCGGGCCCCGGCGAGGTTGTCCGAGTCCACGGTCGGCAGCCCGGTCGGCCCGGTGTGCGGGTCGACGGCGACCACGGCCTGCCCGAACTCGACCTCGACCACGGTCGGGGTGACCAGGATGGCGCCGTCGACCAGGGTGCCGGACAGGCGTGAAAGGTACCGCTGCTCCCATCCGGCGTGATCGACCGTGCGCCCGCCGGCCGAGTACACGACCAGCTCGTACCCGGTGCCCTTGATCGCCTTGGCGGCGCCCTTGAGCAGCTCCGTGGAGAACGGCTCGAGGTCGGCCACGAGGATGCCGATCACGTTGGTCTTGTGGTTGCGCAGGCTCTGCGCGACCAGGCTGGCCTCGTAGCCCAGCTCGCGGATGACCGCCTGGACGTGCGCGCTGGTCGCCGCGGACACCCCGTAGCGGGCGTTGAGGACCTTGGACACCGTCGCGACCGAGACGCCGGCGGTGGCCGCCACGTCACGGATCGTGACTCGGGAACTGGGTTTCACGAGGGCACAATAACGTCCGATAACGTTATCGACAACGATTGACAACGTTCGTAACCAAGGCGCAGACTCTGCGGTCATCGAGGGCCGAGCCCTGTAGCTCGCCCCTGCCCCCGTCAGGAGATGATCACTTTGAACGTCCGCCTGAGCACCCCACGGAGGCTGGCCGCGATCGCCGTCGCACTGTCGATGGCGCTCCCCTCCCTGACCGCCTGCGGAGACGACAGCAGCGACACGCCGGCCGATGCCAACGCTCCGGTAACGCTCACCTGGTGGCACAACGGCCAGCAGGACCCGGCGCTCGGCGTCTGGCAGTCAGTCGCCGACCAATACCACAAGGACCACCCCAACGTGACGTTCAAGGTCGAGCCGGCCCAGAACGAAGCGCTGAAGACGAAGATCTCGGTGGCGCTGCAGTCACCGAACCCGCCCAGCATCTTCCAGCAGTGGGGCGGCGGCGCCCTGGCCACGCAGGTCGAGTCCGGCAAGATCATGGACATGACCGAGCAGGTCAAGCCGTGGATCGGCGAGCTCGGCCAGGCCGCGACCGGCTGGCAGGTCGAGGGCAAGCAGTACGGCATTCCCTACGACCTGCACGTCGTGGGCTTCTGGTATCGCAAGGACCTCTTCGAGCAGGCCGGCATCGCCGCGCCGCCGAAGACGATGACCGAGCTCAACGACGCGGTCGCCAAGCTCAAGGCCAAGAACATCACGCCGATCTCGATCGGCAGCAAGGACAAGTGGCCGGACGCGTTCTGGTGGTCGTACTTCGCCATCCGCGAGTGCTCCACCGACACCGTCAAGGCCACGGTGAAGAACCTCAAGATGGACGACCCGTGCTGGGTCAAGGCCGGCGAGGACCTCAAGGCGTTCCTGGCCACCAACCCGTTCCAGAACGCGTTCCTGGGCACCCCGGCCCAGCAGGGCGCGGGCAGCTCGGCGGGCCTCGTCGCCAACGGCAAGGCCGCGATGGAGCTGCAGGGCGACTGGGAGCTGCCGACGATGATCCCGCTGACCGAGGACAAGCAGTTCGCCTCGAAGCTCAGCTGGTTCCCGTTCCCGACCATCGAGGGCGGCAAGGGCACGCCGGGCACCGCGCTCGGCGGCGGCGACGGCTTCTCCTGCGCGGTGAAGGCCGGGCCGGCGTGCGCGGACTTCCTCAAGTACATCGCCAGCACCGACGTGCAGACGAAGCTGGTGCAGACGAACACCGCGACGCTGCCGTCGAACCCGAAGGCCATCTCGGCGATCCAGGACCCGTCGCTCAAGACGGTGCAGGAGTACCTCAACTCGGCGCCGTACATCCAGGTGTATTTCGACCAGGCGCTGCCGACGAGCGTGGGCCAGGCGTTGAACGACGCGGTCGCGGACTTCTTCGCCGGCAAGGGCTCGCCGCAGGGCATCGTCGACGCCTTCACCAAGGCGGTCGCGAACAAGTGACGCAATCGGGTGGTATCGCCGTGGCGGCGGCACCACCGGCCAGGGCCGGTCGCGCAGCGTCGCGACCGGCCCGCCGGCCGGGCGGGCGCCGGGCCAAGCGGCTCGAGCTCGCGCTGCTGCTGACCCCGGCGCTGGTGCTGTTCGTCGGATTCGTGCTGCTGCCGATCGCGGCGGCCGTCTACTACAGCTTCTACAAGTGGACCGGCTTCAGCCCGCGCACGTGGTTCGGGCTGGGCAACTACTCGCGGGTGCTGGAAGACGAGGTCTTCCTGCACTCCCTGCTGCACAACATCGTCATCGCGGTGCTGTCGGTGGTCATCCAGCTGCCGCTGTCGATCGGCATCGCGCTGCTGCTCAACGGCAGGATCAAGGGCCGGGCGGCGCTGCGGCTCATCGTGTTCGCGCCGTACGTGCTCTCCGAGGCCATCACCGCCGTGGTGTGGCTGCTCATGCTGCAGCCGGACGGGCTGGTCGACCAGATCTTCAAGGCGGCCGGGCTCGGCGGGGTCATCCAGGACTGGCTCGCCGACGGCGACCTGGTGCTCTACACGCTGTTCGTCGTGATCACGTGGAAGTACCTGGGCTTCGGCATCATCCTGCTGCTGGCCGGCCTGCAGAGCATCCCGCCGGAGCTGCGCGAGGCCGCCTCGACCGACGGGGCCACCGCCTGGCAGACCACGCGCAGCATCGTGCTGCCGCTGCTCGGCCCGACGATCCGGATCTGGATCTTCCTGTCCATCATCGGCTCGCTGCAGCTGTTCGACCTCGTCTGGATCATGACGCTGGGCGGCCCCGCGAACGCCTCCAGCACGATGGCCACCTATCTGCTCGACCACGGCTTCAGCCGCTACGAGTTCGGCTACGGCAGCGCGGTCGCGGTCGTGCTCTTCGCGGTGTGCTTCGTCTTCGCGCTGATCTACCAGCGCTTCGCCCTGCGCCGCGACACCGAGGGCGCCCTGACCCGCATCGTGGAGTGAACGGCATGGCCAAGCGCACGCTCATCTACCTGGTGGCGTTGGTCGTCGTCGGCGTCACCGTGGTCCCGCTGCTGTTCACCATCCTCGGCGGCTTCCGCACCAACGCCCAGATCAACACCTCCCCGGCCGGCTGGCCGCACCCCTGGGTGCTGACCAACTTCACCGACGTGCTGTCCTCGGCGGTCTTCTGGCGGGCCATGGGCAACAGCGCGTTCATCGCCGTCATCGCCACCGGGCTCGCGGTCGCCACCGGCGCGATGGCGGCGTTCGCCCTGTCGCGGTACACGTTCAAGGGCCGCGAAGGCCTGTACACGCTGTTCACCATCGGGCTGCTGTTCCCGGTGACGGCCGCGGCCCTCCCGCTGTATCTCCTGCTGCGCCAGCTCGGCCTGCTCGAGCACCCGCTCGGCGTGGCCCTGCCGGAGGCGGCGTTCTCGCTGCCGATCACCATCGTGATCCTGCGCCCGTTCATGCACGCGATCCCGGGCGAGCTCGAGGACGCGGCGGCCATGGACGGGGCCGGCCGGCTGGGCTTCTTCTGGCGGATCCTGCTGCCGCTGAGCCGGCCGGCGCTGACCACCGTCGCCATCCTCGCGTTCGTGACGAGCTGGAACGCGTACCTGCTGCCGATGCTCGTGCTGTCGGATCCGACGGACTTCACGCTGCCGCTGGGGGTCGCGGCGTTCCAGACGCAGTACTCCCAGGACACCGCGCGCATCCTGGCGTACACCGCCGCCTCGATGATCCCGGCAATCGGCTTCTTCGTGTTCGCGGAACGGCGCATCGTGGGCGGCTTAACGGGTTCAGTAAAAGGCTGAAACATTTGCCGTTGTAAGTTTCATCAATTGCGTTTTCGATACCTCGTTCAACCTGGTGAGACCCTCCGTAGCGTATCTTTTCCGCGCATTTCCGGGAACGCTGGAAGCGCCCGCGAATCAGCGGGAAAGAATACGTTTCGGAGGACTCCCGCTATGAACAGAGCAAGGACCGGGGGCGCGATCGCACTGGCCGGCGCGGCCGCGATCGCCGTCGTCGTGGGCCTCGCGAGCAGTGCCCAGGCCGCCACGACCCTGGGCGCCTCGGCCGCGGACAAGGGGCGGTACTTCGGCACCGCCGTCGCCGCCTACAAGCTCAGCGACGCCACCTACAGCGGCATTCTCGACCGCGAGTTCAACATGATCACGCCCGAGAACGAGATGAAGTGGGACGCGACCGAGCCCACCCAGGGGCAGTTCAGCTACGGCAGCGCCGACCAGATCGTGGCGCACGCGAACGCGCACGGGCAGCGGATGCGCGGGCACGCCCTCGCCTGGCACTCGCAGCAGCCGTCGTGGGCGCAGAACATGTCCGGCACCGCGCTGCGCAACGCGATGGTCAACCACATCACCAACGTCGCCACCCACTACCAGGGCAAGATCTACGCCTGGGACGTGGTGAACGAGGCCTTCGCCGACGGCAGCGGCGGCGGGCGGCGCGACTCGAACCTGCAGCGCACCGGCAACGACTGGATCGAGGTCGCCTTCCGCACCGCGCGGGCCGCCGACCCGGGCGCGAAGCTGTGCTACAACGACTACAACACCGACGGGCAGAACGCGAAGAGCAACGCGGTCTACGCGATGGTGCAGGACTTCAAGGCCCGCGGCGTGCCGATCGACTGCGTCGGCTTCCAGTCGCACATCAACTCCGGCTCCCCGCTGCCGTCGGACTACCAGGCCAACCTGCAGCGCTTCGCCAACCTCGGCGTCGACGTGCAGATCACCGAGCTGGACATCGCCGGCTCCGGCACCGCGCAGGCCAGCTCCTACGCCAGCGTCGTGAAGGCCTGCCTGGCCGTGTCCCGCTGCACCGGCATCACCGTGTGGGGCATCCGCGACAGCGACTCGTGGCGCAGCGGCGACACGCCCCTGCTGTTCGACAACAACGGCAACAAGAAGGCGTCGTACACGTCCACATTGGACGCCCTCAACGCCGGCGGCACGTCCTCGCCGCCGCCGGTCAGCACGTCGCCGTCGCGCAGCACCTCGCCGTCGCCGTCCGTGTCGCCGTCTGTGTCGCCGTCGAACCCCGGCGGTGGCGGCGGCAACGGCTGCACGGCCACCACGTCGGTCAACCAGTGGCAGGGCGGGTTCGTCGTCACCGTCCGCGTCACCGCCGGAGCGGCCGCCATCAACAGCTGGGCCGTCGGGCTCACGCTGCCCAGCGGCACCACCGTCACCAGCACCTGGAACGTGACCCGCTCCGGCAACACCTGGAGCAACGTCTCCTACAACGGGCACGTGAACGCGGGCCAGTACACCGAGTTCGGCATCCAGGGCACCGGCACCGCCGGCACCCTCTCCCCCACCTGCTCGGGGAGCTGACATGCGCCGTCTGCTCGCCGTCGCCGCCGGCATCGCCATGGCCCTCGCCGGCGTCTTCGTGCTCGCCCAGCCCGCGCAGGCCGCGACGCTGACCGAGGTGACGAACTTCGGCACCAACCCCAGCGGGCTGCGGATGCACATCTTCGTGCCCGACAACGTGCAGGCGAAGCCGCCGATCCTGGTGGCCGTGCACTACTGCACCGGCTCGGGCCCGGCGTTCTACTCCGGCACCGAGTTCGCGTCGCTGGCCGCGCAGTACGGCTTCATCGTCGTGTATCCGTCGGCCACCCGCAGCGGGGCCTGCTTCGACGTCTCGTCGCCGCAGGCGCTCACCCGGGGCGGCGGGAGCGACCCGGTCGGCATCATGTCGATGGTCACCTACACCGAGCAGCACTACAACGGCGACCCGAACAAGGTCTACGTCACCGGCGCCTCCTCCGGCGCGATGATGACCAACGTCCTGCTCGGCGACTACCCGGACGTGTTCAAGGCCGGCGCCGCGTTCATGGGCGTGCCGTTCGGCTGCTTCGCCACCACCGACGGCTCGTCGTGGAACAGCCAGTGCTCCGGCGGCCAGCGCATCTACACGCCGCAGCAGTGGGGCGACATGGTCCGGGCCGCCTACCCGGGCTACTCGGGCCCCCGCCCGCGGATGCAGCTGTGGCACGGCACGACCGACACTACCCTCGCCTACCCGAACTTCGGCGAGGAGATCAAGCAGTGGACGAACGTGCTCGGCGTCAGCCAGACGCCGGCGCTGACGGACACCCCGCGCTCGGGCTGGACCCGCACCCGCTACGGCAGCGCGAGCGTCGCGCCGCCGGTCGAGGGCATCAGCGTCAGCGGCGTCGGGCACTCCCTGCCGCTGGCCGGGCAGGCCGCGATGGCGATCGAGTTCATGGGCCTCAACACCCAGGGCACCACGCCCCGGCCCTCGTCCTCGTCGGCCTCGCCGCGTCCGTCCGGCTCCTCGGCCTCGCCGTCCGTGTCGCCCTCCAGCCCGGGCGGCGGCACCGGCGGCTGCACCGCGACCACGTCGGTCAACCAGTGGCAGGGCGGGTTCGTCGTCACCGTCCGCGTCACCGCCGGAGCGGCCGCCATCAACAGCTGGGCCGTCGGGCTCACGCTGCCCAGCGGCACCACCGTCACCAGCACCTGGAACGTGACCCGCTCCGGCAACACCTGGAGCAACGTCTCCTACAACGGGCACGTGAACGCGGGCCAGTACACCGAGTTCGGCATCCAGGGCACCGGCACCGCCGGCACCCTGACGCCCACCTGCTCGGCCTCCTGACCACCGCACAGCCGCCGCGATCGCCCGGTGCCGATAGGCTGCGGGCATGGCAGACGACGCCGACGCGATCACGGCGGTCGTGCGGGAGATCCTGGCTGTCGTACCAGCCGGCTGCACCTGGCTGCGCCCCGTCCACGACGCCGCGGGCGAGGTGTCGGACTTCCTCGTCGCGGCCACCAGCGGCGCGGGCGCCGACCTCTACGGCCTCGGAGCCGCACGCGTCGGGCGGTCGATCACGCAGCTGTACCCGACGGTCGCCGGCGGCCCGCTGTGGGCGCTCTACCTGCGGGTGCTGCGCACGGGCGCCCCGGCCGCGCTGGACGACTTCCGCTTCGCGCAGCACTCCGCGGGCGTGGCCACCGACTCGAGCTTCGTGATCAGCGCGCACCCGGTGCTCGGCGGGCTGCTCGTGTGGTGGGAGCGCGTCGACGAGGCGCGGCGCCGCCTGGACCGGACCGAGTCGCTGGGCAGTCTCGGCTGGTCGGAGTACGACCTCGTCACCGGGCAGATGGAATGGTCGCCGGGGCTGTACCGCATCTTCGAGCGCGACCCGGCCCTGGGCCCGATGCCGCTCGCCGAGCAGTCCGCGGCCGTCGTGCCCGAGGACCGTCCGCTCGCCCAGCTGTCGTGGCAGACCCTCGACAGCGGCTCCCCCACGCGCCCGGGCGCCGGCGCGACGGCCGACGTCACCGTGCGCTTCCAGGTCGGGGACGCCGTCAAGCACCTGCGCGTCCTGTCCGACCTGGCCCGCGACGCCGGCGGGGCGCCGCTGAAGATCTATGCCGTCGTGCAGGACGTGACCGCGCGCGAGCGGTCCCGCAGCGCCATCGAGCGGCTCAGCGACCAACTGCACACGCGCGAGATGACGGCCCTGGCCGAGCACCGCCTCGCGGCGCAGCTGCAGCAGCTCATCCAGCCGGTGCCGCGCGAGCCGTTCCCGCTCAACGGGCTGCGGGCCACGGTCGGCTACCTGCCCGCCGAGAGCGCGCTGCGGGTCGGCGGGGACTGGTACCACGCGCAGACCCTCGCCGACGGCTCGGTCGTGCTCGCCGTCGGCGACGTCTCCGGGCACGGCCTCGAGGCCGCCAACGGCATGGCGCACCTGCGCTTCGCCCTCGTCGCGTGGCTGTCCATCGGCATCCGCGAGCCGGGGACGCTGCTGGGCCACATGAACCGGCTCTGCGTGCAGCTCGGCATCACCGGCACCGCGGTCGTGGGCGTCTACGACGCCGCCGGCCGCCGGCTCACCTGGGCCCGGGCCGGGCATAGGCCGCCGCTGCTGGCGCGGGGCGGGACGGCCGCCGAGCTGCCGCTGACGCCGGGGCTGCTGCTCGGGGCGGCGGCGGACGCCGGCTACCCGGCGGTGCGGACCGCGCTGGAGCCGGGCGACGTGGTGCTGCTCTACACCGACGGGCTGGTCGAGCGGCGGACGATGGAGGTGGGCACGCACCTGGACTGGGTGAAGGCGGCCCTGTCGGCGGCGACCGAGCCGGGTGTCACCGACCCGCTGCCGGGCCTGCGCAAGCTGCTGTGCCGCCCGAGCCCGGACGACGACACGTGCACCCTGGCGGTGCAGGTGCTAGCCGATCCCTAGCCGATCCCCAGGCGGAGCCGCACGATCGAGCCCCGGGCGCCCGCGAAGCCGGCCACGTGGTCGCACACCATCGCCACGATCGCCAGGCCGCGCCCGCGCATAGCGTCGGCCGCGGGCATGGCCGCGCCGAAGTGCAGCACCGGTCCCTGGTCGAGCACGTCGCAGAAGACCTGCCCGGACTCGGACCACAGCTGGACCTCGCCGCCCTCCTCGGTGTACTGCAGCGTGTTCGTCGCCAGCTCGTTCACGGCGAGCGTCAGCAGGTCGGCCCGGTCGCGGGACAGCCCGAGCGCGAGCGCGCGGGCGGTCACGAACGCGCGGACGGCGGCCAGGTCGGACACCAGCTGGTAGGCGATCGACTCGCCGGGAAGGGCCGGATGCTCAACCATCGCGGGCACCGTCCCCGTCGCCGTCGGGGCTCAGCAGCCCGCCGACGCCGGTGATCTCCAGGACGTGCGCGACCATCCCGGCCGCGCCGACGACGCTGAGCCGCCCGCCGCGGTCCTGGGCCGCCCGGAAGGCGGTCACCAGCGAGTGCACGCCGCTGGAGTCCAGGAACGTGAGCCCGCCCAGGTCCACCACGACCTGCGGCGATGTGTCCACCGCCGTCATGAGGGCCGCCGTGCACTCCTCACGGGCCGACAGGTCACACTCCCCGGAGAGCGCAACCGCCGCCCGGAGCCCGTCGACCGATGTCACCGCCTCGAACCGCGCCATCCGACCGCGGCCCCTTCCTAGGGTGTCCGGACCTTCGCGAGACATCATGGCATCCGCGGCGGTCGTCGTCCGCCGCGGATGCCGCAAGTGTCCCCGGACGCGTTCGCCCGGAAGGATCAGGCCCGCCGCCGCGCGGCCCGAACCAGCACAAAGCCGACGCCCACCAGGGCCAGCCCGGTCCCGCCGACGCCGGCCACATTCACGCCGGTCACGGCGAGCACCGGGCGCCGGTACAGCCCCGCGTCGAGCACGACGGACCCGCCCCCGGCGACCACGATCACGTCGGAGACCCCGAACACGGCCGGCCCGCCCGCATCCGTGAACGGCACGAAGTCCGAGTCGCGGCCGCGGTCGTCGCCGGCCCCGGCGCGCGTGAACGCCCACTCGACCGACCTGCGAGAGTTCAGGAAATCTGAAGGGTGGCACCCGGGAACTCCAGGGCCACCCACCGGTTGCTGGTCGGGACGCTGGCTGAGTTCGGGACGAACTCCAGGATGCTTCTTGACTGGATGGCGGCATCTGGCCGGTCTCGACGTTCGTGCGTTTCGGCCACCCTGGACGCCGGTCTTGCCTGGCCGCCGAACCAGCCATCCGCTCACCCATGTTGACGATCCACGGAGAGCTGGGAGCGCGTTGTCTGCTGCATAGCGGACGTTGAGTTAGTCCCGGATCAACGCGACGGGACAGCTGGTCTGGTGGCTCGCGCCGATTGACGGTCGCGTCAGTCCTTCTGGGTCAGAACGCGGGACGCCGGATCCGCCGGAAGACCAGCGCCAGCAATAGCACGGCCAGCCCGACGAAGATGACGGTCTCGATGAGCTGGAAGGTCCAGTATCGCTCCATGGGCTGGTAGACGACCCAATGCTGGATACCGTGGTCGTGGAGGTAGATGGTGGGGTCGCCGCCCCCTTCACGAGCCTTGCCCTCCATGATGACGGCGCCGAGTCCGGTGATGCGCCGGCCGTCGGCGTCGACGAACCCTTGGTCCAGGATCATGTCCCGCGCGTTGGACGTGCCGTCGGTGATGTCGCCGGACCCTGGCACGAACGCCTCGATGCGGGTGACCGGCATGACGAAGTGCGGACGGATCCAGCCGGCGACGGTGACGCGCACCGCCAGGAAGGACACGAGCGCCCCGGCGGCCGCCGGCAGACTGCGGCGCAGCACCGCTCCGGCCACGACACCCAGCGCAAACGCAAACAGTGTGTACGCCATGGGCGTGATGCCGGTGAGATCGAAGGCGGTGATGTCCAACCCGCCGCCCAGCAGATCAAGCGGTCGCCGATACCAGGCGATCACTGCGGACAGGCCTGCGGCGAGAAGGACGCTGACGGTGCCGAGCACCACGATCTTGACGGCCAGCCAGCGCCTGCGGGGCACTGCCTGAGTCCAGACCAGCTGCCAGGTGCCCGCCTCCAGTTCACGGGCGAGCAGCGGCGCGCCGAGGAATCCGCCGATCGCGTACGGCGCGAAGTTGAGCAAAATCAGCACAGTGGTGGTGTAGCCGTAGTCCTGCTGGAGCCGAACCAGCGCGGAGCGGCAGGCCTGGTCCAGCGGTGGTACCAGGCAGTGCGCCGAGCCCAGCGGGAACAGGGCGTGCATCGGCCGGCCGAGTACGAAGAGCGCCACGGCGATGACGCCGACGAAGATCGTCAGGGCTAGGGCCTCGGTGCGATGCTGGCGCCACATCATCCACGTCATGCCGTCTCCTCCTGGGACTCGGCGGCCTCGGCGTCGACGGGTCGGCGCAGGTAGGCCAGGACCAGCTCTTCCAGCCCGACGGGGTTTGCCTGCCAACCCGGCATGATCGGCGCCGCTGCTTGGCGTACCAGCATGGTGGTGTGTCTGTCGCTGTGCTTGACCTCGACCACGGACCGGGAGCCACGGGGGTCTGTCTTGACCCGCGGACCAACGAGCAGGCGGTGCTCGGCGAGCAGCGTGTCGATGTCGCCGCTGAGCATGACCTGGCCGTGGTTGATTACTACGAGGTGGTCGCAGACCCGTTCGAGCTCGTGGACGGCGTGGGAGGAGAACAACACGGTCAGTTCGCCGTCGGCGACCGCGCTCATAAGGGTCTGCTGGAACTCCTGCCGCGCCAAGGGATCCAGACTGGACATCGGCTCGTCGAGCACCAGCAGATTGGGTCGCTTGGCCAGCGCCAGCGCGAGCGCCACCTGGGACTGCTGCCCTCCGGAGAGCGCGCCGGCGCGGGCGTCCAGCGAAATGCCCAGCTGGGTCAGGCGCCGTGCGGCCAGTTCGTGGTCGAAGCGCACGTTGCACGAGCGGCCGAAGCGCAGCAGGTCCGCTACGGTGAACTGGCGGTAGAGCGGGTGGTCCTGCGCAAGGAAGCCGATGCGGGTCAAGGCCTGCACGCTGTTCGTGGCGGGCGATTCGCCGAACACCTCGACCGATCCCACCGTCGGCGTGAGCAGACCGACCGACATTCGCAGCAAGGTGGTCTTGCCGGCGCCGTTCGGGCCGACGAGTGCGGTGACACTACCGGGCGGCAGTTCCAGCGTGCAGTTGCGCAAGGCCCAGGCCTTGCGGTAGCGCTTGCCGACGTTCCGGGTACGCAGCGCGGGCTGGATCGTCATGCCGTCTCCGTCGCCGTCCTCGTCTGGTGGTGGACGCTGGAGAAGAGCGCGGCGATCGTGTGATCGTCGAGCCCGGCGGCGTACGCACGGCGCAGCCAGGTTTGCAGGCCGTGTCGCAGCGAGGTGTAGGTGGCCGGGGGCACCGCAGCCGGCAGGGTGTCGTTGACGAAGGTGCCGTGGCCCGGCCGGCCGGTGACGAGATTCTCCTGCTCCAGCTGGCGGTATGCCTTCGCCACGGTGTTCGGGTTGATGGCGAGGGACTCGACAACCTCTCGGATCAGGGGCAGGCGGTCGCCGGGTTGAAGGAAACCCAGCAGGACTGCCTGCTGGACCTGCTGGACCAGCTGCAGATACGGCGGTATGCCGGAGCCGGTGTCGAGCCGGAAGTGGAACAAAGGACCTCCCTGGCTTTACTAATGGCGTAGTAAAGCAGTAAAGCCAATGGTCGTCAACGGGAGCTCCACCGGCGCGTTCGGCGATGGCCGTGGAGGTGGTGCCCGCGTAGCCGTCAAGGTTGAACAGGTCGATCGCCGCATCTTGTAGTCGCCAGGACATCGACCGGCGCCTTCATCGGCGCCACGCTCGCCAGCGGCTATGCAGTCCCGGCCGCACCGGCGCATGCTGCACCGACGAGACCGGCCGGTGAACGCCGGGGCGGCGCGCTGCTGGTCTATCTGGTCGGGCTGGCCTGCGCGTTCGGATGACGTTCCGTCGCGCAGTGGCGGGCAACCGGGGACGTCGGGCTGCGGCTGGACGCCGGCGCGGCGTTCAGGCGGGGGACGCCGTGACGTGTCCAATGCCTGTTCGGCTTGTTCGAGCAGCAGCCGAGCGCTGTTGGCGTAGAACGACGCGGTGCTGGGGTTGATGCCGAACACGATGCTCACGCACTGGGCGCGACCGCCTCCGCGTGGGCCGCGGACGCCGGCCCGGCCAGACCGATCACGACCAGCGCCACCGGCACCGGCATTCGCCGCACCCGAGCCACGTCCCGCTCGCCCGTCGCACATCCACCTCGTCCGAACGGGCCACCCGGCGCGGCTCGAAGAGACGATAAGTGCAAAATGCCCGATTCGTCACCATCGGCGACCGCCGTGTCACGGCGAAGTCCCCGGACGGGTGACCGCGGTCGCGGCGGTTCAGAGGCAGACGGCACCGTCGCGGGCGGCGGGTCAGGGGCGGGCGGCGACGGCGCGGCGGGTCAGGGGCGGGCGGTGCCGTCGCGGGCGGCGGCGAGGTGGACGCGGGCCAGGGTCAGGGCCTGGTCGTCGCGCGGCTCGGTGCGGGACAGCGCGGCGACCACGCGCTCGTGCCAGGTCACCGCGAGGGCCGGGGCGCCCGCGTCGTCGAAGGCCTCCGCCACCTCGGCCAGGTAGCGCACGGTCGGCGGCGCGTCGGGGCCGTCGCGCTCGGCGAGGAGGGCGAACAGTCGCTCGTACACCTCCTGGGCCGCCGCCTCGTCGCCCGCCGCCAGGTGCGCCTCGGCGAGGTCGTCCAGCGCGTCGTCGGGCTCGCCCTCGGCCGGGTCGTGGTGGACGGGCTCGTAGAGGGGCACGGCGCGCTCGGGGTGGCGGCCGCGCAGGTACACGCGGGCGAGGGTGTCCCGGGCCGCCCGCGTCTCGGGCGCGTCCGGGCCGTGGCGCAGCTCGTGCCACTGCAGCGAGGCCTCGTACTGGGCGGTCGCCGCGCCCAGGGTGCCCATCCGCTCGTAGAGGTCCGCGAGGCGCTCGAGGCTCGCGAGCACGATCGGGGCGCCCGGGCCGTGGACGCGTTCGAGGCTCTCGATCGTGCGGTGGTACTGCCGCTGCGCCCCCAGCAGGCTCCGGTACGCCCGCAGCGCGCCGCGGTGCAGGCTCGCGTAGCGGATCGTGTCCCGCTCGTAGACGGCCGCGAGGGCCAGCCGCAGCCCGACGGTGCGCCGGTGGTCGGGGCCGAGCCCGCGCACGGCGTCGGCGATCGCGCGCCGCAGCAGGTGCCGGGCCGCCGCGGTGTCCCCGGCCCGCTCGTGGGCCTGGGCCAGCCGCAGCCGCGCGTGCGCGGTGGCCGCGTGGCGGGGGCCGGCCGACCGCAGGGCATCGGCAAGCACCGCCTCGAGCACCGTGGCGTCGCCGCCGGCGGCGTGGGCGAGCGCGGCCCGGGTCTCGAGCACCTCGGGGTCGTCACTCGCCCGGGTGCGCAGCTGCTCGTCGAGGATCGCGGTGAGGTGCGCGGCGGCGACGGCGCGGCGCTCGTCGAGCTCGCTCAGCCGCTCGGCGAGGGCCAGCCGGTCAGCGAGGGCCAGCCGCTCGGCGAGGTCCAGCCGGTCGGCGAGGGCGGGACCGGCGGCGGTGGTCAGGGCGGCCTCGATGGCCGGACCGAGCCGCTCGCGCTCCGCGCCGGTGCCGGCCTCCCAGGCCGCGATCAGGTCCACGATCGGAGGCTACTCCGGCGACACCCGGTGGGGGTGATCTTCACGTGGGGTGGGAGGGTGTGCGCCATGGTGCTGTTCACCGTCCCGCAGGCGCGGGCGGAGCTGGCTCGCATTCGGCCCTCGCTCGATCAGCTGGTGGCGGTCCGCGCCGATGCGGCCGAGCTGGCGGCGGCCCTCGCGCCCGGCGGGCCGCCCACCGCGCTCGGGGGCATGGCGGAGCTCAAGGCGGCCGAGGCGCTGCTCGACGAGCTGATCACGGCGGTGCAGGCGACGGGGGCGCACCTCAAGGGGCTGGCGCCGCTGCTGGTGGACTTCCCGGCCGAGCTCGACGGGGCCGACGTGCTGCTGTGCTGGCTCGAGGGGGACGCGGGGATCAGCTGGTACCACCGGGTCGACCTCGGCTTCGCGGGCCGGCGGCCGCTGACGGACTAGCCGCGGACACCCCGGCGGCGCATTTACACGGGGGTCGCGCTGCGCCAGGCTTGACGCATGACGCAACCGCCGGCGGCGCCGCTCGACCCGGCCGGGATCGAGCCGGCGCTGCGCCCGTTCGGGTCGAGCCGGACCCTGCCCGCCGCCGCGTACACCGATCCGGCCGTGCTCGCGTGGGAGCGCCGGCACCTGTTCGCGGGCGCCTGGACCACCCTGGGCCGCCTCGACGAGCTGTCCGAGGGCTGCAACCAGCGCGCGGTGACGGTGGGTGACGTGGGGGTACTGCTCACCTTCGGCGACCGCCCGCGAGCGTTCGCGAACCTGTGCCGGCACCGGGCGCACGAGCTGCTGGCCGACGGCGAGACCGCGGACCGGGCCTCGGCCGTGTGCCCGTACCACGGCTGGGCGTACCGCCTCGACGGCTCGCTCGCGACCGCCCCGCGCATGGCCGGCGTCGCGAACTTCGACGGCCACGAGCTCGGCCTGGTCGAGCTGCCCGCCGCCGTCTGGCACGGCTGGCTGCTGGTGAACGCGGGCACCCCGGCGCCGCCCGTGGCCGAGTACACCGGCGCGCTGGACGGCCTGCTCCGGCCGTACACCCTGGAAACCCTGCGACTGGGCGCCCGGCACGTGTATGCGGTCGAGGCGAACTGGAAGGCCATCGTCGAGAACTACCAGGAGTGCTACCACTGCCCGCTCATCCACCCGGAGCTGTGCAAGGTGTCGCCGCCGACGTCCGGCGACAACTGGGCGCTGCCGGGCGCCTGGATCGGCGGCACCATGGACCTGCGCGAGCACGCCGAGACCATGTCCTTCGACGGCCGCGGCACCGGGGTGTTCATCGAGGGCGCCCCGCGGCGGACCATCCTCTACGTCACGCTCTTCCCCAACCTGCTGATCTCCGCGCACCCCGACTACGTGATGACGCACCGGCTCACGCCGCTCGCGCCGGGGCGCACGGAGATCGAGTGCAGCTGGTACTTCCCCGAGGGCATCGACGACCCGTCGTACGCCGCCGACTTCTGGGACCTCACCAACCGCCAGGACTGGGCCGCGACCGAGTCGGTGCAGCGCGGGCTGAACTCCCCGCACTACGTGCCCGGGCCGCTGGCGGACAACGAGGACGCCGTGTACCAGTGGATCTCCCTCGTCGCCGCCGCCTACCTCGACCCGGTGGCCGCGATCGCCGCCGCGTGCTCGTGGAACACACAGCCGGTCAGCGACCCGCTCGCCACCACCGCCCCCGCGTCCGAGCCCGGCACCGCCCGCACGTAGGTGCCCGCGTAGCCGCGCCCGGTCAGGAACGCGCCCCACACGGCGACCCACGGCCGCAGCGTGCCGTCCGGCTCCGGGATGAGCTCCGGCTCGGGCACGACCCGGCGCTGCAGCACGTACGGGCCGCCCTCGGCCCGGCGCAGCTCCCGGTCCCACTCGTCCGGCCCGGTGCGCCACCCGGCCACGAACCCCGTGCCGCCGTGCAGCATGGTCGCCTTGAGCACGAGACGTTCCCGGTCCCGCCGCGCGTAGGCGAGCAGGTCGGCCCGCTCACCGTCGACCGTGACCGCTCCCGGCCGCAGCATCCGGGTCCACGGCAGGACCCGGTCGACGACCTCGACCTCGGCCGCGTCGAACCGGTCGCGGTGGCGCTCGTCGGAGAGCAGCGCCAGGGCCGCCTTGCTGCCGTAGAGCTCCGACGCGATCGGGGTGAACATCGCCACCTCGCCCCGGGCCGCCGCGGCCAGCAGCGGGTCGAGCAGGGCCGGGCCCTCGGGGCGCAGCAGGTCCTCCATGAGGAACAGGCGGTACACCACCTCGACCCGCCGCCCGGCCAGGTACACCCCGCCGTCGCGGCACTCGACCTGCCCCGCGTGCCCGACCAGCGCGTCGATGCCGAACTCGCCGAGCCGGGCCGCGGTCTTGCGCAGCATCGGCTCCAGCTCCGGATAGCTCTCCGGCCAGTCGACGATCGCCACCACCGGGCTGCCGCCGGCCGCGCCGGTCTCGTCGCGCAGGGTCTCGCACAGCGCGGCCATCGTGTCGGCGTAGCCCAGGCCGTGCTCGGCGGCGAACTCGGCGAAGTGCGGGCTGTCCAGGTACGCCGCGTTGAGGAACGAGTTCTCCAGGCCCCCGACCGCGCCGCTCACGTTGAGCTCGAGCAGCTTGAAGCCCTCGGCGTCGGGGTACAGGTCGGCCCGCGACAGCCGGGTCACCTGCCCGCCGGCCGCCCGGGCCGCGTCCACCTGCGGCCCCTGCGCCCCGGCGGCGGCCGCGAACGCGCCCGCGTCGCCGCCGAAGAGCCGCGCCGGCAGGCCGGTCAGCAGCCCGTGCAGGGTGCGCAGGTCGGCGTCGAGGCGCTCCCGCTCGGCCCGGGCCAGGAACAGCGGCCGGGCCAGGTGGCCGTTGCGGTAGATGGCGTCGTTGAGCCCGGTAGCACGGACCGCCTTGGCCAGCTCCTCGGCCGGCATCCGGCCCGCGGCCACCGCGGCCAGGTAGGCGTCGGTGACCGCGTTGCGGCTGCTCATGCCTCGGCCCTCTCGATCTCGATGCGGCTCTCGATCGCCTTGATGCGCTGGTAGTCGGACTCGATGGCGTCCGGGTCCGGCCCGGCCAGGATGACCCAGGCCAGATAGGTGACCAGGTCGTCGGTGGCCGGCACCAGGTCGCCGGTGCCGAGCGGGAAGTGCTTGTCCACGAACGTGGGCAGCGCGTCGACGCCGTCGAAGATGTCGCCGTTGCGCCAGATGCCGGTGGCCGGCGAGGAGACGAAGACCGCCGAGAGGTGCTGGCGCAGCTCGTAGCCCGGCTTGAACTCCCCGCGCAGCCGGTGCGCGACCGTCCGCGCGATCTGGCTGTCGCCGGTGGACATCCGCGTGATCATCTGGTGGCCGCCGCCGGCCGGGCGGGCCGCGGTCTCCATGAGCCGCGGGCCGTGCTTGGTGAGCATGACCTCGCTGTGCCCCGGGCCGTTGCGCACGCCCAGCGCGTCGAGCACGTCGAACACGTAGGGCGCGACCTCGGCCACGTCCGGGTCGTCGGGCGCGAGGAACTGGACCCGTTCGTAGATGCCGATCCGGTCGTCGCGGCGGTGCTTGGCGTAGCGGCACACGTCGACGAGCCCGTGCCGGCCGTCGACCGAGTAGGTGTCGACGAGGTACTCGGTGCCCTCGCCGAACTCCTGCACCAGCACGGCGTCGTTGCGCACGCCGGTGTGGTTGATCTTGCCGATGATGCGGTCGAAGACCGGGTGCCAGTCCTCGCCGGGCAGGATCAGGTGCACGTCGTCGGTGGCGCCGGACTTGGGCGGCTTGACCACGAACCGCTCCCCGGCCAGGCCCTGTTCGGCGATCCAGCGCTCGATCTCGTCCCGGTCGGCCGAGCAGAACTGGCGCAGGTGCGGCAGTCCGGCCCGGGCGAGGGCCTGGGCCATGTGCCACTTGTCCCGCCGGTCCAGGGTGGACGCCGGGTCGTTGCCCGTGCCGGGGCACAGGATCGCGGCGAGCGCGTCGCACAGCTCCACGCCCATCTCGCTGCCGGCGACCAGCCACTGTGGACGGTACTGCCGCAGCTCCTGCGCCATCTGCTCGGGCGTGCGGTCGCCGAGCACGTGCACGGCGACGAAGTTCTCCGGGTGCCAGGTGTCGTGCACGGCCTCGACGGCGTGCTCGGCCATCATCACCGCGACCGGTTCGAGCCCCTCGGCCCGGAAGGCGCCGGCGTACTCGTGCCCGGTCGACACCGGCTCCACGATGACCGCGTACCGCTTCTCCTGCATGGTCACTTCCCTTCTCAGGACTCGTGGGCGGCGCCGACGCGGCGCATCCCGAACCAGGCCGCGGCCAGCCCGGCCAGGCTGGTCAGGCCGAAGACCCACCACACCGGCGGGCCGAGCGCGAGCCACAGCGCGACGCCGCAGACCGGCCCGAGGACCGTGCCGAGGCCGTACATCGCCTGGGCCGCGCCCTGGTACCGGCTCAGCAGCTCCTCGGGCGCGGCCAGGGCCGGGAAGGCGAACATCGTCGGGCCGCCGATCAGCTCGGCCAGCGACCACACGACGGTGCCCGCCACGAACGCGGCGACGCCCCACTGCAAGCCGTACAGCGAGTGCCCGAGCGCCAGCAGCGCGAACCCGGCCGCGGCCACGTAGCGGGGCGGGCGGCGCTGGGTCACCTTGGTCATGAGCAGCTCGAACGCCACCACCATGAACCCGTTGAGCGACAGCATCGCCGCGTACCAGCCGGTCGTCAGGCCGGCCGAGCGCATCGCCAGGGGCAGCACGGCGACGTACTGCACGTAGACGAAGACGTTGAGGAACATGGCGAGCAGGAACAGCGTGTAGCGCCGGTCCCGCAGCACCGGCAGGTACCCGCCCCGGTCCCCGCTCTGCGGCGCGTGCTCGCCGCCGCCGCGCGGGAACAGGAACACGGCCAGGACCGCGAACGCCGCCGTGGAGGCCGCCTCGACCCAGTACAGCAGGTCGTAGGAGACGGCCACGAGCAGCGCCCCGAGCAGCGGAGCGGTGGTGGCGCCGATGTTCTGCACCAGCCGGTACACCGCGAAGATCATCACGCGGCGCTGCTTCGCGGTGTGCGTGGCCAGCATCGCCGAGGCGGCCGGGCGGAACAGCTGGGTGCTCGCCCCGACCAGCGCGACGACGACGAGCACGGCCGCGTACTGGTGCAGGTACAGCACGGCCGGCAGCAGCACCGCGGAGCCGGCCATGCTCAGCAGCGTCGTCGGGCGCGGCCCGAGCCGGTCGCCGAGCGCGCCGCCGGCCAGCAGCCCGGTGACCAGACCGGCGCCGTAGACGCCGAGGGCCCAGCCGGCCTGGGCCGAGGAGAAGCCGCGGGCGGTGAGGAACAGCACGAGGTACGCCTGGAAGAACGTCCCGAGCTGGTTGACGAGCACGCCGGCGAGCAGGGCCCGCACCGGCGCCGGGGTGGCCCGCAGCGTGGCGAGCACCCCGGCGTCGGCCGGCTCCGTGCGCGGCTCGGCCTCGACGCCGGCGACGCCGGTCATGACGTCACCCGCAGGTCGGCCGCGGCGGCGTCGAGCGCGGCCGTGACCTCGGCGGCCGTGGGCGCCACGGCGGTGACGAAGCCGAGCCGGCCCATGGTGGTGCCCTTCGGCGGCGGCGAGGCCACGGTTCCCGGCCCCGCCACGAGCACCATGCGGTCCACCGCCGCCGGCAGCGGCTCCCCGGCGAAGCCGATGGTCGCGATGCGGGTGTCCTCGTGCTCGGCGTAGAGGAACCGGACCCCGGCGGTCAGCGCCCGGCCGGGGCGCACCCGCGGCTGGATGCCGCAGCAGGCCGCCGCGGCGGCGAGCCCGGGGGTGACGCCGGTGGCCCGGGAGCCGAGGTAGGGGATCAGGTCGCCGCCGAGGCGCGCGTTGACCTCGATGACGACCGGGCCGCCGGTGGTGAGCCGCAGCTCGGTGTGGGTCACGCCGTCGGCGAAGCCCAGGGCGTCGTGGGTCCGCTGCAGGATCGTCGCGATCGCCTCGTCGCGCAGCAGCGGGTCGGCCGCGTCCACGAGGTGCCCGAGCTCCTCGAAGTACGGCGGGTAGCCGAGCTGCTTGCGGGCCAGCACCATCGGCGTCACGCGCCCCCGGTGCACGACCGCGTCGACGGAGATCTCGGGGCCGTCGGCGAAGCGCTCCACGAGCACCGAGACCTCGTAGGCGGGCGCCCCGGGCACCGTGGTGTCCCGCGCGAACGCGAAGTTCGCCTCGAGCTGCCCGGGCGTGTCGACGCGCACGACGCCGAGGCTGGCCGCGAGCGCCCGCGGCTTGAGCACCACCGGGTAGCCGATCCCCGCGGCCGCGGCCAGGGCGTCCTCGACGGAGGCGACGAGCACCGACTCCGGCTGGGCGACCCCGGCCGCGGCGAGCGCGGTGCGGGTCAGGTGCTTGTCGCGGCAGGCGGCGACGGCGGGCGAGCCCGGGCCGGGCAGGCCGAGGGCCTCGGCGAGCCGGGCCACCGGCAGCACGAACGCCTCGTCCCAGCACAGCACCCCAGACACGTCCCCGGCGTCCTTGGCCGCGACCGTCAGCGCGTCGGCGTCGCTCAGGTCGGCCAGCCGGGTCGAGCCGGCGAGGTACGGCTCCTCCCAGGTGGGCGCGGCCGGGCTGACGAGGTGCAGCCGGTAGTGCGGCGCGATCTCCTCCAGCAGGTACCGCCGGTAGTCCTTGTGCCCGGTGCCGACCAGCAGCACGAGCGGCCTGTCCGCCGTGGTCATGCCCGCACCTCCTCGATGCGCGACACCCCGGCCGAGCCGTCGGCGCGCCGCCACCGCTCGGTCAGCCGCAGCCGCCCGTCGGCGAGGCGGTCCGGGGTGCTCACGCAGGTGCCGGCGACCACCGCTCCGTCGGCCATGACCTGGCAGTAGGCCGCGCTGATGACGCCGTCATCGCCGCACGTGCCGACGAGCCGGCCGCTGCGCACGGGGCCGCCCTCGAACTCGGCCCAGACCAGCGAGCCGTCCTGGTGGTAGCGGCCCCGCGCGCCGTTGGGCACCTCCGGCTGCACGACCAGGCCCTCGTAGCGGTTCACGCGATCCACCGGACCGGGCACAGCTCGTCGATGACGTGGAACACGTCCCGGCCGGCCATCGCGTTGATGACGGTCGCGGCCCGCACGGGCAGCAGGGTGAGGTTCGCGTCCGGGACGCCGTGGCTGTACCGCGCCCGGTTGAGCACGAAGATGCGGTGCCCGTTCATGCCCTTCCAGCGCAGCGAGTAGTCGGGCTCGATGAGCATGTCGCCGTCGTCGTCGTACTCGACGCGCTCGGCCAGGTCGTCGTCGAACGGCACCGGGCTCGCCTCGCGGCCCACGGCCACGACGATGTGCCGGGCGCGGTGCTCCTCGCGGCCGCCGGGGGTGTCGCAGCGCATGACGAGCTCGTCGCCGACGGCTCCGGCCTCGATGCCGACGGACACGACGTCGCGGCCCGGGTACAGCACCGCCGGGAACCGGTCGAGGTCCAGCATGCGGTCGTAGTTGGCCTGGTACAGCACCCGCAGCGCCCCGGGCGTGAGCGCGTCGCCGGTCGGGCCCTGCTCGACCACGAGCCGGCGCCGGGTGCCCCGGGACAGCTGCTGCAGGAACTGCTGGTGGGCCGGGCGGTAGAACTCGTTGGCGACCGGGGAGTCGTCGATGGTCTGGAACCACTGCCGCCGGCCGAGCCAGCGCACGTCGGTGAAGCCGGCGCCGATGAGCTTCAGCACGCACTCGAGGCCGGTCTGCCCGCCGCCGACGACGGCGATCGGGACGCCGAGGTCGCCGCGCAGGGCGTCGAGCCGGCCGGTGAGCTCGTCGGCGATGAACACGGCGTGCTCCGGCAGCCCGCGCATCCACTCCGGGCGGGTGGCCCGGGTGCCGACGCCGACGGACAGGTGGTGGGCGCGGGCGACCGGGCGGCCGCCGGCGAAGAGCTCGAACCCGTCGCCGGTCCAGGTGACCCGCTCGATGGGCGTGTCGTAGTGGATGCCCTCGATGCGGCGGGCGGCCCAGGTGAGGTACCGCACGTACTCCAGCCGCGGGATGGTGTCGAACTGGGCGTTGAGCAGGGCGAAGAGCCGGCCCGAGGTGACCAGGTAGTTCATGAACGTGAGCCGGTGCTGCGGGTCGACGAGCGAGACGAGGTCCTTCATCCACGACGTCTGCATCCGCACGCCCGGGCTCAGCAGCGCCGGGTGCCAGGCCGGGCCGGGCTGGTTGTCGAAGAGCGCGATGCGGCCGAGGCTCGCGGCGGGGAACAGGGCGGCGAGGCTCAGGTTGGCCGGACCGGCCCCGATCCCGGCCACGTGGTACTCGGGCACGTCATTGCTGGACACGCGATTCCTCCTGGGGGTGTTGAGGGAGGGCCGGGGCGCGGTCGTGCCGCGCTCCGGCCAGGATCTGCTCGGCGGCGCGGGCGCTGGCCGCGAGCACGGTCTTGGCCGCGCCGCCGGAGCCGCCGGTGAACGCCCGCACCCGGCCGCCGGTGCCGGGCACCTCCCGCAGGCGCAGCACGGGCGGGTCGGCGTAGCAGTCGGTGGCGTCGGCCCGGCGCACGGGCGGGCCGAGGCGCAGCCCGGGCAGCCGGCGCCGCAGCAGCCGGGCGACGTCGGCGGGCGGCCGGGACGGCGGGTCGCCGGGCGCGACGCCCCACTCCTCGCCGGCCACGCCCGCGAGCAGCAGGTCGTCGCCGAGCGGGATGCCGTAGAGCGGGCCGTCGGCGAAGATCGGCGGGAGGGGGCCGCGGCAGCGGTGCACGGTGTACCGGATCGCCTTGACCCGCAGCCCGAGCGTGTCGAGCCCGGCCCGGCCCAGCAGCGCGGGCGTCCACGCGCCGGCCGCGTAGACGAGCACGTCGGGCTCGCCGGCCAGCCGCGCCCCGATGCGCACCGCCGGCCGCCCGGCCAGGTCGGCCAGCACCGCGGCGCGCAGGGCGGCCGGGTCGATGCGCCCGCCGCTGTCGTCGCGCACCGCGGTCGTGCCGGGCGCCAGCGACGCCCAGCCGAGCTCGGTCAGCTCCCGCTCGCCGACGATCCGGGCGTCGAGGCCGGCCAGGGCCCGCTCGTCCGCGGGCCCGACGATGACCGACGGCCACGGCCGGAAGTCCGCCCATCGCCGCAGGTCCGCGTCCGCGCGCAGCTCCGCGAGGCTGGCCACGGCCAGCTCGCGCTGCTCGGGGTGCGGCTCGTAGCCGCGCACCGCCCCGCCCGAGACGCTCGTCGCATCGCGCAGGCCGGGCGGCCCGGTGGCGAGCTCCACGTCGATCCCGGCCCGCGCGAGCCGCCACGCGAGCAGGGAGCCGGCGATGCCGGCGCCGACGATGCCGACCCGCATCAGCGCCGGCCGGTGAGCACGGCCCGCAGCGTCGCGGCGTCGTCGCTGCCCGCGGCGAGCAGCGCCAGCAGGGCGCGGGCGGCGAGCGGGGCGTCGAAGCCGGTATAGCGCAGCGCCAGCTCGCCCCGCTGCCGCTCGGCCGCCAGCAGCGCCGGGGGCAGGGCGCCCTCGGTGCGCACGCCGTCGAGCAGCGGCCGGACGTGGGCGGCGAACGCCTCGAACGACTCGCGGGTGAAGTCGCTGCCGACCCGGTCGGGCCGGTTGAACGCCAGGAACAGCCGCACGATCCCCGGGTCGGCGTCGGCGAGCAGGTCGTTGGCCCACACGGCGTGGTTGCGGCTGGTGGAGAACTTGAACCCGTCGAGCGTGAAGAACCGGTTCACCACGCTCATCCCGGCGAGGCGGCCGAGGTCCACGCCCGCGGTCGCGAGCAGGGCCGGCCACATGATGCCGTAGAAGTAGGCGTTGTCGATGCCGTAGAAGTTCCACATGCCGCGCACCCGGCGGTTCCACACCTCGGCGAAGGCCGCGGGGTCCTCGGCCACGCCCGGCCGCAGGGCCTGGGCCACGCCGCGCACGAAGTTCAGGCAGACCTCGACGTACACGTCGAGGCGCATGCCGTCGATCGGGCCGGTGCCGGCGACGCCCCAGTCGGTCGGGTAGGCGGCCGGGATGGCCGGCAGGGGCCGGGCGAGGGCGGTGTCGATGAGGGCGCGCACGTCGACGGGCAGCTCGGCGCGCAGCCACAGCGACTGCAGCGCTGCGCGGTGGGCCTCGAGGTCGAGCACCGGCACGGCGGCCGTGAACGGCACCGGGGCGCCGCCGCAGCGGGCGCAGCGCACCTCGACCATCGTCTGGGCCGAGGTGAAGCCGCCGCAGCCCTCGCAGCCGCCGCCGCAGGCCTCGTGGCCGCAGGCGCCGCACAGGCCCTCGACGTAGGAGTGGTGCAGGGTCCGGGCGCAGCCGGCGCAGCGGTGCAGCTCCAGCTCGCGCAGGGGCAGGGCGCCGCGCTCGACGAGGCGGGCGACCATCGTGGCCATCGCCGGGGCGTAGCCGGGGGCGCGGGGGTCGACGAAGGCGTCGTACTCGATCCGGGCCCGCCGGAACGCCTCCACGATCTCGTCGCGGTAGCCGTCGACCATCTTGTCCACGTCGACGCCGTCGAGCTCGGCCCGGGTCAGCACGTAGTTCTGGTGCACGTCGACGCCGGCCATGGCCAGCACGTGCTCGCCGCGGGCGCGGGCGGCCCGGGCGGCGAAGTCGGCGGCGAGGTAGGGCCCGGACAGGTGCCCGACGTGCAGCGGCCCGTTGGCGGTCGGCGGCGGGATGGACACGACGTCCACCAGCGGCTCGGGCTCAGCCATGGTTGGCCTCCGCGTACCAGTAGGCGCTGAACACGACCAGGGGCTCGTCGGGGCGGCGGTTGTGCACCACGTGCCGTTCGCCGGATTCGAGCAGGAATGCGTCGCCGGTCCGCACATCGACCGGTTCCTTCCCGTCCACCTCGACGGCGGCGTCGCCCCGCACGACGATCGACAGCTCCAGCTCCGGGTGCTGGTCGGCCGGGCTCACCCCGCCCGCCGGCACCTGGTACCACATCGCGCGGAACGGCAGCGCGCCCACGCCGTCGTAGCCGTCCCACCGGAACACGTCCACGCCGCCGACGGGCCGGTTCGGCCCGCGGCCCAGTTGATAGGTCCGCATGGCGGATGACTATCGACGCCCGCCCCTGCGCCGCGGTTGCGGTCGCCTGCGGTGCCCGCTTGCGGTTCGCCTGCGGTGCCATTCACTCACCGGGGTTTACGAATCTCGAATCCGACGGACCCGAACGAGTGGCCGATCAAGCGATAGTGTTCGATCGTGCAGTTTCGATTACTCGGCGCGGTCGAAGCGGACATCGCCGGCCGCCCGGTCAAGCTCGGCTGGCGCCAGGAACGCTGCCTGCTGGCGTTGCTGCTGCTGGAGAACGGCCGCCCCATCCACAACGAGCGGCTGGCCGAGCTGATCTGGGAGGGCGAGCCGCCGCCCGACCCGCGGGCCGCGCTGCAGGTGGTGGTCGCCCGGCTGCGGGGCCACCTCAACGCCGCCGACGCCGCCGCGCACGGCGTGCGCCTGGTGACCAAGGGCGACAGCTACGCCCTCGAGGTCGCCCCCGAGCAGGTCGACGTGGCCCGGTTCAAGATGCTGGTGGCCCGGGCCCGCACCTCGGAGCACCCGGACCGGGCGGCCGCGTTCCTGCGCACCGCCCTGCGGCTGTGGCGCGGCCCGGCGCTGGCCGACGTGGCCGGGCCCTGGCTGCGGCGGCGGGTCACCGACCCGCTCGACGAGCTGCGGCTGGCCGCGACCGAGGAGCTCATGGACGTGGAGCTGGCCGCGGGCCGCCACCACGAGCGCATCGCCGAGCTGACCCAGCTCGTCGCCGAGCACCCGCTGCGCGAGCGGCTGCGGGGCCAGCTCATGGTCGCCCTGCACCGGGAGGGCCGCCGGGTCGCCGCCCTCGACTCCTACGAGCAGCTGCGGCGCACCCTGCGCGACTCCTTCGGCCTGGAGCCGGGCGCCCAGCTGCGCGAGCTGCACGGCCGCATCCTGCGCGCCGACCTGCACCCGGAGCCGTCGGCGCCCGAGCCCGCCCCGGCCCCGCCCGCGGCCGTGACCACAGCCCTGACCGCTGCCGCAGCCGTGGCCGGGCAGCCGGCGCGGCCGGTCGCGCCGCGGCCGCCGACGCCGGCGGAGCTGCCCGCGGACGTGGCCGGGTTCGTCGGGCGGACCGAGGAGCTCGCCCGGCTCGACGCGATGCTGCCCGAGGCGGCCGGTGGCGGAGGACCGGTCGTGGTCACGGCGATCGCGGGCACGGCCGGGGTCGGCAAGACGGCCCTCGCGGTGCACTGGGCGCACCGGGTCGCGGGCCGCTTCCCCGACGGGCAGCTCTACGTGAACCTGCACGGCTACGCCTCCCGCGACCGGCCGGTGCCGCCGATCGAGGCGCTCGGCGGGCTGCTGCGCTCGCTGGGGGTGCGGGAGGACCGGGTGCCCGACGACGTGGGGGCGGCCTCCGCGCTGTACCGATCCATGCTGGCCAGCCGCCGCGTGCTGCTGTTCCTCGACAACGCCCGCTCGGTCGAGCAGGTGCGCCCGCTGCTGCCCGGCGGCCAGGGCTGCCTGGTGGTGGTGACGACGCGGGACCGGCTCACCGGGCTCGTCGCGCACGACGGGGCCCGCCGGATCACGCTGGACATCCTGCCGCCGGAGCAGGCGCGGGCGCTGCTGAGCGACATGCTCGGCGCGGACCGGGTCGCCGCCGAGCCGGAGGCGGCCGCCGAGCTCGCCGCGGCCTGCGCCTACCTGCCGCTCGCGCTGCGGATCAGCGCCGCCGACCTCATCAACCACCCGCACCGCGGGATCGCCGCGCACGTGGCCCAGCTGCGCGCCGCCGACCCGCTCACGGCCCTGGCCGTCGACGGCGAGCGGGCCGTGCACAGCGCCCTGGAGGTGTCGTACCGCTCCGTCCCGCCCGACGCCCAGCGGCTGTTCCGGCTGCTGGGCCTGGCGCCGGGCAACGACTTCACCGCCGCCGCGGCCGGGGCCCTGGCCGGGCTCGGCGGGGCCGAGGCGGCCGGGCTGCTCGACCGGCTCGCGGCCGCGCACCTGGTCGTCGAGCCGGCGCCGGACCGGTTCACGTTCCACGACCTGCTGCGCTCCTACGCGCGGGCCCGCGCGACGGCCGACGACTCCGCCGAGGAGCGCACGACGGCGCTGCGGCGCGTCTACGACTGGTACCTGGGCACCCTCGACGCCGCCGCCCGGCAGCTCTATCCGCAGCTGGTGCGGCTGCCGTACGCCGGATCCGCGCCGGCGGCCACGTTCTGCGGCACGGCCCAGGCCCGGGCCTGGCTGGAGGCCGAACGGCAGAACCTCGTGTCGATGGTCCGCCACGCGGTCGCCGACGGCTACCCGGAGATGGCGTGGCGGCTCGCCGACGCGATGCGCGGCTTCCTGGCCCAGGGCGGCCACCTGTTCGCGTGGCTCGTGGTCAGCCGGGCCGGGCTCGCCGCCGCGGAGATCTACGCCGACGTCAACGGGCAGGCCGCGATGCTCATCGGCCTCGCGCACGCCAACCAGTGGCTGTGCCGGCACGACGAGGCGGTCGAGTCGCTGCGCTGCGCGATCCGCCTGGCCGAGACCGGCGGCTGGACCGAGGGCCTGGCGTGCGCGCGCAACAACCTCGGCATCTTCTACGACGAGCTCGGCCGCCCCGACGACGCCCTGGAGCAGCACACCGGCGCGATCCGGCTGGCCCGCGAGCACGGCTCGGCCCCGCTGCTGGTCGCGTTCCTGGACTCCCTCGGCCACCACCATCACGTGACCGGCCGGCTCGCCGAGGCCACGGAGTGCCTCGACGAGGGGCTGCGCATGGCCGAGACCCTCGGGGAGGCGTCGCGGACCACGGCGTACCTGCTGGAGTCCCTGGCCGCGACGTACCAGGCGCAGGGCCGGCTCACCGAGGCCCTCGAGCACGCCCAGCGGGCCTTGGCGCTGTGCCGCGAGGTCGGCAACCGGCTGCACGAGACGACGATCCTGTCGCTGCTGGCCGCCGTGCACGCCGACCTGGGCCGCCCGGAGCGGGCGCTGGAGCTGGCCACCGCGGCCGTCGACACCGCCCGGGACCTCGAGGGCAGCTACGGCACCGCGCAGGCGCTCATCGCCCTGGCGCTGGCCAGCCGCGGGGTGGGGCGGCCGGAGCGGGCCGCCGAGCTCTACGGGGAGGCGGGCACGCTGCTGGCCGACGTCGGCGCGGCGTACCACCGGGCGGCCGCCTCCGTCGGGCTGGCCGGGGCGCTGCACGACCTCCACCGGCTCGACGCGGCGCTCGACCACGCCCGCAGCGGGCTGCGGCTCACCGAGCGGGGCGGGTTCCGGATGCTGCGGGCGCACGCGCTCGTCACGATCGCCGAGATCCAGCTCAGCCGGGGCGATCGGGTGCGGGCGCTGCTGGCGGCGCGGCGGGCCGCGGACGCGCACCGCACGAGCGGCAGCGTGGCCGCGGAGGCACGCATCCGCGGGATCCTGGCGCGCGCTAGCGCCGGTTCGCCGCTTTCTGAGCTAGCACCATGAGCCCCGCGCCGACCAGGGCGCAGATGACGCCCAGCACGACGTAGACGGTCACCCGGGCCCAGCTCGTCGGCTCGTGGCCGATCTCCACCCGCACGCCGATGCCGAAGAGCACCGCGACGACGAGAAAGCCGATTCCGGTCGGCCGTGGCCATGTCATGGCGCCTAGTACAGCACATTCGTCCAAGCGCGCAGCTTCTCCGGATTGCGCACCGCCCAGAAGCGGGTGATCCGCCCGCCGGCGACGTCGAACGCGACGACCGTGGCCGTGACCCCGTCGAGCTGGGTCACGACGCCCGGCTGCCCGTTGACCGTCCGCTCCAGCACCACCAGCCCCGGCACCAGCCGCATGATCTCGACGAGCCCGTGCGCGATCCGCTCCGCGCCGACGATCGGCTCGATCGCGGCCTCGACCAGCCCGCCGCCGTCGGAGACCGCGACGGCAGCGGGGTCGAGCAGCCCGATGAGCGCGTCGATGTCGCGGGCCGCCCAGGCCCGCGCGAACGCCCGCACGACCTCGGCCCGCCGCTCCTCCGGCCCGCGCCGCACCCGCGCGGAGGCGACCCGCCGCCGCGCCGAGGAGGCCAGCTGCCGGCAGGCCCCCGGCGACCGGCCCACGATCCGGCCGACCTCGGCGAAGGAGTAGCGGAAGACGTCGTGCAGCACGAACGCGACCCGCTCGGCGGGCGTCATGGTCTCCAGCACCACCAGGAACGCCATGGCGACGGACTCGTCGAGGGTCACGCGGTCCGCGGGATCGGCATCGGTACCGCCGGCCAGCGGCTCGGGCACCCACTGCCCCACGTAGCGTTCCCGCCGCACCCGCGCCGAGCCCAGCAGGTCGAGACAGATCCGGCTCGTCACCGTGGTGAGCCACGCACCGGGCGAGACGATCTCGTCGCGCTGCCGCGGCTCGAGCGCGTACCACCGCGCGTACGACTCCTGCACCACGTCCTCGGCGTCGGCGAGCGACCCGAGGAGCCGGTACGCGATGTTCAGCAGTTGCCGCCGCTCCCTCATACCCCTCCTGACGAACCAGCGCCCCGTGGTGTGAGCCGGGCCCGCGCGCCGGGCCGGTAGGGTCGGGGCGTGCACTTCTGCCAGCGGTGCGACGACCCGATCGCCATGGCGCCCGACGGGGAGCTCGCCGTCTGCCCCGACTGCGGCCACACCGAGCCCGCCCGCCGGCTCCCGCTCTTCGTCGTCACCGGCGCGTCCGGGTCCGGCAAGACGGCCGTGCTGGCGCACCTCGTGCGCGAGCTCCCCGAGTGTCTCGTGTTCGACGGCGACTGGCTCATCGGGCCGTTCGAGCGGGCGTGCGAGTTCGGCGAGGTCGACTGGCCCGCGCTGCGCGACGCGTGGCTCAGCGTCGCGCACGGGGCGGCGCAGAGCGGGCGGCACACGGTCCTGCTCGCGCCGTTCACCCGCGAGCAGCTCGACGGGCTCGCGGGCCGGCGGTGGGTCACGGACGTGCACGTCGCGGTGCTCGACTGCGCCGACGACGTGCGTGCCGCGCGGCTCGAGGCGCGGTCGCGGTGGCGCGAGCGGGCGGTCGAACGGCATCTCGCGTTCGCCGTCCACCTGCGCGCCACCGCCGGCACCGTCGTGCGCACCGACGACGGGCCGCCCGAGGAGTCGGCCCGCCGGGTGGCCGAGTGGGTGCGCGCCCGCATCGGCTGAGCGGTTATCGCCCTGGTTCATTATTCGAAGCGCAGGCCCTCGGGGCGCATGAGGCGGAACAGGGGCGGCAGGCTGGCGAGGGTCACGAGCAGGACGACCCCGGCCGCGATGCCGGACACGACCCCGACGCCGGCCCAGTCCAGCCGCAGCTGGACCACGACGATGCGCAGCAGCAGCGCGCCGAGGGCCAGGCCCAGCCCCGACGCGACGAGCAGGCCGAGCGCGACCGGCACCGCCGTCTGCCACAGGATCGACCACGCCATGGTGCCGCGGCGGGTGCCGAAGGCGACGAGCGCCGCCAGCGTCCGCCGCCGCTCGCGCAGCTGCTCCAGGGTGCCCACGAGCAGGCTCAGGCCGACGAGCACGAGCACCACGGCGGCGCCCGCGAACAGCCCGCGCCGGATGCTCGCGAACGTGGAGTCGACGTCGGTGGACGACAGGATGCTCACGTCGGTCGCCGGGCCGATGCGCATGGCCGCGTTGCGCAGGTGCTCGGCCGCGTCCGGCGCGCCCGGGTCCAGGCCGACGAACGTGTAGTAGCGCGCGTCGAGGGGCTCGGTGAGCGCCTTCGGGGCCGCGCCGGTGGTCACGAGCAGGCCGTCGTGGTCGGTGCCGTAGGGGTCCCGCCGCTCCCTGGCCGGCTTGAGCTGCCGCGGCACGCGCCAGGTGGGCTTGGCCGAGTCGTCCTCGCCCCCGCCGACGAGCACGTCCCGGCCCGCCGCGACGGTGGCGTCGTCGCCGCTCATGCCGTGCTGCGCGAACGACGCCGGGTCGACGGCGAACACGTCGCCGTCGGCGCAGGCGGGCAGCTCGGCGAGGATGCGCAGGGTCTCGCAGTCGCCGATCGCGATCTCGAAGATCTTCGGGTCGCCGCCGCCGTCCGCGGTGCCGTCCCCGCCGGGCAGGATCGCGTACGTCTGCCGGTACGTGTGCAGGCTCGTCACGCCCGGGCTCCCCCGCAGCTCGGCCTCGGCCTGGGCCGCGGAGCGCACGGGCACCGACGCGCTCGGCTTCACCATGGTCACGGCCTGGGCCTCGGCGGTGTTCTGCCGGCTGGCCGTCGTGTTCTCGGCCTCGGCGGCCGCGAAGAGCATCTGCAGCGCGATCGTGCCGGCCGCGGCGACCGCGACGGCGTTGACGGCCCGCAGGGCGCTGTCGTGCGACAGCTGCAGCCGGCGCACGGCGATCTGCCAGGCGACCGGGCCGCCGGAGCCGAGCCGGGCCACGAGCCGGTCGAAGATCCACGGCAGCATGGTGGCCACGCCGAGCAGCAGCAGGACGATGCCGAAGGCGGCCTGCCACACGTTGAACCGGTGCGCCCGGTCGCCGATGAGCGGCAGCACGAGGGCCAGGCCGCCGGCCCACGGCACCAGCCGCCACCAGAGCCGCCGCCTCGTCCTCGCGGCCGCCTTGCGCACTACGCCGAGCGGCTCCACGACGACCCGCCGCAGGGCGAGCAGCGTCATGAGCAGGGCGGCGAGCGGCACCGCGACGACGATCGCGAGGAACAGCGCCGGCGCCGGGTCGATGTCGGAGGCGTAGACGCTGATCGACGCGAGCTCGAAGCGCTCGGCGAACACCCGGCCGGCGTAGAAGAACCCGATGCCGAGCACGACGCCGAGCGCGGCGCTGAGCACCGCCTCGCCGGCGGCGACCCGGCGGGTCATCCACGTGTCGGCGCCGACCAGCCGGACCGCGGCGAGCCTGCGGTCGCGCTGCTCGCCGCCGAAGCGGGTCGCGGCGGCGACGAACATGGCCACCGGCATGAGCAGGGCGACGAAGATGACCACGACGAGCAGCAGCAGGACGGGCGAGAGCGGGTCGCCGGTGCTCCGTGAGCCGTAGTACGTGACCCGCATGACGTCGGGCTCGTCCTCGGTCAGGGCGTCGCGGGTGCCGTAGAAGTACAGCTCGTTCGGGCCGGACAGGCCCTCCTTGCCGATCACGCCGGCGATCGGCTGCGGGAACCGCTGGCGCAGCAGGGCCCCCTCGGGCGTGGCGAACAGGTCGCGCAGCGCCGGGGAGACGACGATCGAGCCGTCCGGCGGCAGCGCGGTCACGCCGGGCGGGACGATCGGGTGGGCGCCCTCGGGCTTGAGGAAGCGGCCGGTGACCGAGCGGTCGTGGTAGACGGACATGACCGGCAGCATCAGCACCGACGTGTCGCTGCGGGGCGGGGTCTCGCCGCCGAAGTGCATGTCGTCGCGGCCGTCGGTGCGGTGGTGGCGGCCGTCGAGGATGCCGGGGACGGAGACCGACAGCAGCAGGACCGCGACGCCGAGCCCCACCCCGAGCGCGGTCAGGGCGGTGCGGATCAGCCCCTCGCGGCCCCCGCCGAGCGCCAGCCGGGCCCCGAGCCCGATCTCCGCGACCCAGCGGCGCGGCGAGCTCATCGGGCGCGCTCCAGGTCCAGGGCGCGGCCGTCGCGGACGACGATTTCGCGGTCGGAGTAGGCGGCGACGCGGGGTTCGTGGGTGACGAGG